>NZ_BMJQ01000007.1 GCF_014643535.1 Aliidongia dinghuensis | reverse complement strand
TCAATTTCCACCTCCTGCTGAGGTGGTTCACAGCGATCTTGTGTGCCTGGATCCAGGTCTGGCCCGCCGACGGCACAGACGCAAAACCCGCCTGAAATATCGCTCAGGCGGGTTCTTCACGGACGACTTGGTAGGTTTGCGCGCGGTTGGAGTGCTGAAATAATGAAACTCGATAATCTAACAATCGACGAACTTGTTGTCCAATTCGCGTCGCTCTGCGAGCAGCAATATCCATCCATGCTCAATGACGAAATAAAGGAATACAATAGAATTTTTGACAAACAAAGCGAAATAGACAAGGAGCTTCGCAGACGAGGACTTCAGGCTCGACTGGCACTGACGAAACTGTTCGACCATCCCCACATTCAGGTTCGACTGATTGCCGCCCAATGCTGCCTGGGCGTGGCACGCGAGCCGGCGCTGGCCGTTCTGCGGCAGATCGTGAAGGACGAAGTGGTCGGCCCGTTGCACCTGTCCGCCGGCATGAGCATCGCCCTTCTTGAGGAAGGGATCACTCATCCGGACTGACGGTCGCTGTTCAGGGCCATTCGCGACGAGCGCGAGCCCGCCCTCGGCTCACGCCAGCGGCAGCCTATTGGCGAACGGGGCGAGGGCCGGGTTCGGCCGGGCCATGACCGGGGCCGGAGGCAGGTGGGGCGAGCGGTTGATGTTGTATTGCGCGACCAGGATGAGCCGCCGGCCCGTCGTGGGGAGCGCACCCTTGTGGAAGCCGAACCGTGTCGGCGAGGAACCAGGTGCCGGCGGCGCCGGCCATATGGACCTCGTTCCCGGCGCCGAAGGCCTTGCGCACCGCATCGTCGCTCTGCGCCCGGCCAGTGTCGAGCAGCGGGCTCGTATGCGAGCCTTCCATGTAGACGTGCGGGCCTGCCGTCTCGTCGACATCGGTCGGATAAAGGAACGGCTTGAAGCCGCGGGGCTCGTCGAAACGCGGCGCAGTGCGTACATTCTCCTTTTGCCCCTTTCACCTGACGATTGCGAATTGATCCACCATCCCCTCCTCGTCCGTTCGCTCTACCGACAGCCGGTCCGCCGGGATTGGGCCCCTCACGGTACGGCCTCGAACCCGCCTGGTTAGAGGCGCCGCAACGCATCACCCTTTATCGCCGCGGGCTGAAAAGCTGAACCGGCCCATCATGCCGCCGTCCGGCGGCCAGAGGAGGAAGGCGTGCCAAGAGTTCTCGCCGTTTGCTGCCCGGGACGCATCGCCGCCATTGCCGTGATTCTGGGGCTTGCCGCAAGCGGCCACGCATTGGCGCAATCGCCGACAGTTTCCAGTGATGCAGATATTACCGTCATCAAAGGCAGGCTCGTTGCCCAGTACGAGGCCGCACCCTATGCCGATGCGTCCCGTTCTCTCGCCTCCCTCGCTGCCGATGGAAGCTGGCCTGACATCAACTATGCCGACCGTTCGCTCAACTGGGATCCGCAGAAGCATCTGGATCGCCTGAAACTGATGGCCATTGCCTATCGAAACCCGAACAGCCCGGATCACGCCTCGGCCGCGATGCGGGATGCGATCGTAAGGGGACTGGCGTTCTGGTACCGGAAAAGGCCCGCTGCCGACGACTGGTGGCACACCGAGATCGGCCAGCAACTGGCGCTAGAACCAATTCTAATTCTGATGGACCGAGATCTGCCGGCCGATCTCCTTCGCTCGGGACTGGCAGACCTGCACGATCCCGTGGAACTGGCGTCTTACCACTTCACCGGAGAGAACCTGGTGTGGTGCGCCACCGAACAATTGGTGCGCGGCGTGTTGCGACCGTCGGCCGAGGACGTGGCGAACGCAGCGAAAGCCATGGAGAGCGTGGCCGCGGTGACGGCCGAGTCTGAAGGGATCCAGTACGATCACAGCTTCCACCAGCATGGCCCGCAGCTCTACGACGGCGGATATGGCCTGAATCTGCTGAAGGACGGCACCGCCAACGCCCGACTGCTGCAGGGCACCCGGTTCGCCTTCGACGCCGCCCATGTCGGCGTCCTGTCCGACCTCCTGCTCGACGGCACGCGCCTGATGGTGCGCGGCCGGATGCTCGATCCGGGAGCGATCGGCCGCGAGATCGCCCGGCCGGGAGCGGGCCAGGAGGCGCCAGGCCTACTCCCGGCGCTCGACGCGATGGCGGAGCTGAACCCGGGGAAGAAGGGCGAATATGACGGCTTGAAGGCGCACATCCAAGGAACGGGGGCGCCCTTCAGTTTTCTTGGCCACAAACACTTCTGGGATTCCGATTTCACGGTCCACCAGCGGGCCGGATATTACGCATCGGTCAAGATGGTCTCCAACCGCACCTACGGAACGGAAACCATCAACGGCGAGAACCTGAAGGGCTATTGGCTTCCCTTCGGCTTCACCACCATCGCCCGGCGCGGCGACGAATATCTGGACATCTATCCCGCCTGGGACTGGGCTCATTTGCCGGGCGTGACCGCTCCCGCCGAGGTGCCGCGCTTCCTCAGCCACGTCGACCAGCAGAACGGCTTCGTCGGCGGCGTCTCGGACGGGACGTATGGCGCGGCGGCGATGAAGGTCGATGTCGAGGCCGGAACTTCTCTCCATGCCCACAAGGCCTGGTTCTTCTTCGACGACGAGTTCGTGGCCCTCGGTGCCGGAATTTCCTCGACGCGGACGGTCGACGTCGACACCACCCTCAATCAAACCTTGCTGCGGGGCAATGTGCTGGTCGATGGCCGGACCGCGCCCCCGGGACAACAGGCGCTGGCGGGCGTGTCCTGGGTGTTGCACGACGGTGTCGGCTATGTGTTCCCGGGGAAAGCCGACGTCACGCTGGGTACGGGTCCGCGCACCGGCAGCTGGTCGGACATCAATTCCCTTCAGCCCAAGGTGCCGGTCACCAAGGACGTTTTTTCCCTGTTCGTAAGCCACGGAACGCGTCCGAACGGCGCCAGCTATCAGTACATCGTGGTGCCGGACATCGACGCGGCGCGTCTTGCCGACTATGCGCGGCACAGTCCGGTGCGGGTTCTCGCCAATACCTCGGATATTCAGGCGGTCCGCCACGACCGGCTGGGCGTTACCGAAATCATATTCTACGCCGCCGGCCGCCTGTCGCTTGATCCGGGGCTGGCGATCACGGTCGACGAGCCTTGCATGCTCCTGTTGGAAGCGGGTGGCGCAGCCGCCAGGCTCGCCGCTGCCGTCCCGCGCGGTCCGTTGCAGCTTCATGTCTCGCTGGAGCGACAGGGCAAGACGCAGACGATCCCCTTTGACGTGCGCGGCGGGCCCGCCCTCGGCGCCAGTTCGGTGAAACAGCTCTGATGGCCTGCGCCTTGCTCCCCGGCGGAAAAATGGGCCCTGCCGGCTCCTCCCCCTCCCGCTCGCACGGGTCACAACCCGTCCCGTCTCACGCCAGCAGCAGCCGGTTGACGAACGGATCGAGCGCCGCGTCCGGCCGGGCCATGACCGGGGCCGGCGGCAGGTGGGGCGAGCGGTTGACGTTGTATTGCGCGACCAGGATGAGCCGCCGCCCGGTCGTCGGCAGCGCGCCCTTGTGGAAGCCGAACGTGTCGGCGAGGAACCAGGTGCCGGCGCCGCCGACCATATGGACCTCGTTTTCGGCGCCGAAGGCGGCGCGTATCGCCTCGTCGCTCTGCGCCCGGCCGGTGTCGAGCAGCGGGCTCGTATGCGAGCCTTTCATATAGACGTGCGGGCCTGCCGTCTCGTCGACATCGGTCAGATAGAGGAACAGCTTGAAGCCGCGGATCGAATCGAAATCGCGGTGATAGCGCTGCGTGCCCTTGGCCGCCGGCCGGTCGCCGTAGGACCACCAGCAGCCGATATTGTCGAGCAGCGGCTTGCAGCCGAGATAGAGCTCGGCCGTCTCCAGCACCCGGCGATCGTTGAAGATCTCGAGCGCATGGGGCGCCTTCAGCACCTGCTCGATGCCGAAATAGCCCATGTTCGTCTCGGTGCTGGGCACCTGGTCCCAGAGGAACGATCCCAGATGGGTGCGATAGGGATCGGTGCAGGGCACGGACTGGAAATAGGCGCGCAGCTCGTCGGTCCAGGCGGTGGGCCAGCGCGGCAGGGTCGGCGTGATGCCCGTGTCATCGAGCGCCCGATGCCACGCGCGCGCAGTCTCGGACGGTGCGAAGCCGGGCGTCTTGGGCTGAGTGAGTGCGATGAGCCGGGCGATCCGCGCCCGCATCGCCGGCGTGGACGCGATCGGCAGCAGGTCGTAGGCGAGCCGCCGGCGGTCGGCGGCGGCGCGGCGCAGGAAGGCCGGGACGGAGGGGATGCGGGTCCGGAAGCGCTCTTTGAGCGGCGTCATGGCTTGTCTCGATTCTTAAGCCCTTTGGGCGCGAAGCGGCCTCAAGCGTAGGCCGGATTTCTTGCCGATTGATTGCCGTCAAAAGAACAGGCGTGCCGAGGCCTGGAACTGGTCGTCGACCGAGCGCCGGGCGAGACCCTGGGTCAGGCGCTGGGCCCGCGTGCTGTCGACCCGGAGCGCCTCGCCGGTCAGCCGGAGCCAGTCGCGCGGCCGCCAAGTGACGGCAAGCGTCTCGGCCAGGCCATGCTCGGTCTTGATATCATCGCTGTCGCCGCCGTCGTTGCCCGTGCCGAACCGGTCGACGCGGCCGGCGATGCGCCAGTCGCCCCTTTGCCAGCCGACCAGCAGATAGGCGGCGTAGAACCGAGTCGTGGTGGACTCCTCCGGCTCATAGGCGACGCTGGTGTCGCCCAGCATGCCCTGGGCCAGGATAGTGAACTCGTCGATCCCGGTCTTGGCGCCGAGGCTCCAGAAGCGGGTGCGCCAGGGCTTGTTGGTGACGCTCGCGTCGAGATCGGCGTCGTTGTCGTAGCGCAAGAGCGACAACTCGCCCCATTCGGGCATCCGCCAACTGGCCCCCGCGTACCAGCCGACGCGATTGTCGACCTCGTCGAACACACGGCTGCTGCGGGCCGCGCCCCACGCGCTGGGCAGCCGGACGCGCCCGCCGAGCGGCGTGATTACGTCCGAGAGGTTCCAGCCGCCGTCCGCGAGCAAGGTGCCAGCCTTGCTCGCGGCACCGAATGTCGCCGCGGTCGCGGTCAGCGTGCCCGCCTCGCCGCGCCATTCGAGCCGCGGCTCGACGCCGATCGTACGCAGCTCTTCGCCGACCCAGCTGTTGATGGCCGACGGCGTGATCGTCCAGGGGCTGGTCCAGCCGACGGCGTCGTTTTCGAGCGAGATCGGCGGGAAGAAGGCGCCGGCCTTGACCGACCAGCGCCAGGGCGTGGTCGAGACCGGGCGATAGCGCAGATAGGCCTCGTCGACGCCGAAGATGTCGCGCTGGCCCGGGTCGTAGCGCAGGTCAACGACGCCGATCAGCGCCGGCGTGATCTGGGCCCAGGGCACCAGGACGATACCGCCGGCATTCGCCTCGAACCCGCCGCTGCCGTAGCGCAGCTTGCCGAAGCCGCCCTTGATCCAGCTCTTCTCGCTGCCCGGCTCGATGAGCCGGCCGTCGACGAAGCCATCCAGGTGCAGCTCGTCACCGAGTTCGAAGGCCAAGGCGCGGCCGATGCTGGCGACCGCCAGGAAAAGGATGAGACCGACCGTGCGCCGGGCAGGCGTCACGAAGCCTCCTGCAGGCGCTTGCCGCGCCAGCGGGCGTCGCTCAGGAAGCGGTTGAACACCTCGGCCGGCATCGGCTTGCCGATATGGTAGCCCTGGCCATAGTCGCAGCCGTAATTGCTGAGAAGCGCCAGGCTCGCCTCGTCCTCGATGCCCTCGGCCGTGACACTGTAGCCGAGGCGATGGCCGAGCTCGACCACGGACTGCACGATGGTGCGGTCGTCCGGCGTTTCGGCCAGCTTCAAGACGAAGCTCTTGTCGATCTTGAGCTCACTCACCGGCAGCCGGCGCAGGTAGTTGAGCGAGGACTGCCCGACGCCGAAATCGTCGACCGAAAGCGCGATGCCCTGGTTCGCGAGCCGGCGCAACACGGCGATCGCCGCATCGGGCTTACCCATGATGGCGCTCTCGGTCACCTCGAGCACCAGATAGTCGGCCGGCACGTCGTAGGCGGCCATGAGCGCGCCGATCCGTTCCGGCAGGCTCTCGTCGGCCAGGTCACGGACCGACAGGTTGATCGAGAGCCGGAGCGCCAGGCCCATCTTGCGCCAGGCCGCGACCTGGCCGATGCCGGCTTCGAGCACCCAGCGGGTCAGGCGCTGGATGTTACCGGTTTCCTCGGCGAGCGTGATGAAGGCATCAGGCGGCACGAAGCCGCGCTTGGGATGGCGCCAGCGGATCAGCGCCTCGGCGCCTGAGATCCGGCCGACCGCCAGGTCGAGCTTCGGCTGGTAGAACAGCTGCAGCGCGTTCTGGTCGAGCGCCTCGCGCAGGTCGCTCATCAGCGACAGGTGCTCCGGCCGGTGCGGATCGGTCGCCGGATCATAGATCGCGACGTGATTTTCCGAGCCGAGCGCGGAGAGCAGCGCCACGTCGCCGTGCAGCAGCAGCTCGGAGTCGGTGGCGCCGTGGATCGGCGCGAGCGCGATGCCGACCGCGGCGGCGCTGTCGATCGTGAGGTCGCCCTCGAGGTACGGCCGGTCGAAATGCTGGGCGATCCGCTCGGCCCATTGATGGGCGCCCTCGGCATCGAGCCCGGGCATGAACAGGGCGAAGGACCGGTCGCCGACGACGCCCAGCGGCACATCGCGCCCGGCCGCCGCGAGCAGGTTCGAAAGCCGGGCACCCGCATCCCTCAGCACCCGGTCGGCGATCTCGCGGCCCACCGTGTTGACAATCTGCTGGTGCCGGGCGAGGCCGACGCTCAAGAGCGCCCCCCGGACATGGGCCGGCGCCAGGAACGGCGCCATCGCGACTTCGAACGCCGCCCGGTTGAGGAGCCCGGTCACCGGATCATGCGAGGCCTGGTAGCGGATACGCTCCTCGCGCTCGCTGATCGCGAGGGCCATGCTGCCGAGCGCCTGGCTCAGCTGCCCGATCTCATCCTCCTGGGGCAGGAGCGGCGGCGGGCTGTAGTCGCCGCTTTCGATACGCCGCGTGGCAGCGGCGAGCTCCTCGACCGGCCGCGCGACACCGCGGGCGATCAGCATGGCGCCGGCGAGCGCCACGACCAGGCCGAGCGCCAGCAGCACGACGATCACGAACATGAGCAGCCGGTACTGCTGCAGCGCCTCGTCGATCGAATAGCCCAGCACCGCCACGACCCGCGTGCTGTCGGCCGGGGTGGCGAGCGGGACGGCCAGCACCAGCTCGTCCTTCTGCTGCAGCACGTTGGTGGAGGTGTCGGGGGTGGAGGTGTCGGGGGTGGAGGTGTCGGGGCCTGTTGTGCCCGCGAGCACGGCGCCCGGCTTCGGCAGATCGGCCAAGAGGCCCGCCGCCGTGCCGGCGACCGGATGCCAGGCACCATGGTCGTCGAACGCCAGCTCGATGGCCTTGGGCAGCGCCGCGAGCTTCTGCAGCTTGCCCAGGAGCGCGTCGTCGAGCGGCAGGTAGACCGCGATATAGGCGATCGGCACCGGGGCCTTCACCGGCACGACGACCAGCCAGGAAGCAAGCCCGTCGATCGCCACCACCGAGGCGCCGCGGCCATTGACCGCAGCGGCGTCGATCAACTCGGGAAAGGCAAAGAGCCTGGTGGGCGCATGCCCCTCGGGGTCGGCGGTGTCGACATCGATCATGCCGTCGAGCCCGACCTGCATCACGCGCGCGGCGCCGACCCGGCGGCCATGGTTGCGCAGCGCCGACAGCACGGTCGGAAGCTCGCGCTGGGCGATCGCCTGGCGCAGCGCGAAATCGAGCGCCAGCACCTGGACGTCGGCGGAGACCTGGACGCCGATCTCGTCCAGCTGGCGGACGAACAGGCCCGCGGCGTCGGCCAGCTGCGCCTTGCCCTGCTCGACCAGGGTCGAGCGGGTGAAGCTGTAGACCGCGGCCGCCGTCAGCGCCTGGACCAGCACCAGGGTCGTCATGAGAAAGACGGTCAGTCGGCGGCGAAAGCCCATGCGGCGCCCAATCCTGGCCATGGCTCAGTAAAGCCCGTGTTCGAGGTCGCGGCGCGGCGGTGCCACCAGCGCCAGCGTCGCCGACAGTTCCGCGCCTGCCGCGGCGACGGTGAGCGTCTGAACCGGCGGCTTGGCCGACGGCCGCACCAGCGGATGCCAGATCCGTACGCTATAGGTGCCGGGCGGCAGGTCGGCGATCTCGGCCCGGCCGTCGTGGTCGCTCTGCGCCACGAACGGCGTATCGGCGACATAGACGAAGGCGGTCATGAAATCGTGGATGTTGCAGCCGATCGCGGCGATGCCCACCGTATCGAAGACGACGGGCGCCGAGCTCTCGCCCGGGCTCAGCATGAATTCGAACTGCTTGACCGGGGAGAAGGAATAGACGTGGTGCTGGGTCTTGTCGCTGTTGCGGAAGACGACGGTGCCGCCCTTCTCGACGGCCACGACATAGGGCACGAAGGTCTCGTCGCGCTGGTCGATGATCGTCGACACGAGCGCCGGAGGCGCCGGCGTCTCGGGGAGTGCCGCCCCGTCCTTCGGCACGAGGCTCACGACCGCGTCGGCGACCGGCTTGCCATGGTCGTCGGCAATGCGTGCCAGCACCCGCGCCGCCGATGCCGGCGATGCGGCCAGCATGAGCGCCAGGATCAGCAAGCCGAGGAAAACCGGGCCAAAATCCTTGTTCATCCAGCCATCATCCATCGCGACGGGACCTCATCACTCTACAACCATCGCGCACGGCAGTCGAAGCCCTTCCCATCTTTCAATTGTCTCAGTCCGCCCCATTCCCGGCCTCGATCGTCGTTAGCCGAGCACGGTCGGCAGAGAGAAGTCATAGGGGCCGCGCGCCCCGGTCAGATAGTGGGAAAACCGCCGGAACCGGATCGCCGACCAGTCCGCGCCCTTGAAGCGCCGGAGCCAATTGTCGAGGTTGGCGCGATCGAGCGTGCCGAACGGGGTTGATTGCGTCAGCGGTGCGAAATCGACGCCCTCGTGGTAGTCGCGCAGCAGCACGAGCGCCCAGCCGCCCAGCAGGAAATGGCCCCCGACCGTGAGCTCCAGGAGTCCGTTGCGGATGGCCGAGATCGCCTCGGTCGACCAGTTGAGCCCACCGATGAAGATGTCCTTGCCCGGCTGGCGCCCCCGCTGGACGGCCGCGTCGATCGCGCCGAGCGCAATCGGGTCGTTGGCGCACCACATGATGGTCGTGTCGGGATAGCGGTCGAGCAGGCCCAGCGCCCGCTGCCGCCCCTCTTCGCGCGTCCAGTCCGAGGTCAGCACCTGTGCGCAGTGCAGGCCCTCGGTGCCGGCGACGGTCCGGCGCAGGCCAACCTCCCGATCCGCAGCGGCCGGCGTCTCGGTGTTGCCATTGATGCCGACGAGCCTGAGCGGCGCCCCGGCACGGCGCGCCGCCGCCACGAGGCCCTGCGCGATCGCCGCACCCGCCGCGACATTGTCGGCCAGCAGCTCGCCGAGGAAATTCGGCGTCTTCTCGCGCGGACGGCCGTAGCGCTCGGCCTCCTCGCCGACGAAGCCGTTGAACACGATCAGGCATTTGAGGCCGCGCGCGAGGCCGGCCTCGAGGATCGGGCCGGCGCTGTGCTGCTCGTTGCCGACCAGCAGATAGTCACCGGGTTCGGCGGCGGCGATGCGTTCGAAGGCGACCTGCTCGGTATAGAGCACCGAGCGCTCGCCGTAGACGACGTCGAGATGGATGTCGAGATCGGCCGCGGCCGCGCGCATGACCGCGCTGACGCTGACCCAGAAATCCTCGTTGGAGCGGCCGGGATTGACGAAGAGCGCTCGCATCGGGCTGAGCGTCGCGGACCGGCCGATCCGCGGCAGCAGCAAGCTCCCGACGCTGGCGAGCGCGCCCGTCAGAAATTGCTGTCGCGAAAGGTCCATCCCCCACCGGTACCGTGAAACCCGCCCCCGCTCGGGAACATACGGCAGCGAGCAGAGGTCATCCAAGCCGGAATATGCGACCGGATTCCCACGGAATCGTTAAGTTTTGCCTCTTGGGCGCTCCTGAGGCGTCGGCCCGCGCCGCCCCCTTGAGGGGAAAGCGGCGCGGGCCTCGGCCAAGGCCGATCAGCGCTCGTTCGGAACCGTGAGCCCGAGAGCCTTGGCGACGCCGGCGCCGTAGGCCGGGTCGGCCTTGGCGCAGTTCGCGATGTGCCGGAGCTTGATGTGCTCCGCCGCATCGCCCATGCCGCGGGCCGTGTTCTCGAACAGCACCTGCTGCTGCGCCGGCGTCAGCAGGCGGAACAGCTTGCCCGGCTGCTCGTAATGATCGTCGTCGACCCGATGGTCCCAGGCCTTGGCCGGCCCATCGATCGGCAGCGGCGGCTCCGCCATTTCCGGCCGGTCGGTCCATTCGCCGTAGCTGTTCGGGTAGTAGTGCAGCGTGCCGCCGGCATTGCCGTCGGTCCGCATCGCCCCGTCGCGGTGATAGCTGTGGAACGGGCACTTCGGCGCGTTGACCGGAATGTGGTTGAAGTTGACGCCGAGCCGGTAGCGCTGCGCATCGCCATAGGAGAAGAGCCGCGCCTGCAGCATCTTGTCCGGCGAGAAGCCGATGCCCGGCACCACGTTCGCCGGCGAGAACGCCGCCTGCTCCACCTCGGCGAAGACATTCTCCGGATTGCGGTTGAGCTCGAGCACGCCGACCTCGATCAGCGGGAACTCGGCCCGGGGCCAGGTCTTGGTGAGGTCGAACGGGTTATGGGGATGGCTCGCCGCCTCAGCTTCCGTCATGACCTGGATGAACAGCTTCCAGCGCGGGAAATCGCCGTTCTCGATGCTGTAGAACAGGTCGCGCTGGTGGCTCTCGCGATCCTTGCCGACGATCGCCTCGGCCTCGGCATCGGTCAGGCCGACGACGCCCTGCTGGGTGCGGAAGTGGAACTTGACCCAGACCCGCTCATTGGCCGCGTTGATGAACGAGTAGGTATGGCTGCCGTAGCCGTTCATGTGGCGGTAGCTCTTCGGGATGCCCCGCTCACCCATGACATAGGTCACCTGGTGCAGCGCCTCGGGCAGGAGTGTCCAGAAGTCCCAGTTGTTGTTGGCGCTGCGCATGCCGGTGCGCGGATCGCGCTTCACCGCATGGTTCAGGTCGGGGAAGCGCAGCGGGTCGCGGAAGAAGAAGACCGGCGTGTTGTTGCCGACGACGTCCCAGTTGCCTTCCTCGGTATAGAACTTGACCGCGAAGCCACGGATGTCGCGCTCGGCATCGGCGGCACCGCGCTCGCCGGCCACGGTCGAGAAGCGCAGGAACGTCGGCGTCGCTTTGCCGATCTCCGAGAAGATCTTGGCCTTGGTGTATTTCGTGATGTCGTGGGTGACGGTGAAGGTGCCGTAGGCGCCCGAGCCCTTGGCATGCATGCGCCGCTCCGGGATCACCTCGCGGTCGAAGTGGGCCAGCTTCTCGATCAGCCAGATATCCTGCAGCAGCGCCGGGCCGTGCGGCCCCGCCGTCTGGATGTTGAGATTGTCGACGACGGGTGCTCCCGTCGCATGGGTCAACTTCCGTCCGCTGTCGTGCTGGGTCATGGGTGTTTCCTCGAAGCTCACGGGGATGGTTCGGCCTCGCGCAGGAGATGCCGCACGGGCTCTGGAACCGGACGTTATCGTTGGCGCGGCGCGAGATGAAATCGATTGATCCACTCAGGTCGATCGAAGAAATCTATCAACTACCGCACAATCGAGACCGGCTCCGCGCTTCGTGCAGATAAAGCGGGTTTCGCGCGGCGCAAGCGGACGGTCTGGAAGAGAGGTGCGGAAAGAAATCTGCGGAATTGCGGACTTAAGGGGAGCGCCTAGGTTCGGACGCTTCCCTCCGCCACTGCCACGACATGGTCGGCGATCGCGAGCGACGCGGTCAGGCCGGGCGACTCGATGCCAAACAGATTGACGAGGCCCGGCAGCCCGTGGGTCGCCGGCCCATCGATGCGGAAATCGGCCGCCGGCTCGTGCGGGCCGCTGATCTTGGGCCGCATGCCGGCATAGCCCGGCTGGAGCGCGCCGTCGGGCAGGTCCGGCCAGTAACGGCGGATCGCGGCATAGAAGCCCTCTGCGCGCGCGATGTGGACCGTATAGTCGATCTGGTCGACCCATTCCGTGTCGGGGCCGAACCGAGCCTGGCCGGCGAGGTCGAGCGTCAGGTGGACGCCGAGGCCGGCATGCTCCGGCACCGGATAGATCAGATGCCGGAACGGCGAGCGGCCGGCGAGGCTGTAGTAGGAGCCCTTGCACAGATAGGCGGTCGGGATCGCAGCCTCGGGCAGGCCTTCGAGCCGCCGGGCAAGCGCCACCGCGCCGAGACCCGCGGCATTGACCAGCAGGCCGCACTCGAGCCGCATCGGCTCCGCCCCGCCGACATCGAGCGACCAGCCGTCGCCCGTCGGTCGGCCACCGACGATCGGCGCATGAAAGGCGACGACGGCGCCCGCGGCCTCGGCATCGCCCTGATAGGCGAGCATCAGCCGATGACTGTCGACGATGCCGGTCGAGGGCGACAGCAGCGCGCCGGTGCAGGCGAGCGCCGGCTCGAGCGCCTGGGCCTCCTTGGCCGAGATCGGCCGCAGATCCTCGACGCCGTTCGCCCAGGCCTTGGCCGCGATGCCGTCGAGCGCCCGGGCCTCGCTCTCGCTGGTCGCGACGATCAGCTTGCCGAGTCGGCTCGCCGGCACGCCGTGGGAGGCGCAATAGTCGTAGAGCCGGCGCCGCCCCTCGACGCAGAGCCGCGCCTTGAGACTGTCCTTCGGGTAATAGATGCCGGCATGCACGACCTCGCTGTTGCGCGACGAGGTCTCCGTGCCGATGGCATCGGCCGCCTCGAGCACCAGGACCTCGCGGCCGGCAAGCGCCAGCGCCCGGGCGACCGCGAGACCGACCACGCCGGCACCGGCGACGACGGCATCGACGCGTTCGGTCATGGCCCCCTCGCTCATGGGTGGCGGCCGGTCCAGGTGGCGTTGGTGCCGTAGAGCGGCACGGTCGTGACGCTCATCTTGGCGCTGGCGTCCTGCACCTGGCGGGAATAGGCGACATATATCAGCGTATCGTTCTTCTTGTCGTAGATCCGGCGCACCGCGATCGACTTGAACACCAGGCTCGCCCGTTCGGAGAACACTTCCTCGCCGGCCTCATCGGCCTTGATGTCGCCGATCACGATGGCGCCCGTCTGGCGACAGGCGATCGAGGAATTGGACGGATCCTCGAACCAATTGCCCTTGCGCAGCCGGTCGATGACGCTGCGGTCGAAGTGGGTGAGATGGCAAGTGATGCCCTGCACCTTGGGATCGGCGATCGCCTCGACGACGATCCGATTGCCGGTCCAGTCGTTCTTGAAGCCGCCGACCTCATCGGCGCGTGCGGTCCCCACCGACACCGAGAGCGCCCCCATCGACATTGCACCGGCGATCGCCGCCGCCACCAGCATTCCCCGCATTAGCCGTTCCCTCAGGTCCTCGAACTCACGCGATGGGGAGCATAACCGGCGGCTGCAGCGCTGTCTTGCGCCCGGCACAGGAGGCCGTCCGGAACTCGGCGGGGATTGCTCCGTTGACAAACCATATGTATCAAATCCAATCGATCGACGCGGACTAACCGACGCCAGACCGACAAGCGTATTCGGAGTTGAGAAATATGGCGACCATTTCTCGCCTGTTCGTCAGCAGCGACGACTTGCACGCGTATGTCGACGAGATGTTGCCGCCGCGCGCCGCAAGCCGGGTCGCGGCCGCGCTCGAACAGGATGCCGAAGCCCGCGCCCGTGTCGCAGCCTATCAGAAGCAGAATGCCGAATTGCGGCGGCTCAATGCCGAAGTGCTGGACGAGCCGGTGCCGGCCGCCATGGCCGAGATGGTCGCGGCCGCGCGCCGGGAGGAGACACGCGGCCGTTGACGATCGCTTGGGGACGGACGGCCGCTAGACCGTCAAAAGTGAGGCCCCGCCTGGTGCGGGGCCATTCGATCAAGCAGCGCTGAACGCGAGATCGTCTTCCGAACGGCGCACCCGGCGCGGTGTCGGTTCCGGTTTACGCTCCGGCCGCTCTTCGTCCGTTTCGCCCATCAGCGCACGCAGCGCATCGCGACCGCGCGACAGGCGGGAGCGGACGGTGCCAACCGGCACGTTCAGGATCTCGGCCACTTCCTCGTAGCGCAGGCCTTCCATGCCGACCAGCAGCAGCACCTGGCGCTGCTCGCTCGGCAGCCGGGCGAGCGCCCGCTCCAGATCGCGGAGCTCGAGGCGCTTGGTCTGCACCGCCGGCGCCACCAGCGTCGGCTCGGTATCGCTCACTTCGACGACCGTGCCCTCGCGGACCGACCGGCGCACAGTATTGACATACTGATTGTGGAGAATGGTGAACAGCCAGGCCCGGAGATCGGTCCCTTCCTGCCACAGGTGAGATTTGGCGAGCGCGCGGGCAAGGCAATCCTGGACGAGGTCGTCGGCCGCCGATGGATCACGAGTGAGAGCGCGGGCATATCGGCGGAGCCGCGGGATTTCCTGCTCGATCCGATTGAAAATGTCGGACATGCTCAATCTCCTCACTTCTTCCTTTGCACCGCAGCAACGAGCGCTGCCAACAGTGCGCATCAGAAATCTAGGGACAGCATGTAATCGCTTAATGTCATCCGAAGGCTGATCCGGTAAGGAATTGTAACAACGGGTAAGGTCGGTTTACACTCGGGGCGGAAGCTTTCGATCCCAGAGGCTTAAGGGTGGCTGGCAGGCAGGGCAGAGATCGACTGGGAGCCGATTGAGGTGGGGAAAACGGCGGACCATATCATCATCGTCGACGATCAGCCGGAGATCTGCGAGCTGGTTTACGACTATCTGACGGGCGAGGGCTATCGCGTCTCGACGGCCAGCGACGGCCAGTCGATGCGGCGCGTCATGCAGCAATACGAGGTCGACCTCGTTCTGCTCGACATCATGCTGCCGGGCGACGACGGCCTGTCGCTCGCGCGCCAGCTCCGCGCCGAATCGGATATCGGCATCATCATCCTGACCGGCCGGGGCGAGACGGTTGACCGGATCATCGGGCTCGAGATGGGCGCCGACGACTACCTGCCGAAGCCGTTCCACCTGCGCGAGCTGCTGGCGCGCGTCAAAAGCGTGCTGCGCCGCGCGTCGGCCCGGCACGAGTCGACCAAGGTCCAGCCCCAGGCCGCCACCTTCAATGGCTGGAAGCTCGACCTCACCTCACGCGAGCTCATCGCGCCGTCGGGCGAGGAAGTGCGCCTCACGACGGGGGAATTCGACCTGCTGGCCGCCTTCGTGGGCAATGCCAACCAGGTGCTGTCGCGCGACCGGCTTCTGGATCTCGCCCGCAACCGGGCCTCGGGACCGTTCGACCGCACGATCGACGTCCAGGTCGGACGCCTGCGCAAGAAGCTCGAGGACGATCCGCAGAACCCGAGTCTGATCAAGACGGTGCGCGGTTCCGGCTATATCTTCACCGCGGCGGTCGACGCGGCCTGAGCGCGCCCGTTCCCGACCGCCCCATTCCTGACCGCCCCATTCCTGACCGCTACGTCTCTGTCGATCCCAGCCCAGTCGCGGGCCGCGCCCTCGCCGTTTATTCCTCGCGCCCGCGCGCGATGCCGGTCGGCGCGCCATGGGAATTGGCCGGCTCCGGCAGGCATTGCTCCAGGTCCTGCATCACCAGCGCCGCCGGCCGGAGCGCCCGGGCGATCTCGATCGTCTCGTCGAACGCGGTCGCGGGATCTCCGGCCAGGGCAGCCGTCAAGGCCGGCAGCAGCCACGCCTTCGCCTCATCGCAGGCCAGAAGCTCGAGGATACCGGCGAGCGTCGCCGCTTCCTGGTAGGCCAGCACCATGTCACGCCCGAGCGCTGCGCCGAGCCAGGTCCGCACATAGTCCGACGTATCGGGCGCGGCCAGAAGGCGCGCGATCCCGCCGGTCTCAGTTCCTCCGAACCGGCCGTCCTGCTCCTTTCCGGAGCCTGATTGGTCCGCCGCGGGCGGCGTTCCATAGGGGGCGCTGTCGACCATGCTTCCGTTCTCGCGCTCGAATCGGGGCGCACCGTCCGGCGCAAGCGTGACGGGCGCGGACGCCACGAGCACACCGCTCGGAGGGAACGAGAGGCAGCAATGATTTGCCGCCCTCTCGTAAAACGTGAGCATATCGAGACCGCTCACGCAATGCCACCCATTTTAATCCAATATGGCAACATTTGCTGCCAAGGCGGCATCACCTTCCCGTGTAGCAAAGCCAGAGGTGGTGGTAAATGTTGCCTGAATGCTGCCTAGGTGGTTCAATATCGGCAACGCGTCCCATGTGCCTGAGCACCCGGCCCGAACACATGGGACCAAGAGCGCCTGAGAGATGAAGACCCGGCCGCTGAACCTTCTGCCCACCAACGCCGACGACGAGAACAGGTCCGCGGAGAGCCCGTTGCGGGCCTTGCGGTTGCGGAGCGGCCTCAGCGTCCGTGAGCTTGCGACCCTGGCGGACGTCGCCTCCTCGACGATTTCCCGGATTGAACGCGGCGACCGCGGCATCGGCGCCCGCTCCCGGCGTCGCATTGCCGTGGCACTCGGCTGTCACGAGCGCGATCTGTTCGAGATCGAGGCGCGGGCAAGCGACGCGTTTACCGATCTGCTGGCGGCACTCTCGAAGCTGATCGAGGCTGGCGCCCATGACATCGCGGCCGACACGGCGGAGCATCTGGCCGCTCGCCTGCGGACGATCGCAGGAGGTGTCGGAGCGGGCATCGAGCCGCGCCCCCGCTTCCTCCGTGACATCGAAGCAGACCCGGCAGGGGCAAGCCAGATCCCGGACTTTGCGCGCGCCCGCTCAATGCCGCCGCGCAGCATCGACGACCTCAAGGTGTTCAGCGGCCGGCTCGAACAGCACGAGGAATTGGGCGACGACGCAGCAGACCCTCGGCACGCCCAGTTGATCGAGACCTGGCGTCAATGCGATGGCGAACTCACCACCGGGTTCCTCGACCATCTGGCCGCCCTCGGCCTGTCCGAGCTCACGAGCATCTATGACGATGGCATCAAAGTGCGCCACATCGGCGACGGCACCGTCTTTTGGACAGAAGCGCAGCGCCGCGCAGTGATCGGCCGGGAGCTCTTTGAACTCGCCGCCCCACCCGAATATACACGTTTAACGCATGATGCATTAGTTGACGCAACCCGCACTGGACAAGTGACGCTGCGGCTTGTTACCTTCAACTCGGGCATCCACTGCGTAACCTATAAGCGAGCGGCATTCTGGTTCCCACGATCTAGACTTGTAGTCGGCTCGCCGGCACTTCAGCCCCTCAAGTAATACATAACAAAATATCTGCGCCACCCCTAGTCGAGTATTTCTGCGAGCACTAGTTGCGTGCATTCTTTGTCCGTACTCAACCTGGGCAAGGAGTCCACCATGCATACCGAATTCCTCGTCGCCAACTGCGGTCTCACGCTGTCGGAGTTCTCCGCCATCGACCGGCTGGACGGTCAGATGTACCAGGAGCTTGCGGCGCGCGACCTCTGGGCCACCTTCTCGGCGGATTTCTACGCCTTGAAGCTGTTCAACGCCTCGGCCCGCGACATGGGCTATGGCGAGTTGGTGCCGATCTATGACCCGATGGTCGAGCATATCGACCAGACGAACGGCCTCTGGCTCGCACTCAGGGACCGGGCCGGCGAACCGGTGGGTGCCATGGCCTGCCGGCTGCGCGAGGTTACGACCGACCTGGCACGGGCCTTCGCGGATTGCAGCTTCCTCATGGGGCCGATGCCGCCGGCCGGCGCACGCTGCAGCGTCGATGCCGTCGATCTCGGCCAACTGCGGGGGCCGCTGGTGTTCGCCGGCGCGCTCTGGGTCCGGCCGGAGCGGCAAGGGGCCTTCCTCTCGAAGCTCCTGTTCCAGGCGATCGTCCGCATGGCGTTCGCCCGCTGGAAGCCGACGGCGCTCGTCTCGCTGGTCGCCGAACGCGACATCAACATGTCGATGCGGATCTACGGCTTCCGCCGGGTCAACGGCCTGGTGCGCTTCACCGATCCCCGTTGGAAGGGCCTGCCGCGCTACGCGCTACTGAGCCTCGACCAACATGAGATCCGTGAGCGGCTCCTGGGGCTGGGCGCCCTGCCGGTGGTTCCGACCGGCAGCGGCCGGGAGGACAGGATTGTCCGAACTGAGCCGGCGCCCGAGCCGATCGCCGCGGAATAAGGCGCTCCAAGTAAAAACAGGAGCGGTTTTGCGATACCCTTTACCGTCTGGGTGGCGCGGGACGCGCCCCAAGGGTTCGTCCCGCACTTTTATGCCGATACTGCACACCACGTCCGCCATTGCGCCCGATACAGCGCCTCGAGCGCCCGGGCGAAGCCCAAGCCGTCGCCGAGCCCTGCCGCCGTCGCGGCCCTGAGTTCGCGCCGGAGCGCCGCTAGCCGCGGCCGATCCTCCGCAAGCGCCACCGCGCGCTCCACATAATCCTCGACCGTATCCGCGATCAGCTCGGGCCGACCGATTGCCTGGAGCATGCTGGCGCTGACGCGCCCGACGAAGGTCCGCCCGCGCAGGGTGACGAGCGGCACGCCCATCCACAGCGTCTCGGCCGTGGTCGTGGCACCCGTATAGGGAAATGGATCGAGCGCCAGGTCGACCTGCTGATAGGCCTCGAGATGCCGCTGCCGCGACGTGGCGCCCTCGATGACCAGCCGGTCGCCGGTGATGTCCCGCCGTGCGAAGGCCGCGATGATGTCGGCGCGCGTCGCCGCGTCGCTGAAGCTCGCGGTCTTGAGCAGCAGGCGCGACTGCGGCACGCGCCTCAAGATCTCCGCCCAGGCCTCGATCGCCGGCGCGCTCATCTTGTCGCGGCGGTTGAGGCAGCCGAACGTGATAGGGCCGGTCTCGCCGGCCGGCAGCGGGGCGACGGGCAGATCGATCGTGCTGCCGTCGAAACAGAGATAGCAGCCGGGCAAGCGCCAGACGCGCTCGCTGTAACAGGGCTCGTCCTCGACCGGGATGATGGTCGGATCGCCGATGATATGGTCGATCGCATCGAGCCCGGTCGAGCAGAAGAAGCCGAGCCAGGTCGCCTGCACCGGCGCCGGGCGGCGTTGGAACAACGGCAGCCGGTGGTCCGCCATATGGCCCGACAGATCGACGAGGATGTCGATGCCGTCCGCGCGCACGAGCGCCGCCGCCGCCGCGTCGTCGAGCCCGGCAATGTCGCGCCAGCCTTTGGCGGCCGCCCGGATGCGCTGGGTGATATCGTCGTCGATCCGGGAATTGCTGTAGCAATGGACCTCGACCGCGGCGGGATCATGGTGGCCGAGGACCGCCGTCAGGAAATAGCCGACCGGATGATGCCGCAGATCAGGCGAAACATAGCCAACGCGAAGCGGCCGGTCCGGGTCGGGCGGATTGGCGTGCCGTCCTTCGACGGCCGGCGTCGGCCACGCGGCGGCCCAGCGCCGCGCCGCCGCGAGCAGGTCCGCACTCGTGATGTTCGGCAGCGCATTGAGCGCGAACATCAGGTGATTGAGCGGCTCGTGGAAAGTCGGTTGCAATGCGAGCGCGCGCTCATAATGCGGCACGGCTTCCGCGACATGGCCCTGTGCCTGCAAAGCGGCGCCGAGGCCGCTTGAGGCCTCGGCATAGTCGGGTGCCAGGGCAAGCGCCCGACGATATTCCTCGACCGCATCGCCCAGTCGATGGATCCGCTTGAGTGCAGTCGCGAGATTGTGGTGCGCAGCCGCATCGTCGGGCGTCACTTGGAGTGCCAGACGATAGCAGGCGATCGCCTCGTCGAACCGCGCCCGCGCCTGCAACACGCCGCCGAGATTGCCGAGCGCCCCCGGATGACCGGGGTCGAGCGCCAGCAGGCGGCGATAGAGCGCCTCCGCCTCGTCCAGCGCACCCGTCGCCTGCAGCAGGTTGCCGAGATTGTTGAGCGCTGGCGCGCTTGCAGGATCGAGCTCCAGCGCTGCGCGATAGCACGCGATCGCCCCCGCGCCATCGCCCTCAGCCTTCAGGGCCGTGGCAAGCTGGATCAGCGTACCGCCATGGCGGGGCCTCAGCGACAAGGCCTGGCGATAGACCTCGACCGCCTGCCCTGTCCGCCCCTGGCGAGCCAGCAGATTGCCGAACAGCAGCCAGCCCTCGGCATCGTCGGGGCGCAGCCGGAGGGCCGCACGATAGTGATCGCCGGCCTCGTCGAGCCGCCCCAGACGGACGAGCGCCGTACCGAGATTGACGAGCGCGTCCGGATAGTCCGCGAGCAGCGCGAGCGCTCGCCGAGCGCTTGCTTCCGCCTCGGCAAGAGCGCCCAGGCTCAGGAGCACGGAGGCCAGATTGTTGTGATAGACCGGGTTTGCCGTGTCGCGCCCGATGGCCGCTTCAATCAGGCCCCGCCCTTCGTCGGACCGGCCGCGCTGATGCAGCAGGACGCCCATGAGATGCAGCGCGTCGGCGTCGTTCGGCCGCGCCGCCAGCAATTGGCGATAGATCGCCTCCGCCTCGTCGAGGCGCCCGGCCCCATGCCGGACGATCGCCGTCTCGAGCAGACTCTCGCGATCCGCCATGCCCCGCCCGCCCCGTTCCGCCTCGAGGTCGGCAATCTAGCAAGCGCCATGCATCACGCGCCATGGCAACGCAGGCGAGAGGTCAGCGCGACGCCGTCGCCGCCGGTTTCGGGGTGGGTTCCTTGGGCGGCAGCGCCCGCAGAAAGACGGCAATCGCATGGCGGTCGGCGTCACTCAGCTTCGCGGTATTGCTGACGACCTCGCGCATCCCGGAGCCGACAAAATCACCGTTTGGGGTGATGCCGTCTTTCAGCAGCGCCTCGATGTCGCTCGTGCTCCATTTGCCGAGCCCATCCGGGTGCGGTGTGATATTCGGTGCGTTCAGCCCGTCCGGCCCGTTCCAGACGCCGGCAAACCGCCGCGCCTTGTCGATGGCGCCCAACGCGTTGCGCGGGCTGTGGCATTCGCCGCAATGGGTGACGGCTTTCACGAGATAGGCGCCGCGGTTCCATTCCATCGACCGGCTGGCATCGCCCAGGAACGGGCCTTCCCGGAAATACAGGATCTTCCACGGCATCAACGCCCAGCGCACGCTGTACGGGAACCGCAGGTCGTGCGGCCGATCGGCGGTCGGCACCGGCGGCTGGCTGAACAGATAGGCCTTGAGGTCGAGCAGGTCCCGGTCGGTCATCCCCGTGAAGGAGGTGTAGGGAAAGGCCGGGTAATAGTCGCGCCCGTCCGGCGACACGCCCTTGCGGAACGCCCGGATGAACTGGCTGTCAGTCCAGGTGCCGATGCCGTGGTCGCGGTCGGGGGAGATGTTAGGCGTATAGAACGTGCCGAACGCCGTCTTGATCGCCCGGCCGCCGCCGAGCGGCGCCCCGCCGTTCTTGCTGTCGGTATGGCAGCTGCCGCAATCCGCGGCCACGAACAGATAGGCGCCGCGGGCGACCGACTCGGCGGTCACCTCTTCCGCTGTGGCGCGCCCGCCTGTCGCAGCCGCCATGACGAGCGGCAGCGCCCACACCAGATGCCGCACGATCAGGTCAGATCTTCGCGCGGAACGCGCCGTGGCAGGCACCGCATCCCTCGCGGCCCATGGTCTCGAACGCGGCCGCGGCCGCACCCCTGTCGCCGGCGGCAACCGCCGCCTGCAGAGCGGCGGCGTCAGCCTGGAATGCCGCGACGATCGCCTTGAACTTGGCCGGATCGGCCCAGATGTCCGGCTTCGCCGCCGTCTTGCCGGAGAAACTGTCGAGGCCGGATCCGGCCGGAAACCAGTTGGGAATCGACTTGGACGTGTTGACGAGCACAGCCGAGGCCGCCGCCGCATCCGCTTGATCGTCACCACTCGCGGTGAAGGCCTTGATCAGCTTCAGCTTGCCGCCCATTTCCTTCATGGCCGCCTGGCGCGCCGCAACGACGGAGCTGAGATCGTCGGCCCTGACGACTGCCACCAGCGCGATGCCCGCTGCCAGCGCCGCTGCGGCACCGAGAGAAAATTTCCAACGCCAAGTCTCCACCGCTTTCAGCCCCTCTGTTCTACCGGTCGGAGCCATCCCTCCCCCGGGGATCTTCTTCCGCCGCGTATCGTGCTGCGGGCCGCGTGGATTGCCAACGCCGAAGTGTGTTACGGCCCTGCGACCCAAAGCAGCGGCTGCCGATCCGGTTCTTTGTTCGTCCGCCGCGCGACGTGCGCAGCGCTTGTTTCCTACCCTCTATCACAATCGCTGCCAACCGCCAGGGTGGAGCATCGACCTGCGCCAGAGAGGCGCAGGCCGCCTTCCCAACGCAACCGGCACGGAACTTGCGGGGCAAAACTCACGGTTGGCAAATCGGGAACGCGGACTCGCTCCGCCGCCCCTCTCTGCGAGGTCAGCCATGGCCCCCTCTCGGAAAGGCACGTTAGCGACCATGACCCAAGAAAATTCCTACGAATGGCGGCTCAGGGGCGAACCCGACCCGGTCGACGTCCATGTCGGCAGCCGCATCCGCATGCGCCGCATCCTGCTCGGCAAGAGCCAGGAGGCTGTCGCAACCCTGCTGGGCGTCAGTTTCCAGCAACTGCAGAAATACGAGAGCGGCGCCAACCGCGTCAGCGCCAGTCGGCTCTACGACATGGCGCACATCCTCCTGACGCCGATCTCGTACTTCTTCGACGAGATGCCGGCGGAGTTGACGTTGCCGTCCGAGGCCAGCGGCGCGGTCGAAAGCTCGACCAAATCCGTGATGAACAATCGCATGACGCTCGATCTGATCCGGGATTTCTATCGGATCAGCTCTCCCCAGCAGCAGCGCTGCGTGCTGGATCTCGTGCGCGCCATGGCGGATGCGAGCGACAAGGACCATTCGATCGCGCCCACGCGTCGCAAGCCAGGCCCGAAGCCCAAGCTCGCGACCGCTCACTGATGGTGGCGGGGCCGCTCGGC
Source organism: Aliidongia dinghuensis (assembly GCF_014643535.1). NCBI lineage: Bacteria > Pseudomonadati > Pseudomonadota > Alphaproteobacteria > Rhodospirillales > Dongiaceae > Aliidongia > Aliidongia dinghuensis. The sequence continues at coordinate 311,992 of NZ_BMJQ01000007.1, read as the reverse complement.
CCCGCCCCCTCCTCTTCCTTCTCCACATCACGCGCGCGCCGGGGATAGTCGCCCGGCATTCGGCGTAGAACCTCCATACCAAGACGGCCGCTTCCCTCTCCGACCGGCCGTCAGGCGGGAGGAACGGCGCATGGTCGGATTCGTCCGGGTCGTGATCGGCCTCATCTTCGTCTGGATCCTGATCGCCGTCACGGAAACCGCCGGCATTCCCATCCTGCCCCGCAGCAGCCCATCCGCCTCCCTGGCCTCTTCCGCCCGCTAGGGTGGCGCGTTCGGCAAATTTCGCGGACTGCCAAACCAGATTGCGAAGCCATTGCGAAATGCCTCGCAATTTGCGATCCGTTTCGTCACCAAAACTATCGCCGCATGAGGGCGCCGATCGCCCGATCCTTGGCGGCGGACCCGACCGACGAGCCGAAATAGTAGGTGACGCCGCCGGTCCAGGCGCTGCCCAGGGTTCCGAGCAGGATGTTGAGCAGGTCGCGGTTGCCGCCCGGGACATCATGGCGCGCGAGGAACGCAATCAGACCGAAGAAGCCGGCTGTCAGCAGCATCATGAGCGTGCCCGGAACCCAGTCGTGGGTTGCAGCCTCCCGGCTGCGCGCGCTCGCCCGGTCATCGACGGCGAGCTTGTCCGCCGAGAGATCGAGGTTCCGGAGCGCCAGCTGAAAGTCCGCATCGGCCTTCTTGAGCGCGAGCAGTTGGTCGGGCGAGGCCGTCGCCACCGCGGTCGCGAGCTGCGGCACGGGCGTCGCCGGGTCGAGGCCGAGCGCGGACGCCACGAGGCGCGCAGCGGTGCCGCCGAGCGGACCGCCGACGGCAGTCCCGAGGATGGGCGCCACTGTGGCCAAGGCCTGCTTGGCATCGTCCCACAAGTTCATCACGTGCTCTCCTTGATCGGGGGATTAATATCTGCGGCCGTGCGCGAGCTTGAGGCCGCGGGCGATCGTTTCGCGCGGGTACCAGACCGCCCGGTCGGTCGGCAGCGGGCCGTTCTCTCGGTTGATGATCGCCTGGACGAACCCCATCAGGATGGGCGGCTCGTCGAGAGACACGCGATCACTGGGCCGCTTATCCAGCGAGGCCGCGATCCATCGGTTATAGGCCGGCACGTCGTATTGCTCCGGCGGACGAAAGCGCGACACGAGGCCGGCAATCGTGTGACGTCCCTCCTGATGCTGGTAGCCGAGTAACGTCCGGGCGAGCGCGCGAATCCCCCATTCCGGCCCGGCGAAGACCACGAGGCGCGGATCGATGGACTGGTCCGGCGCCATGCCGCGCCAGTCGATGCCGATCCGCTCGAGCCACCCGGGATTATGAAGGCGAATGCCGCGCGGCAAGGCGCTTCCGATCGACATGCGCTACTCGGCCCCTGCCAGGTGGCGCTCGATCTTCTCGAGCGAGTCATGGACGCCGTCGAGCCGGCTTTCGATCACCGCCAGACGCCGGTCTGTGGCGCGGTTCCCCTAAGGCATCAGGCGCAGCACTGGGGAGCAAAACTCCCTTGGTGAGTTTGCTGCCTAATGCCGCAGATCCGCCAGTTCCAGGAGTACTGGGACGCGCTCTTGGAAGGCAACCTCGCCGCCCGGCGCCACACGCGCTTCGTGCCGGGCGGCCTCAAGTACCAGCCGGTGCGCGACGTGCCGCTCAAAGACGAGTTCGACGAGTGGCTGGCGCGCGTCGTGTGCTTCGCGTTCTCGATCCCGCCGACCGCGTTCGCCCGGACGACGAACCGGGCGACGGCGGAGACGGCGCAGGGCTCGGCCTTGGCCGAGGGGCTGCAGCCCCTCATGGGCTGGGTCAAGGGCCTGATCGACCGCGTCCTGGCGCAAGTGCTGGGCTGGCCCGACCTCGAGTTCGCCTGGGCCGACCAAACGGCGACCGAGCCACAGGCGCAGGCGACGATCGCGGCCGCCTATGTCGCGGCCGGCATCAAGACCCGGAACGAGGTGCGGGCCGAGTTGGGCCTGGCACCGATCGCCGGCGGCGACACGCTCACCACCGCGACGCCGGCAAGCCCGCTGCCAGGCTCGCTCGCCAAGGCCGGGTTCGACCCGGACCAGCCGCGCGACGACCGCGGGCGTTGGAGTGGCAATGGAAACGAAACGGGAACAAACTCCTTGCCGGCCGTGGCAAGTCCGGATAATCATGCTGGCGGGCACTTGGTGCTCGCGCAGGAGTTGGTGCTGCCCGACGCGCTGACCGCGTTCGGCCGGCTGCCGTTCTCTCTGCGCGGCCTGCCCGACGAGGTTCTGAACCAGTTCAAGGAGACGGTGCCGCGCTTGAGCGGCAAGGAGGGAGCGAAGGGGCCGCCGAGTTGGGCGGAAGGATTTCGCCCCATGATCCGCGAGAACGGGAGCGACTTCGCCAAACGGTTGCTTGACGAGCGATACGGGCCGGGCAATTGGGGCAAGGGGCAGACATCGGAATACAATCGGATACAGAAATGGGGCGACAGGAATTTCCGGATCCCCAAGTCGCTGCTCGAGCGCGATGAGATATGAAGGAGCAGGCCCATGACGGTAATTTATGACGTGTGGCACGTCAGGCCCATCGACGACGAGAATGATACCGGGAAGCACATCGGTTTTTTCTCGAGTGAGGAGAGTGCCAAGGCGGCAATCGAGCTGCTGAAGACGAAGCCGGGCTTTGCCGACTATCCGGATGATTTCGAGATCTACGACACGAGATTGAACTTAACCGGCTGGGCCTACGGCTTCTGACGCAGCGGAGCGCCGGCGGTTGCATGTATTGCTTCAGTGAACCGGCGCCCCATCCGTCATCTTTGCAGTGCCAGGGGGCACGATCCCATGAATGTCGTCTACAGCTTATGGCACGTGTATCGGATGGAGCACACCGATTACTTCGATGAGAAAGCGATCGGCACCTATTCCGACCTCGAACTGGCCAAGGCCACGATTGAGCAACTGAAGGATCTCGTCGGGTTCGTCGATTATCCGGACGGGTTCCGGATCTATGAATGTGAGCTGGACAAGCCCGGTTGGACGGACGGCTTCGACCCGACGAAGCCGCCCGAGGAACCGTGGCACCACGCTGGCCAGATCGGCAGGCGGGTCGAGTTCTAGCCCCGATGTCTCTTTGATACGCCGATGTATTTCCCTGACCTCACACCTTACGAATACGGCGGAGCGGAGCTGCAGCCGAACGTGCTCAACGTCGGTTGGCTGTCCTCAGCCCATTCTTTTCCTTGCGGCGCCCCCTCCGATCGGCTGACCGACGCGCTTCGGCGCTTGGTCGCATCTCCGGTGAACCTCTACCGAGGCTCGCATCGGTGCGAATTCTGTCCGCCTCCGCCAACGAAATTGTCTCCCGGCGGAATGCCGATGCTCGCTTCATTGCCTGGAACAAGAGGTACGGCGAGATTCGGATCAAAGCCAAAAGCGGAATTACCTACGTAGCTCCGGTTCTTATATTCCACTATGTCACCATACATGGATACTTGCCGCCGCAGGAGTTTGTCGATGCGGTGATCCAGGAAGCCCAAACTTAACTATCCTCGGACGCACCAACATCGCTCGTTCCAACGAAAACAGCGACGGGGCGCCCGAGGGCAGGGCGGGGTATTCTTTTAGAACAAAACAAGAACTTTTCGCTTGACGCGTTCCGAAACATCTGCCAGAAAATTCCCATCGTTCGAATTGTGCCCGCCCGGCAGTTGCCGCGGCGGGTTTTTTGTTTCCCCGTATTCCCAAGGAGTTAGACCGATGAGGATCTACGCGCCGCTGCAGAAGATCGACGAGGAGCAGCGCATGGTCTACGGCTACGCCTCGACCGAGGCGCTCGACAGTCAGGGCGAGATCATCAAGCGCGAGGCGATCGAGGCGGCGCTGCCCGGCTTCATGCGCTTCGGCAATATCCGCGAGATGCACCAGCCTTCGGCGGTCGGCAAGGCCAAGGGGGCCACGATCGACGACAAGGGCCTCTATCTCGCGGCCAAGATCGTCGATGACGACGCCTGGGCCAAGGTCAAGGAGGGCGTCTATTCCGGCTTTTCGGTCGCGGGCCAGGTGACGGCGCGCGATCCCATGCAAAAGCATGTCATCACCGGCTGCCAGCTGTCCGAGATCAGTCTGGTCGACCGGCCGGCCAACCCGGAAGCCGTGTTCGAGATGTTCAAGGCGGGCGGGCTCGAGAAGATTGGTCGGCGCAATTCCAAGGCCGATCTCGCCCATATCCAGGCGATCCACGATCACGCGGCCGAGCTCGGTGCCAGCTGCCCCGGCTGCGCGGGTGGCGATGACGAGGATGACGACGAGGGCTCGGGCGGCGGTGGCGACACGGTCGCCAAGCTGGCGCGCTCGCTCGGGCGGCTGACCCAGGACTATGCCCGGCTCGCCGCCCGCATCGGCCGGATCGAGGACCAGCCGCTGCCGGCGCGTGGGGCCTTGCGGGCCATCGCCAAGCACGAGGACCAGGGCCGCCATCCGGCGGACGAGCCCGCCGACACGAACGGTCTCATCAAGGCCGCACTCGCCCGCCCTCGCATCTTTTAAGCGCCCGCATCTTCTGATCCGAACCCCTCAGTCCCGTTCGTTCGACCCGGCCCGCGTGCCGGGTTTTTTTATTGCCCACTCGCCCGAAGGATCCCCCATGACGACGACCGACGATACCTTGAGCCTGACCCGCGAGGCACTGGCGGCACCGATGCCGTTCGGGGCACTCGCCAAGAGCTTCACCCAGTCCGCGAGCCCGGTTTCGGGCATCACCTGGTACGATCTCGAGAAGCCGGCGAAGTCGCTGGTGCCGGTCATCACGCCCTTGCGCAACATGATCCCGCGCGTGCCGGCCTACCGGGCGGACCGGGTCCGGTTCGATGGCATGCGCTACAAGATCGCGGTCGGGCTCGACGTCGACGAGCAGACGATCACGATCGCCTATGGCCCGGACGATACGGTCGCGGGCGTGCCGTTCGGCCAGGCGCTCAGGACCGGCGTGCTCGATGGCTGCTACTTGCGCCGCAGCCGCGCCTTCTACACGGCGTGGAACCTGCCGCCGGTCGGCGTCGTGCCGCTGTTCGCCGGCCGGATCTCGACCGTCGACCAGGTTGGCCGCGTCGAGGCCCAGGTCCGGATCAAGTCGCTGCCGGTGCTGCTCGACACGCTCATGCCGCGCAACCTCGCGGGTGCGCTCGTCGGCTACGACGCGAATGGCCTGTTGACCAACGAGTTCGCGAACGTCGTCGGCCGCGTGCTGCCGGGCTCGACCAATCCGAGCTATGTCGGCGGCGATGCCTGGGGCGCGAAAGACGCGATCGACGCCGCCTATAACCTGACGCCGCCGGCCGTGGTCGAGGTGCCTGGCCCGGATGCGACCGCGGCCGAGACTGAAGCCTATGCGGCATATGAGGCGGCGCTTGCGGCCTATAATACGGCCTTCGCATCCGCGCTCGCGACCGAGGAAGGAAAGTGGTTCCGCATCGCGCTCTGCGGTCTGGTGCCTGTCTCTGTTGGCAGCCTCACGGCAGCCGACATCGGCAAGTATCTCGTACCAAGCGCCGCGGCTGACGGCACGATCACGGCGACGGCCGTCGCCAGGGCCGACCTCACGCTTGGCCAGTACATCGATAGTTTCGGGACGATCGAGAAGATGGGCGCCGACGGACGCCCGCTCGTCAACGTCAAGAACGGCTGAGCGCCACCGCCGCGAAACGCCGGCCTTCCCGGCCGGTTAGCCCCAATCCCGAGTACCGCCCGAGGAGCCCGGCCCGCGAAGGCCGCGTGCTCCTTTTTATTTTTCCGGAGTATCGCCGATGTCCCCCTACGATCCTGCGATCCCTGAGGCTGACGCCCAGCCGCGCGCCGCTGCCGCATCGGTGCGCGGCTGGCTGCTCGACAGGCGGATCCCCGTCGCAGCCGTCGTCAGCCTGTCCCTGCAGATCCTGGTTGCCGGCCTGTGGTTCGGGCGCACCGAGGCGCGGCTCGACATGCTGGATGCCTGGGTTCGGGAGAGCCTAAGGCATGAGATTCGCGCATGCAGCAGCGCTATGTGGAATGGTTTCCCTGTTGATCGGCGCCGAGAGTGCCGGTGGCCAGGGCATCGCCACTACACGTAAATCTAAAACTGGATTCACGATCATTACCGAAAGCGTCTTTGTAAGTGATGAAACCCCGAATATATATTGCAGACCTTCTGGCATTAATTTCGCCTTCGACGGTCGTATTATAGATTATAGGCAGGAAAATAAACGATGTCCTGCCCGGCCCAAGCGTTTCTATGCTTCTGTTCTCCGCAGAAATTGCTTTGTCAAGGTCGGATGTAAGAGGGAACTCCCTCACCACCCACGACATTTCTACCTGGAAGTGGTAAGCGGGCGTTTGGCCGAAATTCTTAACTTCGACAGCAAGCCGTCTCTTAGTATTGTCGAGCGGATGCAGTATTTGTCCGCTATTGATGTCGACGTAGGCCCTCAATTGCCGGGTAGCAGTGTCGTCCATCGTTCTAACGGTTCTGCGCAGCCAATAACCTTGATAGGTGTAGACTATGAGCTGAAGGATACCAATAGCGATAGTTACGATCGCGATTCTCTTGGTCCAGCGTTCGAATTTGGCGTCGGCTTCCTCCTTTTTAGCCTCCCAGTCTCTTTCTTCCTTTGTCTTCTCGGGTGGGAGAATTTTTACGAGAGTGGGCGCCTGAAAGGAATTGGCATTATCAGCGCCGGACTCGGCCTGTATCTTATTGGGTGCGGAATCCTCTGTGGCTTGTTCGATGGACCGATCTATTGGCTTGTCGGTCAATGACGGCTCCGCTTGCGCCTGAGCAGGGGTCGCAAGAAGGTGCAAGAGGCAGATGGCTAGGAATATTCGCATGGCGCGGCAAGCATGCCTCAACCATGGCGTGCGGTCTAGGAATGGGTGGCCAACTCCCATCGCGACGGATAGCGGCCGTGCTTGGTGACAAGCTTCCCATCGTTATCTCGTAGCCAGCAATAGACCGAGTTCCGGATGCGGTCGCGATCCTCGACGCTGATATCGGTTAGGCCTCGCTCCGCAATCATCACGTCGGCAATCTCGGCGACCATCAGCGGGCGCGTTGCTTCCCGCAGGACGGCCAACGCATGTCGTGACAGGTGCGCCCGCTTCCGCACGACCTTGTTCGATTGATGCCGCCGCAGATAGACGATCTGCCGCGTGTCGTAATCCGGCTCGACCAGCTTGATGACCGATTCCACGAGCCGCATGTTCTCGCGGACCTTTTGTGCTTCCTCCTCCTTGTAGCCAAGTTCACGGCCCAGCTCGGCGTGCAAGCGGATGAGGCCGGTCAACAGGTACGTGCTCCGCTTCATGCAGCCTCCTTGTGGCGCTGCCAGTAGCCGGCCCAGATCGCGCTCTTGGGATGCACGAGGGCAGCGTTGGTTGCGATCAGGTATTGCTCGCCATTGCTGAGGCGGCGGTTGTCTTCCCGCCAAGCCATCTCGTTGGCGTAGGCCGCGAGGTAGGGACCGGCAACATGGTGATGGATGCCGATCTCGGCCCGGCGCAGACGGGAGAAGAACGACTCCGCTTGGTTCGTGCAGGCGCCGTCATCGCTGTAGGCTTGGGAATGGTTGATGCGCTTCGTCAGGAAGCGGGCTTCCAGGACATCCCAATGCGAGGCTTCGTCGGCATGGACGATCGAGCCGGGCGCGACGTGCTGGCGGATCGCGGCGAGGCCGGCATCCTCGGATTTGAACACGAACGGCAGGGTTCGGCCCTTGCGCTCGCGCATGATCACGACGCAGCGGCGTTTGCCGTTCTGGTTCCGGGCCAAGCGACGATCGCGGCGGTTTTCCTTGTAGTTGCTGGGCTTGATGTAGCCGCCGAAGAAGGCGCCATCGATTTCGACATGGGCATCTTCGCCGCCAACCATGTCGCGCAGGTCTTCGTCGGCCAGTGCCTGGCGGATTTTGTGGGCCAGGACGAAGGCCGTCTTGTACTGGACGTCCAGGTCGCGGCTGAGCTGGAGGGCGCTATGGCCCTTGGCGCCGTTCACGAAGATCGCGATGGCGAGCAGGATATCCCGCACCGGCAGCTTGCGGCTTGAGAAGATCGATCCGCTCGTCACGCTGTACTGATGAGCGCAGCCCTTGCACTTCCAGACCTGGCGCGCGGCCAGGTGATAGGCATCCGCGCAGCCGCAGCGCGGGCAGTAGGGCTTGCCGTTGTTATCGGCCCAGCGGATCGCCTGGAAGGTAGCCCGCGCCTCTTCCTCCGACATGCGCGCAACGGACACTAACGAGAGTGTCCTTGCAGCGCTGGAGAGGAGGAAATGCTGGGCCACGTCGGGTTTGCCATCATGTGCGTTACATATGCACTGAATATGATGGCAGAGTGCATCGTTGTCAATGGCGTTTGTAACGCCTATGATGACAAAAGATGCTTTAGGGACGGCACACGATGAAAACCGAGGATGAATGGGCGGACGAGGTCAAGCGGATCTTGCGGGCCGAGATGACGCGGCGCGGAATTACGTATGATCAGTTGCAGGAAAAGCTAGCAGCTATCGGCGTGCACGAAACGAATGCCAACCTTCGAAATAAGGTGGCCCGCGGCAAGTTCACGGCCGTGTTCTTGCTTCAATGCCTGTCCGCGTTAGATGCAAAAACACTAAATATTAATTAGCATTGGGCCTAGCTCTGTTTCCGATATCTATAGATAAAATATTGATTTCACTGATAAATCTTGCCTCATATCTATCCAGTTTTATCTGGGCAGATTCCGTTCTGTAATGTGCGAGATGATAATCGTATCGCATTGCCACATCTGGTATTTTATCATCGTCGGGCAATGGCCTGTCTTTATCAAATGGTGAGTAGTCATCGAAATCAATTTCTTCGCTAAAACAAGATTTTAATATGTTATTTATCTCGGTTGCCTTCTGCAATCTGTTGGATTCCGCGCGAACCCATAGATATTTATCGGCAAGTCCGCCTTTTACGAGCGCAGACTGAGCAGAAAGCGCCAAAAATTTCTCTTTTGCATCTTTGAAGAACGGGAACTGATTCTCCAGATATTGTTTGCGTTCTATGTCTTTAATGTATTGCGGCTTCTCTGGCTCGGGCGCACGAGAAACGCCTATTGGATCGGACGCAATCTTTGTGGGGATGGGCGCACTGATCGGCGCGGGGTTTCCTGGTTGAGCGGCGGCTTCCCGTTGTTCAACAACTCTGAGCGCTTCCATTAGCGCTAGTGAACCAAGAATGGCTAGAACGGAAACAATTACCGTTCTAGCTGTGAACGATAGTTCCGCCATGCTTCCCCATGCCGCCCAAATTATCCACCATGCGCCTGCACTTACCCAGAAACAAACCCGTGCGCGTCTAAAATCGTCATGCGGCGGATTGATCATGAGAAACGCCCAACCATAGATGGGCGCCGTAAAAAGTGCCGCGATCCCAGCGAAGACGCCGAAAAGGTCCATACTCGCGACGATGCCGCGATCGAGGCGAATCCGCAACTTCTGATGTTCATGCCTTAGGCTCCCCTAAGGCATCAGGCGCAGCACTGGGGAGCAAAACTCCCTTGGTGAGTTTGCTGCCTAATGCCGCGGATCTGCTCCGGCGTCCAGGCCTCCGGCACGCCGATCAGCGCCTCGGGCGTGTTGCCCTCGGTGAAGTAGTGCAGCTGGCTCACCTGGCGCCGGAGCCCGATGTTGACGGTCATCAGGATCTGCTCGACCGGCGAATAGCCGTAGACCCGATGCGGCCGCGGGTTGCGCGGCGCATAGAGGAGCTCGTCGGCGGCATAGTCGACCGCCGGCACGCCCTTGAGGACCTGCTGGTAGGCCGGATCCGGCGGCCGGGGCGTGCGGCCGTCAGGCGAGAGCAGCCGCTTGATCGTGGCGCCGTCGATCACGTCCAGGCCCCAGAGCGCGCCTGAAGCGGTGCGCCGGACATAGAGCGTCGGCGCGTCGAGCACGAACAGGTCCTCGAGCAGCAGGCGGAGCCAGGTGCCCCAGCCATGCTCGCGGTCGGGCGACCGCAGCAGCTCGGTCGCCACGGCCACGCGCGGGTCGCCCGAGCTGCCGCTGCGGGCCCGCACGGTCCAGTCGAGCGCCTCGACCTGGTCCTTGCGCGTCTCGATCACCAGCCGGACCAGGTCGTAGGCGTCGGCCAGACCCCTCAGTTCGGCGAAGCTCGCGCCCTCGTCCTGGCGCGGCTGGAGGCGGAGGTTGAAGCCCACCGGATAATCGAACTGCCGGCCGGCGACCGACGCCGGTGCCTCGGGTGTCAGCGGCGTCGCCGGGCCGAACCAGGAACTGGGCGGGGTGCCGGTCACGGCATAGCGCAGCCCGCCCGCAACGCGCGCGAGCAGGCCCACGCCGCCCGAAGAGGCGGTGGATGGCATGAGATTTCCTTGAGTGGCCGGAAACGAAACGCCCGCCGCGGCAAAGCCGGACGGGCGCAATTCGGACGATGGGAATTTTCTGGCAGATGACTCGGAACCGGTCAAGCGAAAAGTTCTCTTTTTGTTCCAGGCGACCCAGATGCAGCTGCTACAGGCGAAAGTGACGCGTTCGGACTGCCCTCATGTTGCGCCGCCGTACGGGCGACGTGATCCTCGCCGCTCCGAAGGGCGAATGGCGTGGCGAGTTCGACGCAACCGGAAGTTTGTCGGAGAATTTTACACATGCGCAAAAAATCAAATGGCGCGCTCGCATTAATTTATTGAAAAACATAGGAGATTCTCAGATTTCCGCCCCTCGAAAATTTGGCACAGAACGTGCTTCCGCCCTTTCGGACACCATGACATATCCGGGGGGATTTACGTGTCTGTCAGAAAATTCGTCATCGGGGCTGTGCTATCGGCCGGCCTCTGCGGTGCCGCGCGAGCGGAAATCATCGATTTGTCCTACGTTGGTACGCCCACAAATATCGGCTCCTCCAATTACGGTCTGGAGTCGGCTTCCGGCACCGGCACCCTGGCCATCCCCGACGGACTGACCAGTTTCTCGGCGAGCGACGTGACGAGCTTCTCGTTCTCCCTGACCCTGAACGGCAACCCATCCGGTGTTCCGGTCACCGATACCGACCTGTACACCAGCCGAGCCGATCTCCTGTCGCTGTCGGGCACGCTCGATGCCGGGGGCAACCTGCTGTCGCTTGCCTTCTCCACCGCGACGGACGACAGCGGCGACTTCTACTTCCCGGGCGAGGTGCTGTTCATGGCGACCTCTTCGTCGCCGAACGCGTCCTCCACCGGCAACTTCGACATTGGCCCGCTGGACGTCGGCACCTTGACCGCGAGCAGCGATCCCACCACCCCCGTTCCCGAGCCGGCAACGATCGTGATGTTGGGCACGGCCCTGCTGGGGTTTGCTGGCATTCGGTACAAGCGACGCTAATCTCCCGATCGCGGCGCCCGCCTCCATCATCCTCGCATTTCAGGAATCAAGCTCCACAAATGCAAGGATGATCGAGCGCGCCCTCAAACCGCATCTGATTGAGCTGATCGAGCGCTCGCCCGCCGTGGCCCTGCTCGGGCCGCGCCAAGTCGGCAAGCCGCTGTCGACGCCGCACTCGAATTCGCTAGCCCCTGCGCAAACCCGCAAGTCGCCCAAACGTAGGTCGGCTCGTCCCTTCAGGCAGGGTTGCAATGATCCTGAGGCTGCCGCCTCACCGCAGAGGCGTAGCCCGCGCCATCATTAGAGGAAATCGAAAGCGCCGTCGGTGAGCCGCTTCAGGAAATCCAGCAGGGACTCCGCCATTTCCCGCTGCTCGTGCCGCAGATAGATCGGACGCTCGCTGCTCTCGGAGCATAGGATCAAGAAATCGGAGTCGATCATGACATCGCCGAACGCCACATATTTTGCACCGGCAACAGTCGTATCCAGATCGCGCTCCTGCAGAACCCGAGCTATCGGCCATATGAAAATCTGGCTTTTCCTGTCGTAATCCTCGAAGCCATTGAACGTCGAATACAGCTCGAACAAAGCTCCATCCGTACGCGGCCCGATGAGTTGGCCGAGACGGTCCAGATCCGCCTTGCTCGCTGGCGGCGCCAACTTCACGCCACGGGCGAGAAGCGCCGATTGCACAGTGCGCACATCCATCCCTGTTTCCCCTATTCACCAAGAATGCGCTTGATCGCCCGCAGCCTCACAGGACCTGCGTGCCGGTCGGCATAGGGTAGCATGAGCACTCCCGTGCCACCGGAAAGGTCAGGAACGGACCGATAAATCAGACGCGATCAAGAGACGCATCAACCCGGCGCCGGGATAGCTGGCGAGGTCGTCGTCTGGGCTTTACCATCCAACGTCACCGCAGCGCGGCACCCAGCCCAAAGCCACACGGCAAAATAGTCGGGCGAAATTTCGGTTTCCAGCACTCCCTCTTTGTTATAAAAAAATAGATATAGATAACTTAGACCCAGATGGAACCGAAAACTCCTCCGCCCACGGTTCTATAAAGACCTGAGCTGGATGCAGATTATTGTTCGAAAAAAGATAATTCATCGAGTTTTCGCTCATATGAACACCTTTAGTACGTTCGCCAGCAGCGCTGTGCGGCGCACTGCCGCCAGATTTCCCGGATTCGCGTGGGCAACTCCAGCATAGGATCGCTGGAAGTCAGCAGGTTCATTCTTTGCTCCAGCCTCGACGTCCTATTTCGTCCAGGGCGGCACCGGCTTGCTCTCCCCGGGCTTGATGTCGCCGATGTGCTTCTTGATCTCCGCATACTTCGGATCGCTCAGCTCATACCGCAGGAAACCGTCGCCGACCTGGCCGTTCGGGCCTTCGGCCCTCAGCCACAGCACGATCGTGCCATCCTCGAGCATTCGGGCTTCACCGATACTGTCGCGCACCGTGTCCATGTCCGCGCTCCATGCTGAGGCATGTAAAAGTGAAACAAGAAGGAGTGGATACAGAAACCTATGGAGTTTTTTGGACGCCACTGTGACGTCTCCAATATTCGATAAGACTAGGATGCGCCGCCGCATACGCTTCGTTCTTGCCGAAAAATGCGGCGAAATTTTCTGCGAAAGTCTCTTACCGGCCGGCCGAGCCGGGCTGCAGGAAATAAGGGCTCAATCCGCCTTTCGCAGCCTCACAAGCCTCGGCGAAATCGGGCGAGTTCGACAGCCCGCCCATGGCGAAATCGTAGGAGTGCCCGATCTCATGTAACGCGAGATTGACCGACCCATTCGGAAACCGGTCGCTTGTCGCAATGACGACGGTCTTGCTCGTCGGATCAAAGACGCCGGGAACGACCGACCAGCCAGACCCGTCGGACCAGCCGCGCGGGCCGCTCGCACCCCAGTCCTTGAAATAATCCTGCACGGAATTTCCCACCGCTGCGATTTTGGTACCCGCCCCGTAGATGTCGATCAATGCGCCGTCCGGCAATTTCGCCAGCGCGGCTTCGATCTTCCCGGGATCGCCGCCCGCGCTCTCGACGGCAAAATGCGTCGGGCCGATGTCCGCCGGTTCGTAGCCTCCAGGGCCCTGGACTGTGCCGCTGTCGATTGTCCGGGCTTCCGCCGGCCTACGCACGGGAAGATTGTCACTCCCACCCCTCACGTCCTTGGATGGCGGAGCTGAATTATTATCGGGAGCTGCGCCGGCAAGTAACGACGAAGTTCCCGTTTCGCTCCATTATCGCTCCACTGCCCCTGCTCGTCCCTCGGCTGGTTGTTCCAAAGATCGCAAACGCCAATTGCCCCGACCTATGATGCAGGCCAGCGGTGGATGTCCGGGCTTCTCGCCAGATCGAAGCCCTGGAAGTCGAAGATGTACGAGATGGTCTGCTTGCGCCGATCGGCAGGATCGAAATTGTTCCATTGGATGACGATCTCGGCATGCCGCTCTGCCTGGTAGTAGGAGATGATCTCGCCGTCGTCCTCGATCATGCCGACGTCGGCGGCCGCAACGCGGTCCACCTGCAAATTCCGGATTTCATGAAACGAAAGCGCCACATCGACCGCGATTTCATCGTCATCGGTCGCGCATTCCAGGCCGATCCGAAACACGCCGCTTTCCAGGCTCAACTGCCTGACCGTGGCGCCGTCGTAATAAAATCTCGAATTCATGGTCATATCCAATCGCCTGAAGTCAGGTGAGATGCTTTGCTGTTGCGGCGGACCGGTCGCCCATTCTTGTCCAAATATGCATCGCCATCGCCCGTGCTGTCTGGGTTTTCCCGATGATAATGGTCCTGGCCGCGATAACCGGTCTCGCCGGGTTTGCCTTCATCATAGCGGAGCACATCCCCGGTTGTGGGGTTTTCGAATGTGCGATGCCCTTGGGCGGCCGCATCCGGATGCGAGGTTTCCCGATATCCTTGGGCGAGAAGGTCCTCCGGATTGGCCGGCAAAGGCCGGCCGCCGATACCCGGCAGCGGCTCGACCGGCTCCGGCGGCATGAATTCGAGCGGCGGTTCGTCTAGGATGATTTCCTGAGCCGGCGACAAGGCGCCGCTCGCGCCTTCGGTCGCCCATTGTCCGTGGCTGCGCAGTTCGTTTGGCCTGAACCCGGCCTTAGCCACCGTGTCGGACGCCGGGGCACCGAGCAGCGGGGCCGCCGGTGTGGCGGTGGTGAGCGTGTCGCCGCCGACGATGGGGCCGAGCCCGAGCTCGGCGCGCACCTCGTTGCGCGTCTTGATGCCGGCCGCGACATAGGCGGCGGCGATCGTCGCCTGGCTCTGCGGGTCGGTCGCCGTCTGGTCGGCCCAGGCGAACTCGAGATCCGGCCAACCGAGCACCTGCGCCAGGATGCGGTCGATCAGCGCCTTGACCCAGCCGAGCAGCGGCTGCAGCCCCTCGGCGAGCGCGGTGCCCTGCGCCGTCTCCGCCGTCGCCCGGTTCGTCGTCCGGGCGAACGCGGTCGGCGGGATCGAGAACGCGAAGCACACGACGCGCGCCAGCCACTCGTCGAACTCGTCCTTCAACGGCACGTCGCGTACCGGCTGGTACTTGAGGCCGCCCGGCACGAAGCGCGTGTGGCGCCGGGCGGCGAGATTGCCTTCCAGCAGCGCGTCCCAGTATTCCTGGAACTGGCGGATCTGCTCCGGCGTCCAGGCCTCCGGCACGCCGATCAGCGCCTCGGGCGTGTTGCCCTCGGTGAAATAGTGCAGCTGGCTCACCTGGCGCCGGAGCCCGATGTTGACCGTCATCAGGATCTGCTCGACCGGCGAATAGCCGTAGACCCGGTGCGGCCGCGGGTTGCGCGGCGCATAGATGAGCTCGTCGGCCCGGTAGTCGACCGCCGGCACGCCCTTGAGCACCTGCTGATAGGCCGGCTCCGGCGGCCGGGGCGTGCGGCCGTCCGGCGAGAGCAGCCGCTTGATCGTGGCGCCGTCGATCACCTCGAGGCCCCAGACGGCGCCCGAAACGGTGCGCCGGACATAGAGCGTCGGCGCGTCGAGCACGAACAGGTCCTCGAGCAGCAGGCGCAGCCAGGTGCCCCAGCCGTGCTCGCGGTCGGGCGACCGCAGCAGCGCGGTCGCCGCGGCCACGCGCGGGTCGTCCGAGCGGCCGCTGCGCGCCCGCACGGTCCAGTCGAGCGCCTCGACCTGGTCCTTGCGCGTCTCGATCACCAGGCGGACGAGGTCGTAGGCATCGGCGAGGCCGCGCAACTCGGCGAAGCTCGCGCCCTCGTCCTGCCGCGGCTGGAGCCGCAGGTTGAAGCCGACCGGATAGTCGAACTGCCGGCCCGCGACCGACGCCGGCGCCTCGGGTGTCAGCGGCGTCGCCGGGCCGAACCAGGAACTGGGCGGCGTGCCGGTCACGGCATAGCGCAGCCCGCCCGCAACGCGCGCGAGCAGGCCCGCCCGGCCCGCGGAAGTGCCAGGGGTCATGAACGATCCTTTCGTCAGCGTCAGCCCCGCGCGATCTCTTCGCGCAGGAAATCGAGCAGCCCTTGTCCCGGCACGAGCGGCCGGGCATGGGCATAGACGAGGCTGTCGCCCTTGTCGGGCGAGCGGCCGATGCGGGCGATGATCTCGTCCTTGCGCTCGACCAGGATGCCGGCGCTGGCGAGGCGCCAGCGCGGCGCCGTGAGGTCGGCCAGCAATTCGCGGTCCGGCGGCAGCGCCAAGCCGTCGCCAGCCGACGGATCGAGCGCCTCGCGCAGCCGCCACCACCATTCGGCGCGCGCGTTGGCGAAACCCAGTTGCCCCGAACGGTCGCGCGCCGCGGAGCCCGCGGCGCCGTTGAGCGGCACCGCGTGGAGGCCGCGCGCCCGCGCCGCGTCATAGACCGCAGCCCCCACGCCGATCACATCCACCTGCACCGCCGCCTGTGCCGCGAGCAGCGGCACCAGCAGCGCCACGACCGCCTGGCCATCCGGCGTCTCGGCGCCCGGGAAGCTCTCAGGATGCGCGAACCAGGGGCCGTGGCGGGCCGTCACGACGGTCCGGTCGCGCCCGCCGCGCGCGACGTCGACGCCGAGCGTATCGAGCGGTCCGGGCGGGCATTCCTGCCAGCGCGCCTGCGCCGCCAGCACCCATTCCGTCGGGATGACCTGCCAGGGATCATCCGCCTGCTTCGCGGCGAAATCGCCGAACAGCATCTGAGAGCGCAGCGGTTCCGGCAGGGACTGCAGGGTCGCGCGATATCCGGCAGCGATGAGGAACGGATTGTCCTCGACGCGCGCCCGGATGAAGCTCCGCGAGCGCGGCTCGATCCGCTCGCCGCCATGGTCGAAGGCGGCACCGCTCTCGACCTCGACCTCCTTGCCGTCGATCGTCGCGAACCAGCGGAGCTCGCCAGGCTCGGCCGGATTCGGGTGCTGCCGGTCGAGCCAGGGCGCCCAATAGCGGATGACCCAGTCGCCTTGGGCCGAGGTCGGTGGATTGCCGGCCGCGACGACACGACAGCGCCGGCCTGGTTCGGCGCTGCGGTTCCAGCCGATCAGGAAGCGGAACTGCGCCTCAGTGAAATGGGTAATCTCGTCGAATGCCTTCAGGTCGTGCGGCCGGCCCTGATATTTGCGCTCGTCGCCTGGCCGCTGCACTGCGCCCAGTTCCAGACTGCGACCGCCCGGCAGCTGCCAGGTATGGCGGGTAGCACTGTAATGGGCGCCGGGGCCGGTCATCTCGCGCGCCCGGTCCTCGATCGCCTTCAGTTGGGCGAATTCGCGGCGAAACAGGATCGAGCGGCGATGCGCGCCGAGGGCGAGGCCCAGCAAAAGATCGGTCTTGCCGCCGCCGGCGGCCCCGCCATAGAGCAGCACATCGGCCTCGCTGTCATAGGCCGTCCTCTGCGGCCCGGACAGCGGCACCCACACGCCCTTGAGCAGCCCGTCGAGCCTGGCGCGCTCGCGCTTGCTCAAGAAGCCACATAATGCGGCGCACTCGCTCATCGTCATCGAGAGCAACGCCGTCGTCATCCTGAACCTCGTCGTTGGAGTTGCCCGTGTCCACCCGCCGCGCCTTGAGCAAGAGCTCGAGCAGCCGGTCGGAATAGTGCCGGATGGTGACCGGCTCGCCGCCGGCGCCATGCACCGGCTTGCCGGCATAGAGCACCGGCTGCTCGACGCCTTCGACCGCGCGCCGCCGCGCCTCGAGCTCCAGCGCGTCGACCGCTTGGGCCTGCGCCTCGGTCCAGGCGACGGCGAAATCTTCGTCGGCAAGCCGCTGCGCATAGGCGCCGGAGCGCGACACGCCGGCACCGCGCGCAGCGGCGCTGACATTGCCGGTTTCGGCCAGCAACGTCAGGAAACAGGCCCGCTGATGGTCGCTCCAGCCCGCCATCCGCCCTCCTTGCGGGCCTGAGCCAGGCCCGAAAATGAAAGGCCCGCCGCGGCAGAGCCGGGCGGGCGCAATTCGAACGATGGGATTTTTCTGCCCGATGTTTCGGATCGAGTCAATCGGCTTTGTTCATTTTTTGTTCTCAATGCGACCAGTCATGGACGGCCGATCAGCCACGGCTGCGGGCAAGCGCAGGCCGCTCCGCCCGGGCAATCCGCCGCCGGTCATGATAATGGGCGTCGAGCGCCGCAAGGGCCGCCAGCAGGATGCCGGTCGCAACCTCATGGCGCAACGGCCGACCACCCCAGACCTGGCGCAGCGACCAGTCCTTGAGCGTGAGCTCGGCACCGATCACGTGCCACACGACCGAGCCGGCCGGGGCGGACAAGCCGCCCATGCCGGCAACCGCGTCGAACAGGCGCTGCCGCGCATCTTCGACCCGGTCGAGGATGGGCCCGCGCCCGCCGGCCCCCCGCGGCCGCTGCAGATCATTCGCGCTGAGGGGGTCAAATTGGGCAAGGCGATAGTCGCGCCGGAACCGATCGGCGGCCACCGCCCATTCCGGCCGCGCCAGACCGTTGCGGACGAGCCGGCCGATCGTGTCGACCGCCCGACAATGGCGAACCGGCCAGCCCTCGGGATCGCGTTCCTCGACCAGCGTCACGGGATCGTGCCGCTGCCGCTCCGGCGGCGGCAATTCGGGGCCCCCATGGGCAAGCGTCATGCGGCTGATCATCACGGGATCGAGTGCCAGCGCCGCCCGGCGCGTCTTGTGGCTCGGAACATTGGGTAAAGCGGACATTCCCATCTCCAAAATGGACATATAACACACCAATTCGTACTTGCTTTGTTCCGAACCTGCAATTGGCGCGCGCAAAATATTTTCACCGATAGGCACTTGCCCACGCCGCCCCCGATAGGTACAATATGGACATGATGTCCAATCGACTGAAAGAATTTCGTGCCCGGGCCGGCCTCAGCATGCAGGCGCTCGCCGAGCGTGTCGGCACGACGGCCTCTCAGATCAACAAGCTCGAGAAGGGCGAGCGCCGCCTGACGCTCGATTGGATGGCCCGGCTGGCGACGGCCCTCGGCATTGAAGCCGGGGATCTGCTGCCAACGACGCCGTCAACCCCGCCCGCCGCCCCGCGGCCACCGGCGCCCACACCGCGCAGCGAGGCCGCACCCGGCCCGACCCCGCCCGCCCGCGACCCGCGGGATCTCATCCCGGTGCGCAGTGCTGCTCGGGGCGGCATCGAGCAGGAAATGTTCCTGGACGACGGACCGATCGACTACATCGCACGGCCCCATTCGCTTCGCCATGTACGCGACGCCTATTCGATCTACATGGTCGGCGAGAGCATGATCCCGCGCTTTCGACCGGGGCAATTACTGCACATCAACCCGTACAAGCCCGCACAGGCGGGGTCGGGCGTCGTCGTCACGAAGACGGACAACGCGGTCCTGATCAAAGAATTCGTGCGCAGCACGGAGGCAACGCTGGTGCTGAGACAGTACAATCCGCCGCTAGAGCTCAATTATCCGTTGGGCGAAGTGCGCGACCTGCACACGGTGGTCGGCCTCGACGAGCCCTGATCGGAACCGTAACGATCTCCAATGATACTTGGCGCCGAAAGGCGCCGCGCCTCCCGCCGACCGTGTATTTTTAGCAACACCCCCCAAAAAAGCACGGAATCACAACGAACCTTAGACATGCAGGGCAACCTCTGGCCGTATTATAAGTTCATATGCGAGAAGACTAACGCTTTCATTCCGCCTAGACGGCCAATGTGATGAGGATGATGATGAATAAACGTCTGTGCGTCCTGGGCGCAGTTCTGCTCTGCTCAGTTTCCTCGGCCGCGATGGCTCAGCAGCTGACCGGCCCCTACATCACCGGCGGCATCGGCGCTACGTTCCCGCTGCCGATCCAGTCGAAGGGCCCGTCCAATCAGGTGCTCCCGAACAACCAGAGCAGCACCAGCGTCACCTACGACACGGGCATCGCCAGCAGCCTCGCCGGCGGTTGGGAGTTCGGCAACGGGTTCCGCGCGGAACTCCAGTTCGGCACCAGCAACGCCGACATGAATCATGTCGACCATGGCGCGCTGCCCAAGGGCGGCCATGTGCAGACCTATGACTTCTTCGGCAACGTCCTCTATGACTTCTACGATCTCGGCCTGCCGGTGATCCCGCATGTCGGCGGCGGCATCGGCGAGCTCCTGATCCGCAACAACGGCGTCGTAACGCCGGACGCGCAGGTCAACGGCCACAGCTCCGTGTTCGGCTATCAGGCCATCATCGGTGCGGAATACCCGATCACCGAGAACCTGAAGCTCGGTCTCGACTACCGCTTCATCGGCAGCGAGGACACCGACATCAACGAGACGATCGCCGGCCAGGCGGCGGTCGCGCACTACAAGTATTACTCGCACAACATCTTCCTGACGTTGCGCGTTGAGTTCGGCGAGCCGCCGGCCGCTCCGGCGCCGGTCGTCGCCGCCCCGCCGCCCGCCCCGCCGGCCAAGGCGCCGGAGGTGCAGCGTGCGTTCCAGGTGTTCTTCGACTTCAACAAGTCGGACGTCACCGGCGCCGGCGCCAAGGTGATCCAGCAGGCCGCCGACAGCGTGAAGGCCGGCAACCTGACCCAGATCAACGTGACCGGCCATACCGACACGGTCGGCTCGGCCAAGTACAACCAGGCGCTCTCCGAGAAGCGCGCCGCAGCGGTCAAGGCCCAGCTGGTCGCCGATGGCGTGCCGGCCGGCGAGATCGCCACGGTTGGCGTCGGCAAGACCGGCCTCTTGGTCCCGACGGCCGATGGCGTGCGCGAGCCGCAGAACCGCCGCGCCGAGATCGTCCTGCAGTAATCTGCAGGCGGTTTTTTCGCCGCGAAAAGAAGAAGGCGCGCCCCTTGGGGGCGCGCCTTTTTTTCTTGCTCGACGACGGACGTGCGAGCCGCCGGCCGCCTTGGCCCGCTACTTCACGGCGACCGTCTTCTTCGTCCTGCCCGATTTGCGCGATGCCGGCGCCTTCTTCGCGACGCACAGCTCGCCGCCGATCTCGGTCTTGTCGGTCACGTGATCCAGCGCCAGCTGCGACAGGCCGCCGGTATCGGTCGCCAGCACTTGCTGAAACAGCGGCGCCGCATCGGCGCAAGGCGTGGTCGAGCTCATGCTGCGGTCCGACGCCTCGTTCGCGACGCGCGTGACGAAAATATCGAGCTGCTTCTCCGACGCCGCGTTGCCGTAGACCCGCTTGAAATGGGCCCGCAATACGCTCGCCGCGGACTTCAGACGATCACCGAACCGCGCCACGAAGGCGCTATATTGGGCGTCGTAGCTGTGGTCCGGCACGTTCTGGCAAGTGAGCTGAGCCACATTGAGCTCGGTCTGCAGGATCCGCACGTGCGCCGCCTGCCATTCCGCCTCGGTGTAGCATTCCGCGTGTGCCAGCGTCGACGCCAGGACGAGGGACGCAGCGAGCACACCAGACAAAACCCGTTTCGACAAATTCAGCCCCCTTACATGCGCCCCGGACGGCGCCCATCGGACCGGCACTCGTGGGGACGGCCCTGCTACGCGTCCGGCGCGCTCCATCCGGAAGCACCCCTTCCGGTCTACATTCGATCATTGCTCATGGCCGGCACCTGCCGAAACGGCAATGGCCGCGAGCGGTCACAAAATGAATCGACGAGACCGCCCGGAGCAAGCCGTTTTTTCGTGAGCAATTTGCGACGATTTTACCACGCGATCGGCACGGAACAGATCCGCAATGAGATCATGGGCTTGCCTGCTTGACAGTCGCCCGGAGCGTCGTCCATGGTTCGCGTCCCTGACACCTCATTGACGGCCACACTCATGCCGTGTTCGACCCTACGACGACGAACGAGTCTGCGACGCGCCCGACGCGCCGCATCCCGTTCGCCTGCGCCTGGGCCCAGGCCGGCCGCCTCCGCACGAGGCTGGACGGCGTGATCGGCTCTCTCGGCAGCCGGACGGGCCTCCGTCCCTCCGCTGTCCGATGATGAGAGCCCGATGATCGAACTCACCAATGAGCGGCCCGCCGATGCCGCCGCGATCGAGACCCTGCTGGACCAGGCCTTCGGGCCGGATCGCCACGCCAAATCGTCCTATTCCTATCGCAAGCGGGTGAGCCGCATCTGGCCGCTGTGCCAGGTTGCACGCGACGCGGGTGAAATCGTCGGCACGATCCGCTATTGGCCGATCATGGTCGGACCGACCGCGGCACCCGCCCTGCTGTTGGGGCCGGTCGCGGTGCGGGCCGACGCCCGTTCTTCCGGCGTCGGCGGCATGCTGATCCGGACCAGCCTCGCGCGGGCCGCCACTGCCGGGCATCACCTGATCATGCTGGTGGGCGACGAACCCTACTACGGCCGGTTCGGCTTCAAGCCGGCGGAGAACTGGGGCATCTCGATGCGTCGGGAAAATCCGGCACGGGTGCTGGCGCTGCCGATCGGGCCTGCAGCGCTCGAAGGCACGGAATCCATCCCCGTGCCGTCCGGCATCGTCGAACGCTGGCGGAGCGTCCGCCGCCGCGCGGCCAAGACGCTCGCCGCCTGATCTCCCCGCGGCAAGGCGCGACAGCCCTCAGATATCCTGCTCGATCGGTAGCGGCGGCTCGCTGATCACCTCGGCGAGTTCGTCCTCGGTCGCGACGCGGTTGCGACCGCTCTGCTTCGCCTGATAGAGCGCGGCATCGGCGCGCTCGATGAAGACGTAGGGCGGCTCGCCCAGCCGATAGAGGCTGAGGCCGACCGAGATCGTTACGGTGCCGAAATTCTTCTTGGTTTCGCGATTGACGATCGCTTTGCCGCCGATCGTCAATCGCAGATGTTCAGCAACCACCGCAGCCGCGCGCAGGCTGGTGCCGGGCAGCAGGATCGCGAATTCCTCGCCGCCGTAGCGGGCAGCAAGATCGCGCCCCTTGATGCCTTCGACCATGTATTTAGCGACCAGCTTCAGGACCAGATCGCCGAACTGGTGCCCGTAGGTGTCGTTGAAGTTCTTGAAGTGATCGATGTCGATGAGCAGCAGCGCCAGGTCCGTGCCCTGCTCCATCGCCTCCTGCATGCAGAGCTTCAGCTGCGTGTCGAAGCCCTTGCGGTTGCCGATGCCGGTCAAGGCGTCGGTCTGCGCCTCGCGGCTGGCGTCCTCGACCTGCTTGCGCAGCTCGCCGATTTCCTCCGTCGTCTTGCTGAGCTGCCGCTCGAGCACCTCCGCGCGCTCGATCATGTCGCGCGTCTCGTCCATGACCTGGCGGATGATCGCCCGTACGTTTTCCAGCGGGTTGTCGGCGAACAGCTCGCGGGCGGTTTGGCCCAGCGCCTCGCCATACTGGCGCACGCCCTCGCCGGCATTGCCGAGCGTGCTGAGCACGCCGGCCATGGCGTCGTCGATCTGCTGCGCCAGCACCCGAATCCGCTCGGTGTGCTTCATCCCGCCGTAGAAGCGCTCGTAGAGATCCGCCATCACCTCCGGCGTGAATTCCTGATTGTTCGAAATCAGGATCTCGATCGCCCGCCGTGCCGCGGGCGGCGCGTCCGCGGCATAGCCGTACCAGACGGTGAAATTCTCGGGCGTGGACTTGATGCCGCGGCCATGCATCTGATCCAGGGCCTGTCGCGCGAAATCCCGAGCGGCTTCGAAATCCGGATCCATCAGGCCTCGCTCCCCGGCCGAGCCGATCCGCACCAAGGGGATTGCCGGCTCACCCTGCCCCGGCCGTCCCAGCCGTGTCGCCCGCTCATCCGATCACCCGCTTCCTCAGAATGGCTTCGGCGGCGTCGGCCGGAACGGGCCGCGAGTAATAATACCCCTGGGCAAAGTCGCAGCCCAGTTCCCGCAGGCGCTCCGCTTCCTCGGCCGCCTCGACACCCTCGGCCACCACGTCGAGTCCCAGATCATGGCCGAGCTCGATGATCGAGCGGACGAGCCGGAACGCCTCGGGCGCGCTGCTCATGCGGCTGACGAAGGACCGGTCTATCTTGAGCGTATCGAGCGGGAAGCGGTGCAGGTAGCTCAGCGACGAATAGCCGGTGCCGAAATCGTCGAGCGACAGCTCGACCCCACGCCGGCGCAACTCATCGAGCGTCACGACCATGGATTCCGGATCGCTCATGAGCACGCTTTCGGTGATCTCGAGCTTGAGGCGCCCCGGCGGCAAGGTCAGCTTGTCCAAGAGCTTGTGCAGCCGCATGATGCCGGCCCGGTCCGAGATCTGGCGGGTCGACAGATTGACCGACATCGAGAATTTCTGCTCGACCAGGCCGGCCTCAGCCCAGTGCTCGCTCTCGCGGGCGGCGCAGGTGATCGCAAAGAGGCCGAGCGGACCGATCAGGCCCGCCTCCTCGGCCAGCGGGATGAAGCGCATCGGCGGGATCAGGCCCAGCTCCGGATGGCGCCAGCGCATGAGCGCCTCGAATCCCGCGACCCGGCTCGTGCCGTCCGGATCGAGCGTCACGACCGGCTGATACTCGAAGAAGATCTGCCCTTGCCGCTCGGCATTGGTCAGGTCTTTGCCCAATTGCCGCCGCATGTTCGTCTCGCGCAGCAGCGCGTCGTCGAACAGCTCGATCCGCCCGCCGCCGCGCAGCTTCGCCCGGTCGAGCGCCAGGCGCGCATTGCGCAGGAGATCGGCGCCGGAGGCTGCATCGCCCAGGGTCGGCGTCGCGATGCCGACGGAGACGCCGACCGGCATTTCGACGTCGCCCAGCGAATAAGGCTGGGCGAGGTCGGTCATCATGAGCTCGACCATGTCGAGCGCATGGGTATGGTCCGCCACCTCCTGGAGCCAGATCGCGAACTCGTCGCCGCCAAGACGCGAGAGCGCATCCTGCGGCTTGACCCGCGCGGCGAGGCGGCGCGCGACCGCGATCAGCAGTGCGTCGCCGGCGCCCGAGCCCAGACTGTCGTTGATGCGCTTGAACTGGTCGACATTGAACATCAGGACCGCGGTTCCATCGATCGCCCCCGCGGTGTTGCGGGTATCGACGAGGTGGGTAAAGAACGCGCGGTTGTTGATGCCGGTCAGCCTATCCTCGTAGGCGGCATTCAGCAGATTGATCTCGTAGGTCTTCCGGAGCGTTACGTCCGACTGCGAGCCGGCCATCCGGATGGGCTCGCCCGCCCCGTTCCGGAGCGCGATCGCCCGGCATTGCATCCAGCAATACCGGCCGTCGCCATGGCGAATGCGATATTCCGTGTCGAGCTGCGGCGTGTGGCCGGCGACATGTTCGTCGATCTCGCGCCGGAGCCGCTGCACGTCCTCGGGATGGACCCGCGACAGCCAGTCCTCGAGCGTCGAAAGCCGCTTGCCCGGCTCCGCACCGACGATCTCGCGCCAGCGGCTCGAGTAATAGACCTCGCCCGAAGGGATGTCCCAGTCCCAGATCCCGTCGTTGGCGGCGCGCGAGATCAGCGCATAGCGCACCTCGCTGGCGAGCAGCGCCTCTTCCGCCGCCTTGCGATCCGAGATGTCGTAATAGCCGGCGAGAATCGACGGCTCGCCGTTGAAGGTGACCGAGCGCGCGGCGATGAGCGCCCAGAACGTCGAGCCGTCGGCCCGGCGCATCTCGACCTCATGGTTTTCCACCGAGCCGTCGCGCCGCACCAGGTCGAGCAGCCGCCCGCGATCCTCGGCATGGACGAACAGCGCATCCGTGGTCGGCCCCTCGCCATTGTCGGCCAAGGGGGCGAACTGCTGGCGCGAGCGGCGGTTGGAGAAGACGATGCGCTTGTGGTCGGCCGTGGTCAGGATGATCGGGATCGGCAGCGCCTCGGCGATGACCCGGAACCGCTCCTTGCGCGCGATGGAGCGCGGACTTGCGACGAGCGACAGGTCGGCGAGCCGCGCGCCCAGAACGGCGCCGAAGGCCAGCAGATAGACCGACGCCAGCGTCATCAGAAGCGGATGTGCGGGCCAGCTGCCGGTCGCCGAGACGAGCCCCAGGGCATGGACCAGGCCGAAACCGCCGGCGACGGCCAGCGCCGCGCCGGTCGCGGCCCTGAGGTCGATCAGCAACGGTCCGACCCAGGCAAGACCGAGGCCGCTCAAGCCGCCGAGCACCAGCGCGCCGAGCGCCGGCCAGGCCGTCAGATCGAGCACGCCCGTGAGGGCGGCGATGCTCGCGAAATGGATCAGCACGAGACCTGCGCCGATCACGACGCCGGCGAGGACCGACGGCGGTTCATGGCCGTGCCAGGCCCGCGGCACGAACCAGGCGAGGCAGGCGACGAGCAGCAGGGATCCACCGGTCGTGACGGGCTGCAACTGGCCGATCCCGGTGCCGGCTTCGAGCATCAGGAGAGCCAGCTGCAGAGCCCAGAGCACCACGCCGACCGTGAAGCAAGCCAGGACCCGCCGCAGGCGCCCGCGCCAGGTCGCGGTGGACGGGAGATCGCGGGAAGGCGAAGCGGCTGTCGAAGTCTGGCTCAAGATCTGTGGTTGCCCGCGCTGCATCTCGGCAAAGGGTCTGAAAGGACGCCGATTTTTCGCGCGTCGTTCCGCCGAGACGGCGGAACGACGCGGCCTCGCCGCGGAGTCACCGCACATCCCTCACCCTTTTAGCCGCAATGCGCGGTTTTCGCGATGGTTGCGCGTCGCCGATTGAAAAAAATCTCGGAAATTATCGAAAAGAATGTCGCGAAAAATCTTTCGTTAACGAGACCGGGCCATGCTGCAGCATCTGAACCCCGCCGTTTCTGTCGCTGGGAGGTTTCCATGGCACATTTTTCGTCGCAAACCATCGAAGCGCTGGTCGATCTGGTCGAGATCAAGTTGAGCTACTTGGACGTGACTGATCGGGAAGACAGGCTGGAGCTGAAGCGGCTGCAGCACGCCCTCGTCGAGCTGGAGACGGCTCGGCGTGCCGCAGTCCCGCCGCGCCGCGTCCCTGCACGCCGCGCCACAGCCTCCGCCGCGGCACTCTAGGCCTGCGACTCCTCGACGCCGAACAGGCCTTGCGGCCGGTAGATCAGCACCAGGCAGAGCACGCCGAACACCGCGACGTCGCGATAGGCATAGCCGAGATAGGCCGTCCAGAACGTCTCGAGCATGCCAATCGCGAAGCCGCCGATCACGGCACCGGAGAGCGAGCCGAACCCGCCGAGCAGTGCCGCCGTCAGCGCCTTGAAGCCGATGACGAAGCCCATCGAGAAATCGGCCTCGCCGTAATAGACCGAGACGATCAGCCCGGCGAGGGCCGCAAGCGCCGCCCCCACTGCCGACGTTAGGCCGACGGTCCGGTCGATGTTGATGCCGACCATCGAGGCCATGAACAGGTCGTCGGCACAGGCCCGATAGATCCGCCCGATGCGGCTCGACTTGATGATCCAGGCGAAGAGCGCCCCCACGACCAGGGCCAGGCCCAGCACGATCAGCTGGGTATCGCCGATCACGACCGGGAAGCCCGCCTTCTCGAACAGCTGGTGGCGCCCGGTGAAGATCGGGTCCTGCCACTTGTCGTTGGCACCCTGGCCAAGGCGCAGCCCATTCTCCAGCACGATCGCGAGGCCGATCCCGGCCAGGAGCGGCGTCAACCGCCCCTGGTCGCGCAGTGGCCGATAGGCGATCCGATCGATGACCCAGCCCCAGAGCGCCATGACGCCCAAAATGACAACGCCGACAAAACTGAGGAGGGCGGCACCGCGGGCGGCACCCAGCCCGGCGCCGAAGGCCACCAGCAGGATCGTGAGCAGTGCGCCCGCGGCATAGATCTGGCCGAAGGCGAACTGGATGGTGCCGGTCACGCCGTAGACGAGCGAATAGCCCACCGCGACCAGCGCCAGGACTGCGCCCAGCACCAGGCCGTTCAGCAGCTCCTGCACGAAATAGGGCACGCTGCGGCCGGGCGGTGCGCTGACCGGCCCCTGGTCCGCAAGGGCGCCCAGATCGACCGGCACGCCGATCGCGGCGGCGAGCATGATGAGCCGCGGCGGCGACACGGGCACCTGGTCGAGTTCAACCGCTTGCAGTGCCGGCTGGTCATGCAGATGCTCGATCGGCGCGAAGGTGCAGCTGCCGCGGTGGGCCGCCCGACCGGTATGCGGCGTGAGCGCGACCGTCACCGCCCCCTCCGGCCCTTCGGCCGGCGCCACCGCGAAGTCGGTCGGCCCGGCGTCGAGCAGGGTTTCGAGCGCCCGCCCGCAGATGTCGATCTGCTGGGTCGAGTCCCGGCACCCGCCGAGCGTCAATCCCACCAGCAGCAGGACCAACAGCAGCGAGACGGCCCGGTCGAATCGGGGCGGCAACATCGCACAACGAGGGACGCCGGCCTGACGGGCGCCGATCATGGAATGCCGCCCCGCCCGGTCATGCTGCCGAGGCTTCGATCGGGATATTGTCGATGAGCCGGGTTCGACCGATCCGGGCTGCGGCGAACAGCCGGGCCGGTCGCGCCAGGTCCTCGACCGGCACCAGCCGCTCGGCATCGTAGATCGACACGTAGTCGATCGGCCCGAAGCCCTCGGCCGCGAGGCGCGCCTTCGCCGCGGCCAGGAGCTCGGCAAACGGCACCTGCCCGGCGAGCGCCGCGTCGGCCGTCTCGCGCATCACCTGCGGCAGCATCGCCGCGATCCGGCGCTCCTCGGGGCTCAAATAGACGTTGCGCGACGAGAGCGCCAAGCCATCCGCCTCGCGCACCGTCGGCACGCCCACGATCTCGGTCGGGATATCGAGGTCGCGGACCATGCGGCGGACTACCTGCAGCTGCTGGTAGTCCTTCTCGCCGAAATAGGCGCGGTCCGGCAGGACCTGCAGCAACAGCTTCGTGACGACGGTCGCGACACCCTGGAAATGCCCGGGACGGAACGGGCCGTCGAGCCCATCCGTCAGGCGGGACACGGCGACATGGGTAGCGAAACCCTCGGGATACATTTCCTCGACCATCGGCGCCCAGACCAGATGGCCGCCGATCGCCGCAAGCTTGGCAACGTCCTCGGCCTCCCGGCGCGGATAGGCGGCGAAATCCTCGTTCGGTCCGAACTGCGTCGGGTTGACGAAGATGCTGACCACGGCGCGCTCGCCGGCGTCGAGCGCCCGCCGAACGAGCGCCATATGCCCGTCGTGGAGCGCGCCCATGGTCGGGATGAGACCGATGCGGGCCCCTTCGCGGCGCCAGCGAGCGATTTGATCGCGCAGGTCGGCGACGGTGCGGAGAATCGGCGGAGCAGTGGTCGACATCAAAACACGTCCGGATCGACAAACGGGGCCGCGACTATAGGCGCTCCGCCGGGCGGCACCAGAGTCGCGTGCAAGTCACTCCGCCGCATCATGAATCTCGTATCGTCGACGGCGCGCGGGGTCAGGGCGACTCGTCCACCGGCGGCGCTTCGGATTTCGCCGTTGCCGGCAGCGGCAGGCTGAAGGCCTGCGCCATTGCTTCCGACGAGGCGTCGATCAGGCTGGTGAGCGCCTGCTGCCGTTGCGGCAGGGAGACCTGGGCGGCGAGCACCGCCTCGGCGATCGGGTCGCCGCCGGCCGAGCGCGTCGCATCGGCCCTGGCCGCCGCCTTGAGCGCCGAGGCATTGGGCTGCACCGGGCGCAGCACGCCGCTTTCGACATAGCCGGCCGAGCCGTCGTTCAGGGTCAGCTGGACCCAGCCCGGTGCCGCCTCGCCGCCTGGCCCCTGCACGCGCTGCAGCCGGCGGAGGCTGGCGACGCGCGCACCGGTCGACGCCGGCTTCGCATAGATGAGCGCCGCCGCCGTCGCGACATAGGGCTGCTGCGGCGGCGGAGCCGCTGCAGCAGCCCGCGCGACCTTGAGCGCGGTGCCGGGTGCCGCCGTGGCCAGACGGCCGGCAACCTGGCGCAGCATGTCGTCATGCTGCGCCAGATGCTGTGCTGCATCCTGCGCCAGCGCGATCTCGCTGCTGAAGCTCGCCTGCTCGCCAGCGAGCAACGGCGCCATGTCGGCCGCGGCCACGCTGCCGCCGGCAACGCCGCTGCGGATCTCTTCGGCCCGGTCGAAGCGGCAAGCCTTGAGCGTGGCAAAGCTCGCCGTGACATGCTCGACCGTCTTCGTATCCTCGTCGATATCGGTCGACAGGCTGCGTGCTTCCTGGCCGGGATCCGTGGACGCCCGCCGCAGGGCGGCATAATAGGCGTCGGCGCCGCCCGGTTGGTCCTTCGGCAGCGCATTCCGGTCGATCGCCGCGGCGAAATCGGCGCGTTCGACCTGGCAGCTGCTGCTCACGACCGGCTTCGCCGGCTCGGTCTGGCAAGCGGCGAGGCCGGTTAGCAGCGACAGGGTCAGCACCCGACCGAGCGGGGCAAGAAACAAGGAGCGGGTCATCGGCGGTGACGGATCGCGAATGTCCAAGGTTTCAAAATGGTAACGCCACGATACAGGAGCGAGGGGCCTCAAGCGAACTCTTAAGTCATCGCGCTTCGTTCACCCGACGAAAGGTCAGGTTGAGGCGCCGTTCGCCCAGCGCCGAATGGCGGCCGGG
This sequence comes from Aliidongia dinghuensis, assembly GCF_014643535.1. NCBI lineage: Bacteria > Pseudomonadati > Pseudomonadota > Alphaproteobacteria > Rhodospirillales > Dongiaceae > Aliidongia > Aliidongia dinghuensis. Next base: position 281,839 of record NZ_BMJQ01000007.1, on the reverse strand, counting down.
CAGGATCCGGTCGACGCCATGATAGGCGAGCCGCGCCGGACCGCCGAACACCAGCACATCGCCATGCTCGAGCAGGAACGAGCGCGTCATCCCGCCGCGGCTGGTGCCGCCGATGCGGAAGCGTGCCGCAAGGCCGAACGACACCGAGACGATCGGCGCCGCACGGTCCTGCTCGTCGCGATCCTGGTGCGCGCCCATGCGCGACTCGATGTCGTAGAGGTTCACGAGGCAGGCCTCGGGCGCGAAGCCCGGGAAGCCTGCCGCCGCGGCCGCCTCGGTCGCGAGCAGCGCCATGGGCGCGGGCATGGCCGGCCATGGCTCCCCGGTCAGCGGATCCTCGGCGACATAGCGATAGCCGTCGCGGTCGGTAACCCAGCCGAGGGGGCCGCAATTGGTCATGGCAACCGACATGGACTTGCCGCCCGGCGTCATCATCCGTCGCGGCGGACAAGCCTCGATGACGGCGAGTGCCGCCAGCAGCACCTCGTCACCGGCAAGCGCCTTGAAGAGCGTGATGCCGGGACCGACGGCGAGCCGCGTCACCAGGCCGCCTCCGCCGTGATCGCCGGATCGACGAGCCGCTGCAGCCTGAGCGCCGCCAGATGGGCAAAGCGCAGCGTCACCGCCTTGCGCCGGGCCGCCGCCAGCCGGTGCTCCGGCGCCGGACGCACGATCTCGGCCCCGAACCCGTCGGCCAGGATCAGGCCGCAATCTTCGGGGATGAGCTCGACCGGGAAGGTTTCCGGCACGGCGAAGAACAGCCGGTCGCAGAATTCGCGATAGTCCGGCCATTTGTGGTCGGCACGGAAATCCTCGATCGACGACTTGACCTCGACGATCGAAATCTCGCCGGTCCGGTCGACTGCCATCACATCCGCGCGCCGGCCGTTGGCGAGCGGCATCTCGGTCAGGCCTGCGAGCCCGTGGGCCGCGACCATGCGGCACACGCCACGCGCCAGCAGCACGCCGGGCTGCACCTTCGCCCCTGCTTCGCTCGGCGCCATGGCTTCGTCCTCGTTTTGTTCCAAAACCGGTTCATAAGAAACCGATTGCCGGGCGCCTGGCAAGGGGCGGCCATGCTTGGGATGCGCCTTGTGGTCCCCATCGACGGCCGCTAGTAAGGGACTTTCATGTTTTCCACTGGTCCAGCGAACGGGACACCATGACTGCCAGCGACCGGCCCGAGGCCCCTGCCCTGCCGCGCGACGAGGCTGCCGCCTTCCGCGCCGCCAACGCGTCCAACGAATTCCGCCAGGCGCGGCTGGGCAAACTCGAGGCGATGAAGCGGCTGGGTGTTAATCCCTATCCGTATCGCTACGAGCGGACGGCGCTCGCGACCGACATCGAGCGGGACTACGCGGATCTCCCGGCCGGCGAGACGACGGAGAAGACGGTCAAGGTGTGCGGCCGCATCCGGGCGATCCGCAATTCCGGCATGTTCATCGACCTGCACGACGTAAGCGGCAAGATCCAGGTGTTCTGCCACAAGGATTACTTGCCGGCGGAGCAGGTCGAGCTCGTGAAGCTCCTGGACCTCGGCGACATGATCGGCGTCACCGGCCTCGTCCGGCGCACGCCGCGCGGTGAGCTCACGGTCAATGCGAGCGAGGTCGTTGTGCTGTCGAAGGCGCTCCTGCCGCTGCCCGAGAAGTACCACGGTCTCTCCGATCTCGAGACGCGCTACCGCCAGCGCTACCTCGACCTGATCATGAATCCGGAAAGCCGCGAGACGCTCCGGAAGCGCAGCCTGATCATCGCCGCGATCCGCAACTTCCTGATCGAGCGCGGCTTCCTCGAGGTCGAGACGCCGATGCTGCACACGATCGCGGGCGGCGCCACGGCGCGGCCGTTCGTGACGCATCACAATGCGCTCGACATGGATCTCTACCTGCGCATCGCGCCCGAGCTGCACCTGAAGCGGCTCATCGTCGGCGGCCTCTCCGACAAGGTGTTCGAGATCAACCGGAACTTCCGCAACGAGGGCGTCTCGCCGCGGCACAATCCGGAATTCACCATGATGGAGCTCTACTGGGCCTACGCCGACTACAACGACATCCGGACCCTGGTCGAAGAGATGGTCGAGCATGCGGCAATCGCCGCCAACGGCACGACCAAGGTCCAGGTCGGCGACAACGAGATCGACTTCAAGGCGCCGTGGGCGCGCCGCTCGATGCTCGACCTCGTCAAAGATGCGACCGGCGTCGATTTCAGCACGATCGAGACGGCCGAGGCGGCGCGCGACGCGGCCAAGCGCCTCGGCGTCAAGCTCGAGGGGCACGAGAGCTGGGGCCAGGCGGTCGAGGCCGTATTCGGCGACAAGGTCGAGCACACGCTGATCCAGCCGACCCACGTCACGGACCATCCGCTCGACATCTCGCCGCTCACCAAGGTCCACCGGGACAATCCAAGGTTGGTCGAGCGATTCGAGACCGTGGTCAACGGCATCGAGCTTACCAACGCCTATTCCGAGCTCACCGACCCGCAGGACCAGTTCGACCGCTTCGCCGAGCAGATGAAGCAGCGCGAGAAGGGCGATGACGAGGCCCAGCAGCTCGACGTCGATTTCATCACGGCGCTCGAATACGGTCTGCCGCCCACGGGCGGCCTTGGCGTCGGCATCGACCGGCTGATCATGATGCTGACCAACAGCCCGGCGATTCGCGACGTGATCGCGTTCCCGACCATGCGTCCGGTCGCCTGAACGGGTCGCCTGAGCGGACACCCCACGGCCGCGACGGGCCGATTCATCATTGGCGTTCGACTTGCACTCTTAGGCGCTGTCGAACGCCACGCGAATCGTCCGCATCTTGACGAACATTTGCGCGAGTCGGCCCTAAGCCGCACACCATTTTCGTCCGCCGCGGGCATTACGTGGCTGTGACTTGCCGCCTCCGGGGCTTTGCTCGCGAGCGAGCACCGACGAGAAACTCGGCTTTCGAGAAGTTTTTTTATGTTTTTTCCGGTTCCCCTCTTCCGTTTATTGTGACAAGGCACTATTTACGGTGTCTAGCAGTCGTTCCGCGTCCCCTTTGGCGACGTGTCCGTGACGACGAAATCCGCCGCAATGGCCGTGGTTTCCTCTCGGAACGTCAACAAAATCGAGAAATTTGACACTATCGACGTGTCGAACGGCTGTGGTCCGGCAAGTTCGGGCCCAATTCCCGATACGGATGATCCCCGTCCGTCGTCGAGTCGTCTAGTGAAGGTTACCAATGACAGCCAGCTCTCCATCACCGGAGACCATTCGTTTCATCACTCGGATTCTCGCAGCCCAGCCCACATCCGTCACGGACGTGGCCGAGACGATCGCGAACATCGTGCGCACCGTCGACAATCTCGGCGCGGCGACCGCCAAGACCGAACGCGCCCCAGCCCGCCCGGCGAAGCCTGCCGTGGTCGAAACCGCGGTCGAGGCGGCGGATGACGACGCTGCCGCGGTGGCGCCGAAGCTTCGCGCCGAGCGCGTCACCGTGACACGTGCGCGCCGCCGGAACGTCGAGGAAGCGCCGGAACCGGAACCACCGGTGGATGTGGCACCGGAGCCGGCGCCGCAGCCGCGCCTGCTGCGCCGGGCCGAGATCGTCCAACCGGAGCATGACCCGGTGGCGGCGCTGCAACCCGTCCGCCAGACCGGTGGCGCCGTGCGCGGCGTCGTCAAATGGTTCGACAGCAAGACCGGCAAGGGCGCCTTGCGCCTGACCGGCGTCTCGGGCGACGTGGCACTCGAGCGCAGCGTGCTCGAGCAGTCGGCGATCAAGCGCCTCTACAAGGACCAGGAGATCGAGGCGACGGTCGAGGATCTGGGACGCGGGCGCGTCAAGCTGCTGACCCTGAGCCTGCCGGGCCGCAGCAGCCCGGCGGCGACCAGTCTCCTGGGCGGCGACGGCACGACCATGGTACGCCGGCAGGCCCGTTCGATCCTGGTCGAGGTCAAGCGCGACGGCGCCCGCGCCTTCAACGCCCGTGAGGAGGCGGAGCAGGTCCTGGGCGGCATCGAGCGGCTGCGCAACACCCGCCGCATGACCCCGTCGAAGTGATGTCCGCGCGCGCCCGGCGGCCGGCGCTGTAACCGTTCCAGCGTTCTCAGTCTCGAGGATAGGATCAAGACATGTCCGACAAGCCGACCCCCTCCAATCACGGCGAGGTGCTGCGCATGGTGACGGATGTCATCGCCAGCTACCTGAAGAAGAACCCGGTCGCGGCCAGCGACCTGCCGAACGTGATCGCGACCGTCTACAACGCCTTCACCACGCCGCAGGCGAGTGCGGCCGAAGCCGCCCCCGAGCGGCCGGAGCCGGCCGTGCCGATCAAGCGCTCGGTCACGCCCGACTACATCATCTGCCTCGAGGACGGGAAGCAGCTGAAGATGCTGAAGCGGCATCTGGCGACGTCCTACAACATGACGCCGGACGAATATCGCGCCCGCTGGGGCCTGCCGCCCGACTATCCGATGGTGGCGCCGAACTACGCGACCCAGCGCTCGACGCTGGCGAAGCAGATCGGCCTCGGCTCCCGCGCCCGGGACGAGCGGCCGGCGAAGGCCAAGGCCAAGGTCGGCTGACGATCTGACGCGCGCCCGGTCCCATTAGATCGGTCGCACGGGTTCATCCAGCAACGCCGCCGGCGTCCCCGACGCCGGCGGCGTCAATATTCGAGCAAAGATGCGATCCGGCCAGGATCCGACTGCGTCATCACTTGGCTCACCAGCCGGTTCGCCTCGGCGATGCTGATCATGCGCAGCCGCTGCTTCACGCGCGGCAGGCTCGCCGGCGCCATCGACAGCGTGCGGATGCCGAGGCCGAGCAGCAGCGGCGTGTAGCGCGGATCGCCCGCGATCTCGCCGCACACGCTGATCGGGATGCCGGCACGCACCGCCGCCTCCGCCGCGAACTGGATGAGCCGCAGCACGCCCGGGTGCAGCGTGTTGTAGAGATAGGCGACCTGGTCGTCGCCACGGTCGATCGCGAGCGCGTATTGCGTCAAGTCATTGGTGCCAAGGGCGAAGAAATCGCACTCGGCGGCAAAGGCATCGGCGGTGAGCGCTGCCCCCGGCACCTCGATCATGATGCCGAGCGGCGGCAGCGGATCGGCGATCCGGACGCCGGCCGCCTTGAGCCGCTCGGCCGTTGCCAGCAGCACCTCTCGCGTCTCGCGCACCTCGGCCAGCGACGAGATCATCGGCAACAGGATGCGCACCGGCCCCTCGGCGCCGGCGCGCAGGATCGCCGCCAGCTGCGTCTCGAGCAGTGGCCGATATTTCAGCGACAGCCGGATCGCGCGCAGGCCCAGCGCCGGATTCGGGCTGTCGGCCGTGATGCCGCGCAGGCTGTAAGCGAGCTTATCGCCACCGATATCAAGCGTGCGGATCGTCACCGGCTTGCCCGCCATGCCGCGCACCAAAAGGCTCAGCGCCTCGACCTGTTCGTCCTCGCTCGGCGATTCCTCGCGGTTCATGAACAGGAATTCGGTTCGCACCAGGCCGATGCCGGCCGCCGCGACTTCGGTCGCCTGGGCAAGCTCGCGCGGCAGTTCGAGGTTGGCCTGCAGCTCGATCTCGATGCCGTCGCGGGTGATCGACGGCAGCTGCCGCAGCCGGTCGAGCTGGCGCTTCTCGCGCAGCGCCACCAGCCGTTCGGCCTCGTATTGTGCGAGTGTCGCGGGCGACGGGTTGATCGTCACCGTGCCGGCCGTGCCGTTGATCAGCACCACGTCGCCGTGACCGATGCCCTGCAGCAGCCCGACGCAGCCGAGCACGGCGGGGATGCCGAGCGAGCGCGCCATGATCGCCGTATGGCTCTCCGCACCGCCGAGCGCGGTCGCGAAGCCGGCAATCCGGCTCGGGTCCATGAGCGCCGTGTCGGCCGGCGTCAGCTCGTCGGCCAGCAGCACCGTGCCCTGCGGCAGCTTGCCGATGGCGGTGAACGGCGTCTTGGTCAGGTTGCGGATGAGCCGCGATCCCACGACGCGAATATCGTCGATGCGGGCGGCGAGATAGACATCGCCCATCAGCGCAAAGCTCTCAGCGATCGCCTCGATCTCGATGCGGACCGCCGCCTCGGCGTTGATCGCCTGGCCCTGGATACGCGCCACTACGCCGCGGACCAGGCGCGAATGGGTCAGCATGGCGAGATGCGCGTCGAGCAGGTAGCCCACCTCCTCGGCCGCGGACCCATGCAGCGCCGCCGACTTCTCCTTGAGCTTCAGGAGCTGGTGGCGCGACAGCGAGATGGCCGCGTCGAACCGGTCGAGCTCGGCCCTGATCTCGTCCGGCGCGATGCCGTATTCCGGCACCGAGAGCGCCGCGATGTCAGAGACATGGGCCGAGCCCAGCGCCAGGCCCGGCGACACGCCGAGGCCCGTCATCACCCGTTCGGGTCGCGCGCCCGTCGGATGCACGCCAGTCGGATGAGCGGCCGTCGGATGCGCGGCCGTCTCTGGCTCAGGGATCCGCGTCTTCTCAGTCTTGCTCATCGAAGGCGTCCGACACGAGGCCGGCCATCGCCGCCACCGCGACGTCGGCCTGCCGGCCCGTCGCACGAATCTCGATCGTCGTGCCGATCGATGCCGCCAGCATCATCAACCCCATGATCGAGCGGCCGCTGACGACGCTGCCGTTCTTTGCAACCCGGATGTCGGCGTCGAACTGCTCAGCCAGCTTAACGAACCGGGCGGCGGCGCGCGCGTGCAGACCGCGCTTGTTGCAGATCGTCACCATCCGGCGCACGGTGACGCCTTCCATCATCTCCTCGTCAGCCATGGCGCGCCTCACCCGCGCGCATCGGCAAGCAGCTGCGAGGCGACGTTGATATATTTCCGCCCGGCCTCCTGCGCGCCGGTAACGGCGGCGCCCAGCGACTCCGTCTGGCGCAGGCTCGCGAGCTTGATCAGCATCGGCAGGTTGATGCCGGCGATCACCTCGATCCGGGCCTTTTCCATCACCGAGATCGCGAGGTTCGACGGCGTGCCGCCGAACATGTCGGTCAGGATCACGACGCCGCGGCCGGCGTCGACCTTGGCGATGTCGTCGAGAATATCCTGCCGGCGCTTTTCCATGTCGTCCTCGGGGCCGATGCAGACGGCGGCGATATTCGTTTGCGGGCCGACGACGTGCTCGAGTGCCGCGATGAATTCGGCGGCGAGCCGGCCGTGGGTCACGAGAACCATTCCGATCATGCGTGTTCCCTTAAGGTGCTGCTGGAAGGGGAGACCGGCTTGTCGTCCATCGGAACCTCGGCATGGTGGTTGACGGGGCGAGAAATATCCCGATGCGCGACCGTGACGGTCTGACCATGGGCGGCGAGCCAGGCGCCGATCCGTTCGGCAACATAGACCGACCGGTGGCGCCCGCCGGTGCAACCGATGGCGATGGTGAGATAGGACTTGCCCTCGTGGTCATAGCGCGGCAGCAACGGCTGGATCAGCCGCACCAGATTGTCGAAGAAGTCGGCAAAGACCGGGTCGGCGGTGATATGCGCCTGAACCGGCGCATCGAGGCCGGTCAGCGGCCGCAGCACCGGGTCGTAATAGGGATTGTCGAGGAAGCGAACGTCGAACACCAGGTCGGCCTCGCGCGGCAGGCCCTGCCGGAACGAGAAGGACGTGACGAAGATGCCGAGGCTCGGCCGGCCGCCGAGCCCGAAATGACCGGTGAGCAGTCGCTTCAGGTCCTGCGGCTTCAGTACGGAGGTGTCGATCACCACGTCGGCGCGGGCGCGGAGCGGCGAGACCCGGTCGCGCTCGAGACGGATACCGTCCATGACCGGGCGATCGCCGGCCAGCGGATGGCGCCGACGCGTCTCGGTGTAGCGCCGGGCGAGCGCGTCGTCATCGCAATCGAGGAACACGAGCTTCGCCTCGATCCGTTCAGCGGCGATCAGCCGGTCGAGTTCGGCAAGCAGGCCGGTGACCGCGAAATCGCGCGTCCGGATGTCGATGCCGACGGCAATCGGCCGGGCGCGCCTGCCCGTGGCGCCGACGAGGCGGGGCAACAGCGAAAGCGGCAGATTATCGACCGCCTCGTAGCCCATGTCTTCGAGCATCTTGAGGGCCGTGGACCGGCCGGCACCGGAGAGGCCGGTAACGAGCACGACGCGCGCCGACGCGACAACCGGCGGCACATCCTGCGTAAGTCCCTGAGCGGGAGAGGGATCGATCATGGCCCTCTGTTTATACCCGATGCGGGGCCCGGCGCCAGCCGTCGGCGATAATCCGAGCGCCAGCAGCAGCTTGATGGGCGCCGACGCCGTGAAAGGATCGAGCGTCAGGATCGGAATCTCCCGCCCCTCGATCATCGCCGTCGCCGGCTCGGGCAGGCGCTCGACCTTGTCCGGCGCGACCAGATCCGCCACGAGCGCGAGCGAGGCCCACGGTCGGTGCGGCAGCGTGCGGATGCCGAGCCCGCGCACCTCGATCATCCCGGCGATCGTCGGCGGTGCGCGCGCCACGATCCCGTCCCCCTCGGCCACAAGCTCGACCTGGTCGTCGGCGACCAACTCCGCGCCGAGTGCGATCAGCCGCAATGCCAGGTCGGACTTGCCGGTGCCGGGCTGGCCGCGCAACATCACGGCGCGCCCGTCGAAGGCGACGACCGTGCCGTGATGAAGCGTCATGGCCGGGCGGTCCAGGGGCGGCTCAGCGCGCGGCGGGCAGACGGACGCAGAAGCGCGCGCCCTGCACCTGACCCGCCTCGTCACGCCGGTTCTCGGCCCAGATCGCCCCGCCGTGCGCCTCGGCGATCTGCTTGGAGATCGACAGGCCGAGACCAGAGTGGGTGCCGAACTTCTCGCCGGCCGGCCGCTCCGAATAGAACCGGTCGAAGATCGCGGCGAGCTTGCCCTCGGGCACGCCCGGCCCCTCGTCCTCGACCGATATCAGCACGTCCGGCCCCTGCCGTTCGGCGCGCACCACGATCCGGCCGCCGGCCGGGCTGAACGACGCGGCATTGCCGATCAGGTTGCGGAACACCTGGACGAGCCGGCCCTCCTTGCCCAGCACCATGAGGCGCTCGCCGGAATCGGGCGCTTCATATTCCAGGACCGGATCCTCCTCGCTGCGCGTCGTCGCGTGGACGTCGACCAGCGTGCCGAGCATGCCGGCGATCGAGACCGGCGTGCGCTCGAGCCGGCTCATCTCGGCGTCGAGGCGCGAAGCGTCGGAAATGTCGCTGATCAGGCGATCGAGCCGGGTCACGTCGTCCTGGATGATCGCCATCAGCCGCTTCTGCTGCTTGGGATCCTGCACGCGCGTCGCGGTCTCGACCGCACTCCTGAGCGAGGTCAGCGGATTCTTGATCTCGTGCGCCACGTCGGCCGCGAACCGCTCGATCGCGTCCATGCGCCGGAACATCGCGGCGGTCATGGCCGTGAGCGCCACCGACAGCTCGCCGATCTCGTCGTGCCGGCGGCTGAAGTCGGGAATGTCCACCTTGCGCCCGTCGCCGTGGCGGATCTCGTAGGCCGCCTGGGCGAGCCGGCGCACCGGCCGGGCAATCGTGCCGGCGAGATAGAGCGAGAGCGCCACGGTCACGACCAGCACGATCATGAACAGCCGCAGGATATCGGCCCTGACCGAGTCGACCTTCTGCTCGAGGTTGGCGCTACCGACCTGCAGCATGACCGCGCCCAGCACCTGCTTGTAGCGCCTCACCGGCACGGCAACGCTCAGGATGAGCCCGCCGTGCTGGTCGGAGCGGACCTCGCGCGTGATATGCCCCTCGAGCGCGTCCGTCACTTCCTCGTAGTTGGCAGCGACGGCCTGGGGATATTCGACATAGGGCGGATGATGGTCGTGCCGGCGGAGCAGGCCCGAGACGCTGTCGACGAAGCGCCGGAGCAAGCCAGGCCCTGCCTCGTCGGGCGGCGGCAACTCCTGGATCTGAATGGAACCGCCGCGGCCCTGCATGGTCCGGCTGTCGGCGATCATGACGCCGTTCGGCAGGAACAGGCGCGCGCGGATCCGCGTCGGCTCGACCAGGCGACGCATCAGCCCCTGGCCCAGGCTCGGCACCAGGACGGGCTGATCGCCCAGGTCCTCGAGTGTGGCACCCTCGCTCAACGCGCCGGCGAAGATGCCGCCCTGGGTCGCAAGCGCCTGCAACTCGGTATCGATGAGGCCCGTCTCGTAGCGATCGAGATAGAGCATGCCGCCGCCCAGGAGCGCCACGGCCAGGACGTTGACGGCCAGCATGCGCCGGCTGAGCGAGAACTGGCCGAACGTACGGGGCCGGGCGAGCAGTTTGCGAACCTTGTGCCCCGCTGCGTCGTCGGGCCGCGGTTGGGCCGCGGCCTCAGGCTTCTTTGTATCGGTAACCAACGCCATAGAGCGTCTCGATATGGCTGAAATCGTCGTCGATCACCTTGAACTTCTTGCGCAGGCGCTTGATGTGGCTGTCGATGGTGCGGTCATCGACATAGATATGCTCGCCATAGGCCGCATCCATCAGCTGGTCGCGGTTTTTGACGTGACCCGGCCGGGCGGCGAGCGACTTCAGGATCAGGAACTCGGTCACCGTCAGCTCGACCTGCTGGCCGCGCCAGGTGCAGAGATGGCGGCTCGTGTCGAGCAACAGGTCACCGCGCGTCAGGAGCGCGTCACCGTCGGTCGAGGGCTTTTCCTTGGCGAGCTCGACCCGGCGCAAGAGCGCCCGGATGCGCTCGATCAGCAGGCGCTGTGAGAACGGCTTGGTGATGTAGTCGTCGGCGCCCATGCGCAGGCCCAGCGCCTCGTCGATCTCGTCGTCCTTGGATGTCAGGAAGATCACCGGCAGGCTGCCCTGCTTGCGCAGGTGGGCGAGCAGTTCCATGCCGTCCATGCGCGGCATCTTGATGTCGAGGATCGCGAGGTCGACCGGCCGCGCCGCCAGCCCTTTGAGCGCTTCCGCCCCATCATTGTAGCAATGGACCTGGAAGCCTTCCGCCTCGAGCGTCATCGAGACCGAAGCCAGGATATTGCGGTCGTCGTCGACCAGCGCGATCGTGTTCGCCACGGGATATGAGCCCTACTCTCAAGTTCTGCCTGGCAAGTTCTATCCGGCTTTATAGACCCCTCGGGCCCCGCCTACCATGGGCGAGGAAAATGGCTTTCTCTAGGCCGCGAGCTTGAGGCCGGCGATGCCGATCAGCACCATCACAAGAAAGCCGATGCGCGCGAGGCTGATCGGCTCGCCGTAAAGCACCATGCCGAGGATCGCGATGCCGGCGGCGCCGATGCCGGTCCAGACGGCATAGGCCGTGCCCATCGGGATCTCCTTGAAGGCCAGGGACAGGAACCAGAAGCTCGCGAAAAGACCCGCGGCCATGACAACGTTCGGGACCCAGCGGGTGAATCCGTTACTCTGCTTGAGCGCCAACGCCCAGACCACCTCCAATACTCCCGCGACCAAGAGCCAGACCCAGGCCATCGCTACTCCTTTACCAAGTGGAATTTGGTTCCCGACTATTGCACGGCACTCATGGAATATCTCGCTTGACCATGAAGTGATGCCGACCACTCTATCGATACCATGACGAGTGCGACGCCCAAGCCGCCGCGTGCTGCAGGCCCTGCCCCCGGCACTCCGCCCCCGATCCCGCCGCACGCCGACGCGTCGGTCGAGATCGTCCGTCGGCTGCTGCGCCGCGCCGAGCGGGGCACGCTCGCGACGCGCCTCGCCGAAGCGGACGGCTGGCCATACAGCTCCCTCGTCATGATCGCCGTCAATCACGACCTGTCGCCGATCCTGCTGCTGTCGGACTTGGCCGAACATACCCGCAATCTCATAGCCGACCCGCGCGCCTCGCTGCTGATCGACGGCACGGCCGGCGCCGAGGATCCGCTGTCGGCCCCGCGCGTGACGCTGCTCGGCCGCATCGCCCGCATCGACGACCGGGCGGCAGCGGCCCGCTACGTCGCCCACCATCCGGCCTCAGCCCTCCACGCTGGCTTCGCCGACTTCCATTACTACCGGCTCGGCATCGAGCGCGCCCATCTGGTCGCGGGCTTCGGCCGCATCCGCTGGCTCGAGGCCGCAGCACTCCTGCCGCCGGTGCCGGAAGCGCTCGTGCGCGATGAACGCAAGCTGATCGATGCCCTGAATCAGGACGTCGACCTCGTCCGGCGCCTCGCCACCGCCGCAGGCGCCAAGGCAACCACCGGTTGGAAAGTTGCCGGAGTCGATCGGGACGGGCTCGACCTGCGCCGCAGCGACCGGTCCCTGCGCCTCGAGTTCGGAGGGCCGGTCGAGACGATCGACGACGCCGTGGCGGCGCTCGAGCCAATCCTCAGACCTGATGCCCGCTAAGCTAGGCGGCGCCTCGGCAAACCGCCGAGCGGATCGTCGCCCAGCACATTGCGTTCACCAATCGGCGATGTCAGTCTCGCCGGATCGATCGGCATGGTTCCAGCGATAATATAGGGACAGCGATCATCGACGCCGAGACCGGCCAACGGTCCGGCGATCGACCATAACGGGAGAAACCCTAGTGCAGAAGCAGAAGGCCCTCGGGCACGGGCTCGTCAATCTGGCGGCCATCCACCGCAATTTGTCCGTCGCGGAGCTCTATGAGCACGCCGTCCGCCAAGGGGAAGGCACTCTCGCCGATGGCGGCGCGTTCGTGGCGGTCACCGGCCAGCACACCGGCCGCTCGCCGAAGGACAAGTACATCGTCCGCGAGGCCTCGACCGAGTCGTCGGTCAATTGGGGCGACGTCAATATCCCGGTCAGCGAAGCTGTGTTCGACCTGGTCCACCAGCGCATGCTGGCCTATTTCCAGAACCGGCAGGCCTATGTCGTGGACGTGTTCGCCGGCGCCGATCCGGCCTATCGCCTGCCGGTCCGGGTCGTGACCGAGCAGGCTTGGCACAATCTCTTCGCCCGCAACATGTTCATTCGCCCGAAAGCCGAGGAACTCGTGGGCTTCGAGCCCGAGATGACGATCCTGCAGGCGCCGGGCCTCGCCGCCATGCCGGAATTCGACGGGCTGAGGTCCCAGACCTTCGTGCTGGTCAATTTCAAGAAGCGCCTCGTGCTGATCGGCGGCACCAGCTACGCCGGCGAGATCAAGAAGTCGGTGTTCGGCTACTTGAACTACATCCTGCCGGAGCGCGGCGTGCTGCCGATGCACTGCTCGGCCAACATCGGCCGGAACGGCAAGTCGGCGGTGTTCTTCGGCCTCAGCGGCACGGGCAAGACGACGCTGTCGGCCGACGCGAGCCGCACGCTCATCGGCGATGACGAGCATGGCTGGTCCGACCGCGGCATCTTCAATTTCGAAGGCGGCTGCTACGCCAAGGTCATCAAGCTGTCGAAGACGGCCGAGCCCGAGATCTGGGATACGACCCGGCGCTTCGGCACCGTGCTCGAAAACGTCATCCTTGATCCAAGGACGCGCGTGCCGGATCTGGACGACGGCCGGCTCACCGAGAATACCCGTGCCTGCTACCCGCTCGACTTCATCCCGAATGCGAGCGAGACCGGCATGGCCGGCCATCCGGACACGGTCATCATGCTGACGGCCGACGCGTTCGGCGTGCTGCCGCCGATCAGCCGCCTCACGCCCGAGCAGGCGATGTACCATTTCCTCTCGGGCTATACCGCCCGCGTCGCCGGCACGGAGAAGGGCCTCGGCAACGAGCCGCAGGCGACCTTCTCGACCTGCTTCGGCGCGCCCTTCATGCCGCGCCACCCGACGGTCTACGCCAAGATGCTGGGCGAGCGCATCGCCCAGCACAAGGTCAAGTGCTGGCTGGTCAACACCGGCTGGTCGGGCGGCGCCTACGGTGTCGGCGAGCGCATCCGCATCGCCCACACCCGCGCCATGGTGCGGGCGGCGCTCGACGGCAACCTGGCCGACGCGGCGATGCGGCAGGACGGGCATTTCGGCCTGCATATCCCCGAAGGCGTGCCGGACGTGCCGAGCGACGTGCTGCATGCCAAGAAGACCTGGCGCGACGACAAGGCCTATGACGAGGCGGCGCGCGAGGTGGCAAAGCGCTTCGAGGTAAACTTCAAGCAGTTCGAAAGCCACGTCGGCGCCGACATCAAGGCGGCCGGCATCTACACGGCAGCCTGAACTGAGGCTGACTGAACGAACATGAAACAAACGACGGCGTCGACCGGCGAAGGTCGACGCCGTTCTATTGCCGCCCGTGTCCGATTCTTCATACGGACTGGTTAATTCGCCGGGCGTCCTGTGGCATCATCCCGCGCGCCATCCTCCAGCGGGAGCGGTGGCCCGAGGATGGAGTCCCACTCATTGCTGAAGCGTCTTTCGAACCCGGTCCGCAGCCTCGTCGTCGTCCTGGGCCTCGCCGCCGCGGCCTTGGCGATGCCGGCCATGGCGCCCCCGGCCGGCGCGGCCACGGTCATTCAGGGCCAGAATGCGCTCGCCGGCGCCACGGCCAAGGTGGCCGGCACGCTCACCGCCATGCCCGCAGGGCAGCCGACCGACCTCAAGCTCGAGGTCGCGCTCACCCAGACCGGCCAGCCGAAGCCGATCACCAAGTATGATGCCGACCTGGGCAAGGCGATGCACATCATCGCCATCAGCGAGGATTTCTCGGTCTTCATCCACCGGCACGTCGAGCATGTGATCGACGGCAACGGCCAGGTCCGCATCCGCTTCCCGAAACCCGCGCTCTATCACATCTATGTCGACGCGATGCCCCACACACTGGGCCAGCAGGTCCTGCGCTTCGACCTGCCGGTGGGCGACGCGCCGGCCACCGGGGCGCCGAAGCTCAAGCCCGGGACGCTTACGGCCGAATCAGGGCCTTATCAGGTGACGTTCGACTCGCTTGATCTTTCCGCGGGCGAACCTTCGATGCTGACGTTGCATATCCTGGAGAATGGCAAGCCCGCCAAGGATTTGAAGCCGTTTCTTGGCGTGGGCGCCCATGTCGTGCTGATCGCCGCCGACGGGCTCGACTATGTCCATGTCCACCCGATGTCGATCGCGGCGATGACTGGTGGCGTGATGAGCGAGGGCGCGATGAGCAGCCGCCACGACATGCCGGGCATGGCCCCATCTCATGATGCCGCACCCCACGAGGCCGGATCGGCCGAGATTTCGCCGGACATGATGCTGCACGTCGCCGTGCCGAAGCCAGGCCTCTACAAGCTGTGGGTCCAGTTCGACGGCGGCCGGACGCTCTACACGCTGCCGTTCGTCGCCACGGCGCACTGACCCAGATCAACCGGCCCCAGATCAACCGGCCCCAGATCAACCGGCCCACAACAACCGGGCCTAGAACAGCACGACCCCCGCAGGGGAACCCGCGGGGGTCGCTTCGCTTGGGACAGCCGCCGGCCGGAACCTCACGGTCGCGGGATCGGCGCGTCTCCCCTACTGGAACTGCGGGCGCTTATGCCCGCGAAACTCAGAAACTTTCGACGTCAGACGAGGTGACCCTCGCTTACGTCGGCGATCCCGAGCGCGGCCACCGCCGCCAGCAGTTCTTTCGACGTTGACACGAGATCACCTCCTTTCGGTTGTTGACAACACCTGCAGCCTAGGCCCGCATGGCGGATCTGCGCAAGAGTTGTAACAAATCTCCCGAGGGTCAATTGATCGCGGGACGGCCGATCGCGGCCGCCCTGACGCCCGCCAAACCCTTAGTGCGCCTCGTCCCAGCTGTGTGCCTGACCGACCTCGACGACGAGCGGCACGGAGAGCTCGATGACCGGCGCGCACGCGCCCTCCATCACTTCCTTCAGCACGGGGATGGTGCGTTCCGTCTCCGACTCGGGCACCTCGAACACCAGTTCGTCGTGCACCTGCAGCAGCATGCGCGCCTTGAGCCCTTCGGCGGCGAGCCGTGCCGGCAACCGGATCATCGCCCGCTTGATGATGTCGGCCGCCGCCCCCTGCAGCGGCGCGTTGATCGCTGCCCGCTCCGAGAAGGCACGCCGCGCCGGATTCGAGTCCTTGATGCCCGGCAGATGGCACTTCCGGCCGAAGATCGTCTTCACATAGCCGTGCTCGCGGCAGAACGCCTTGGTCTCGTCCATGTAGTTGCGGATCTCGGGGAAGCGCTGGAAATAGGCCTTGATGAATTCCGACGCCTCGGCCGGCGTGATCGACAGCTGCTGGGCGAGCCCGAAGCCGGAAATGCCGTAGATGATGCCGAAATTGATCGCCTTGGCGCGCCGGCGCACCATCGGATCCATGCCCTCGACCGGCACGCCGAACACCTGGCTCGCCGTCATGGCATGAATGTCGTCGCCGTTGCGGAACGCCTGCTTCAAGGCCTCGATGCCGGCGACATGCGCGGCGAGACGAAGCTCGATCTGCGAATAGTCGGCCGACATCAGCACATGGCCGGGCTCCGACACGAAGGCGCGGCGGATCTTGCGGCCCTCCTCCGTCCTGACCGGGATGTTCTGCAGGTTGGGATCGGTCGAGGCCAAGCGCCCGGTCGCAGCCCCTGCGAGCGAGTAGCTGGTGTGGACCCGGCCGGTCTTGGGGTTGATCTGCTCGACGAGCGCGTCGGCATAGGTCGATTTCAGCTTGGCGAGCTGGCGCCAGTCGAGCACGCGGCGCGGCAGGTCGTGAGTCTGGGCCAGATCCTCGAGGATGCCGGCGTCCGTGCCATAGGCGCCGTTCTTGCCCTTCTTGCCGCCGGGCAGGCCCAGCTTCTCGAACAGCACCTCGCCCAGCTGCTTCGGCGAGCCGATGTTGAACGGCCCGCCCGCCAGCACATGGATCTCCTTCTCATAGTCGACCATGCGCTCGCCGAAGTCGGCCGAGAGGCGCAGGAGCTCCGCCCGGTCGACCTTGATGCCGGCCCGCTCCATAGCGGCCACGACCGGCATCAGCGGCCGCTCGATCGTCTCGTAGACCGTCGCCATGCGCTCGCGGCCGACGCGCGGCTTCAAGAGGCGATGGAGCCGGAGCGTGATGTCCGCATCCTCAGCGGCATAGTCGCGCGCCGCCTCGAGCGGCACAGCCGCGAAGCCCTTATGGCTCTTGCCGCTGCCGGCCACATCCTTGTACTTGATCGTTTCGTAATCGAAATAGATTAGCGCCAGCTCGTCCATGCCCATGCCATGCGCGCCCGCCTCGAGCGTGTTGGCGAGCAGCATGGTGCAGTCGACCGGCGCCACCTCGATCCCGTAGCTGCGGAAGATCTGGATGTCGTATTTCGCGTTGTGGCCGACCTTGAGCACCGCCGGGGCTTCCAGGAGCGGCTTCAGCCTTGCCAGCACGGTGTCGAGCGGGATCTGCGGCGGCCGTTCGGCGCCGCTGAGATTAAGCTCGCCGGCCGCCGCCTCGCCGACATGGCCGACCGGGATGTAGCACGCCTCGCCCGGCGCCACCGCGAGCGAGATGCCGACCAGCTCGGCCAGCACCGCGTCGAGCGAATTGGTCTCGGTATCGAACGCGACCACGCCCTCGGCCTCGGCCCGCGCGATCCACCGGTCGAGGTCGGCCTCGGTCTGCACCAGCTCGTAGCGTTTCTCGACCTGGGCCGGCGGCTGCGGCGTGTCGGATGCGATCGCGACCGGCGCCACCGAACTGGAAGCCGCCGAGGGCGCCGCCTCGGATGGAGCGGCCATCGGCGCAGCCGCCGTCGGCACCGCCCCGGGATGGCGCGTCTGGACCCGGCTCGCCAGCTGCCGGAAGCCCTGGGCCTGCAGGAAGCCCAGGAGCTTGCCCGGGTCGCTCGGCCTGAGGCCGAGGTCGGCGAGCGGCACCGGCACCTCGACGTCGGACTTGAGCTCGACCAGCGCCCTGGAAATGCGCGCCTGCTCGGCGAAATCGATCAGCGACTGGCGCCGCTTCGGCTGCTTGATCTCGGGGGCGCGAGAGAGCAGCGTCTCGAGATCGCCGTAGGTGTTGATGAGCTCGGCCGCAGTTTTGACGCCGATGCCCGGCACGCCCGGCACATTGTCGACCGAATCGCCGCACAGCGCCTGCACGTCGACCACCTGCTCCGGCCCGACGCCGAACTTCTCGCGCACCTCGTCCGGGCCGATTGCCCGCTGCTTCAGCGGGTCGTACATCGCAACACCGTCGCCGACCAGCTGCATCAGGTCCTTGTCGGACGAGACGATCGTGACGATGGCGCCGGCCGCGCGCGCGAGGCGCGCGTAAGTCGCGATCAGGTCGTCAGCCTCGTAATCGACCATCTCGACCTGGGCGATGTTGAACGCCTCGGTCGCCTCGCGCACAATCCGGAACTGCGGGATGAGCTCCGGCGGCGCCTCGGGCCGTTGCGCCTTGTACTGGTCGTAGAGCCGGTTGCGGAAGGTAATGCGCGAGGCGTCGAAGATGACGGCGATATGATCGGCATCGGTCTCGCCAACCAGCTTGTACAGCATGTTGGAGAAGCCGAGCACCGCGTTGACGGGGGTGCCGTCGGCCCGGTTCAGCGGCGGCAGGGCGTGGAAGGCGCGGAAGATGAAGCCCGACCCGTCGACCAGGTAGACATGACGCGGTGCGACAGGGCTCTCGGACAAGATCGGCTTCCTTCTCTGTTGTTGATCGTCATTCCCCAAATGGCGGAAACGATGGGGGCGGAGACGACAGGCGGCGCAATGCGCGTGGCCCGTTAGTGCGCGTGGCTGGCGCTGCCATCCTTCGGCGCCTCGTAGACGAACAGGCGCGAGCAATAGGGGCACTCGACCTTGCCGGCCGGCAGCAGGTTCAGATAGACGAGCGGATGGCCACCGTCGGCACCGCCGCTGCCGCTGCAGCCGACGGTCTTGGTCTCGACGGTGATGGTTTCGAAAGGCGTGGTCATCGCGTGGGGTATCCCAAGGCATTGGCGGAATAGGGAGCGGGCGGCGCGACCGTGCGCGCATTGACCCTTGTCGGCGCGGGATGATACCCATTGCCCGGACACATGCAATGACTGCCTCTCCCGCCCCCCTTGCCCTTATCGCCGCCGATGCCGTCACAACGGCCCCGGGCCTGCCCGAATTTGCGCTGCAGCTCGACGGTTTGAGCAAGACCTACGCGCCGCGCGGCCGGTTCGGCGCCGTGACGGCGCTCGACCATGTCGACCTCAAGGTCCCGCGCGGCGCCATGTTCGGCCTGCTCGGCCCGAACGGCGCCGGCAAGTCGACCATGATCAACATCCTGGCCGGCCTCGTGGTGAAGACCGGCGGCCGGGCGCGCATCTGGACCCACGACATCGACGAGGAGCCGCGCCAGTCGCGCGCCGCCATCGGCATCGTGCCGCAGGAACTGAACATCGACCCGTTCTTCACGCCGTTCGAGCTGCTCGACCTGCAGGCCGGGCTCTATGGCGTGCCGAAGCGCCAGCGCCGCACCATGGAGATCCTGGAGGCGGTGGGCTTGGCCGACAAGGCCAGGGCCTACGCGCGCACGCTGTCGGGCGGCATGCGCCGGCGCCTCATGGTCGCGAAGGCCATGGTGCACAGCCCGCCGATCCTGGTGCTGGACGAGCCGACTGCCGGCGTCGACGTCGAGCTCAGGCAGAATCTCTGGGCCTATATCCGCGAGCTGAACCGCGACGGCACGACGATCCTGCTCACGACCCATTATCTCGAAGAGGCGCAGGAGCTGTGCGACCGGATCGCCATCATCGATCACGGCCGCCTTGTCGCCCACGACACGACCGAGGCGCTCCTCCGCCGGCTCGACGCCAAGGAGATCATCCTGACGCTCGGCACCGATCCCGAGCCGCTGCCGCAGCCGCTGGCGTCGCTGGGCTTCGAGCGCGTGGCGCCGGCCAAGCTCCGCCTGCGCTACCAGCCGAGCAGCACCGAGCTCGGCCCGCTGCTGGCGGCGGTTGGTGCCGCCGGTTACGGCATTCTCGACGTCTCGACCGAAGAGACCAACCTCCAGGACATCTTCCTGCAATTGACCGGCAGCGGAGCCGACGCGGGCGGCCCGAACGGCGGCGGCCCGAACAGCAACGGCCCGAACAGCAACGGCGGGCGCTGAGAGGCGGATGCGGCGGGCGTCGGTGCGGCACAGTTGGCGCAGCAGCGTCAGGCTTGCGGCCTGCATGCTGCCGGCCCTGCTGCTCGGTGCCTGCGCGCCGCCCGATTTCCAGACTTCGCTGACGGCGGCCCGGCCGCTTGGCCCCGGCCAGATCCCCTACGCCGGGCTGGTCCAGGACTGGCTGGTGACCGACGATGGCGAGGCCCTGGCGCTGCAGACCTGGCTGCCGACCGACGCCCAGGGCAGGCCCGTGCTGCCCCGCGCCGCAATCGTGGCGCTGCACGGCTTCGACGATTATGCCGAGGAATTCGCCGATCCCGGCACCTATCTGGCGGGGCACGGCATCGCCACCTTCGCCTATGACCAGCGCGGCTTCGGCCATTCGGCCCATCCGGGCCTCTGGCCGGGTGTCGAGACGCTGAAGCAGGACCTGCGCACGGCGATCCGCCTCGTGCGCTCGCGTCTGCCGGGCATCCCGGTCTATGCGCTCGGCTGCAGCATGGGGGGTGCTGTCGTGCTGGCGACCCTCGCCGACGGCGGGCCGGACCTGCCGGACGGTGCGATCCTGGCACCGCCCGCGGTCTGGGCGCGCGATACCCAGCCGCTCATCAATCGGGCGGCGCTCTGGGCCGGCGTGCGCGTCATCCCGGACATGCGCTTCACCGGGCGCGGCCTCGGCATACAGGCGTCGGACAATATCCCGATGCTGCGCGCGCTCGGTCGCGACCCGCTCTATATCCATGCGACCCGGACGGACGCGATCTACGGCCTGGTCAACCTCATGGACGAAGCGCTGGCCGGAGCCTCCAAGGTGACGGAGCCGCTCCTGGTGCTCTACGGCGCCAAAGACCATGTGATCCCGAAGGCGCCGATCGCCGACCTGATGGCGCGCCTGCCGCGGACTGAGGACGGCACCCAGCGGCTCGCCTATTACGCCAACGGCTGGCACCTGATCCTGCGCGATCTCGACCGGCGCAAGGTCGACGACGACCTGGTCGCCTGGATCAACGACCATCGGGCACCCTTGCCGAGCGGCGCCGACCAGGCCGCCGCGCATTTCCCACCGGCCTCATAAGAGAGCCGCGATCGCATAGGGACGACGGAAAGGCCGCCGTCTCACCCGCCATGCGATTTAGGGGGTTGAGCCCGACCGCCCGTTCAGGCTAGCTTCGCGCCACTATCCGCGGACCGCCCGCCTTTAGGGCCCCGCTTGGCGCTGCACCCGTAGCTCAGCTGGATAGAGCGCTGCCCTCCGAAGGCAGAGGCCACACGTTCGAATCGTGTCGGGTGCGCCAAATTTCCCTTCACTTCAGTCGTTTCGTGACCTGGGCCGCCAGCCCCCCGCGCTACGGTCCTTTCCCGAAGAAGAGTATGCGGACGAAGAGCGTATAGTCCGACTCGAACATCATGATCCCGACGAACACCAGCACCGCGACCGGCGGTACTAGGATCGCGTAGATGAGCGCCAGGCGCTCCCAGGCCATGTGCATGAACACGCCGACGATCAGGCCGGCCTTCACGACCATGAACAGCAGGATCAGGAACCAGCGGAGCTGCCCCTGGATGTCGAAATAATCGACCAGGTACGAGCAGGTGCTGAGCACGAACAGCCAGGCCCAGACCAAGAGATAGACCTTGATCGAGTGCTCGTGGCTGCTGGCCTGCGCGGTCGCGTGGCCGGGTGCCTCTATGGTTACGTGTGCCATGATGCGCCCCTACCAGAGATAGAACAGTGCGAAGATGAAGACCCACACCAGGTCGACGAAGTGCCAATAGAGGCCCATGATCTCGACGATCTCGTACCGGCCCTTGCGGCTTGTGAAAAAGCCTCGCCGCTCGGTATCGAAATCGCCGCGTAATACTTTGCGCGACATGAGGATGAGGAAGATCACGCCGATCGTCACGTGCGTGCCGTGGAAGCCCGTGATCATGAAGAAGCACGAGCCGAACTGGTGGGCGCCCCAGGGATTGACCCACGGCCGGACGCCCTCGAGGATGAGCTTCGTCCACTCGAGCCCCTGCATGCCGACGAAGGTCGCGCCGAACGCCGCGGTCGCCAGCATCAGCCCGGCGGATTTCACCCGGTCGCGGCGATAGCCGAAATTGACGGCCATCGCCATGGTGCCGCTGCTGCTGATCAGGATGAAGGTCATGATGGCGATGAGGAGCAGCGGGGTCGAGTGGCCGCCGACCGTGAGCGCGAAGACCTCGCCAGTGTTCGGCCAGCCCTCCGTCGTCGACATGCGCACCGTCATGTACGAGATGAGGAAGCAGCTGAAGATGAAGGTGTCGCTGAGGAGGAAGATCCACATCATGGCCTTGCCCCAGGACACGTTCTTGAACACCCGCTGATCGGACGCCCAGTCGGCGGCGACGCCGCGCAGGCCTTGCGCTCGGGCGAGCGGGTGTCCCGTGTCGGTCAGCGCAGGATCGGTCATCTATCCGGCTCCCTTTGCGATTCAAGCGTTACTCGGCCAGCGATCGGCAGATCGCGAGAAAATCGTCCCCGCCGCTCGTGAGCACGGCGAAGAGCACCAGCCAGAGCGCCAGCAGGAAATGCCAATAGGCGGCGCAGAGCCCGAGGCCGAGCCTGAGCTCGCCCCCTTGGATGCGATCACTCCAGACCCGCGCAGCGCTTCGGCCGAGCGCCGCGATGCCGCCGGCCAGATGCAGCCCGTGCACGCCGGTGATGAGATAGAAGAAGGCGCTTGCGGGATTGCCCGTGAGGAAATAGCCGGCCGCCGCCAGCCGGCGCCAGGCGAGGAACTGGCCGGCGAGGAATGCGAGCGCCAGGAGTGCCCCGAGAAAAAGCCCGATCCGCACGCGGTCGAGCTCGCCCTGCTTGGCCGAGATCGCCGCCCATTGCAGCGCCGCACTGCTCAAGACCAGCACGCCCGTGTTCAGCCAGAGCAGCCGGGGCGCCGGCAGCGGCGGCACATCGGAGAACGACATGCGCGTCGAATAGGCGCTGATCAGCAGCGCGAAGAGCGAGCCCACGACCGCCAGGAACACGCCGAGACCGATCGCCGCCGCCGGTACCGACGGGGCGCCGGACCCGGGGAATTCGCCGAGCGCCCCCTCCTCGAGCCAGGGCTTGGCCATGAGCCGCTGCTGCGCCAGCCACCAGCCGGCGATCACCGCGACAACCGCGAGGAACAGGAAGATGGCGCTCATGGGACTTAGCCGGCGCGCGGGGTGGCAGTTTCGGCGAGCGGGGGCTGGTTCTGCGGGATGAAGTCCTCCTCCGCCCCCGGCACGCTGTAATCATAGGCCCAGCGATAGACGACCGGCAGCTCGCGGCCCCAGTTGCCGTGCGGCGGCGGCGTCGAGGGCGTCTGCCATTCGAGCGTCGTCGCCCGCCACGGATTGCCGCCGGCCTCGCGGCCATGGCGCAGGCTCCAGGCCAGGTTGAACAGGAAAGCGAGCTGGGCGGCGCCGACGATGAGCGCCGCGATCGTGATGTAGACGTTGAGTGTCGCGGCCGACGGCGGCACGAAGGCGGTCGGGCCGAGCTCGTAGTAGCGCCGCGGCACGCCCAGGAGCCCCAGGTAGTGCATCGGGAAGAAGATCGCGTAGGCGCCGACGAACGTGACCCAGAAATGCAGCTTGCCGAGCGCGTCGTCCAACATCCGCCCGGTCACCTTCGGGTACCATTGATAGATGCCGCCGAACACGACGAGGATCGGGGCGACGCCCATCACCATGTGGAAGTGGGCGACCACGAACATGGTGCCCGAGAGCGGCACGTCGACTACCACGTTGCCGAGGAACAGGCCGGTAAGGCCGCCGTTCACGAAGGTCACGATGAAAGCAATCGCGAACAGCATCGGCACCGTCAGGTGGATGTCGCCGCGCCAGAGCGTCAGCACCCAGTTGTAGACCTTGATCGCCGTCGGCACCGCGATGATGAGCGTCGTCGTCGCGAAGAAGAACCCGAAATAGGGGTTCATGCCGCTCACGTACATGTGGTGCGCCCAGACGATGAAGCTGAGCGCACCGATGCCGACGATCGCCCAGACCATCATGCGATAGCCGAAGATGTTCTTGCGCGCGTGGGTGCTGATCAGGTCGGACACGATGCCGAATGCGGGCAGCGCCACGATATAGACTTCCGGATGGCCGAAGAACCAGAACAGGTGCTGCCACAGGATCGGGCTGCCACCGTTGGTCTTGAGCATCTCGCCGGCGGTGATCAGGGTCGGCATGAAGAAGCTGGTGCCGAGCAGCCGGTCGAACAGCATCATCACGCAGCCGACGAACAGCGCCGGGAACGCAAGCAGCGCCATGACCGTCGCGGTGAAGATGCCCCAGACCGTGAGCGGCAGCCGCATCAGCGTCATGCCCCGCGTGCGGCCCTGCAGCACCGTCACCACGTAGTTGAGCCCACCCATCGTGAAGCCGATGATGAACAGGATGAGCGAGACCAGCATCACGATGATGCCCCACTCGGCCCCCGGCGTGCCTTGCAGGATCGCTTGCGGCGGATAGAGCGTCCAGCCGGCGCCGGTCGGCCCGCCCGGCACGAAGAAGCTCGCCACCAGCACGAGCACGGCCAAGAGATAGACCCAGTAGCTCAGCATGTTGACATAGGGGAACACCATGTCCCGCGCGCCGACCATGAGCGGGATGAGGTAATTGCCGAAGCCGCCCAGGAACAGGGCCGTCAGCAGATAGATCACCATGATCATGCCGTGCATGGTGATGAACTGATAATAATTGTCGGCCTGGATGAAGTCGAAATAGCCGGGGAATGCCAGTTGGAGCCGCATCAGCCATGACAGCACCAGCGCCACCAGGCCGATCGACGTCGCGGTCAGCGAGTATTGGATGGCGATGACCTTGGCGTCTTGGCAAAAGACGTATTTGGTCAGCCAGCTCTTCGGATGATAGAGCTCGACATCCTCGACTTCTGCCGGCGGAAGCAATCCGGCTCCGCCGCGTACGACATCGACCATCGCAACGCCTCTTCTTTCCGGCGGCGATGCGGCCCGATCCGTTTCAGCCCGACCTGACTAAGCCGACCTGACTAAGCCGACCTGACTAAGCCGACCTGGCTAAGCCCGAACGGGGCCGTCACCGTGCGCCTTCCTCCCCGCTGGCGACGACGGCGGTGCCGTTCGCGGCCAGCTCCTTCTGTTTCCGTTCGCGCAATTGCGCGAAGGTCTGCTGCTTCTGCAGCCATTTCTGGTAATCGCTCTCGCTGTCGATCACGACATTGCCGCGCATCTGCGGGTGACCGACGCCGCAGAAGCCCGCGCACAAGATCTCGTAAGTGCCGGTCTGGGTCGGCGTGAACCAGAAGCGGGTGACGAGCCCCGGCATCAGGTCCATCTTCGCCCGGAATTCCGGCACGTAGAAATCGTGCACCACGTCGATCGAGCGCAGCAGCACCCGCACCGGCTTGCCGACCGGCAGGTGCAGGTCGTCGCCTTGGACCACGACGTTGCCCTGCGCATCCGGGTCCTTGGGATTGAGGCCCAGCGGGTTATCGGCGCTGATGTAGCGGACGTCAGACGTTCCCAGCCGGCCGGACTTGCCGGGCAGCCGGAAGCTCCATTGCCATTGCTGGCCCACGACCTCGACCACGGTCGCATCCGGCGGCACCGTCACGAACTTGGCCCACACGAACAGGCCCGGCGTCAGGAGTGCCGCGACGCCAATCGCCGTGCCGATGGCAAGCTGCCATTCCAGCCGCTTGTTCTCGGGCTCGTAATGCGCGCGCCGGCCCGGCTGATGGCGGAACCGGAACACGCAATAGGCGGTGAACAGCACGACCGCGGTGAACACCGTTCCGGTGATCCAGAACGTGATGTCGATCGTGTCGTCGATATAGGCCCAGTTCGACGCGATCGGCGTGGCACGCCACGGGCTCAGGAGGTGGAACAGCACCGAGCCGATCGCCACCAGGACAAGTATGCGCGCGATAGCCATCCCCGTCTTATCCTCATGGTTGAAGGATAGGGAAATGAACCACAGCCGGCCGCCTCAGGTCGGCCCGACAAATCGCTTCACGCCTCTGTCAATACTCAGTATGCCACAAGGACTTCCGGCGGCACCTCCCGGCGACATGGCCGGGCGCCCGAACGCGTGTCCTACCCTACTCTCGCGCTGATCGTCGAGACAGTCGGCACCGTAACCATACATTGCCGATACACGGCTTCACCGAAGCCCTAAATCATTCATTTTATTAGAATGCAACGCTTGGCGATTGTCAATGCGACGGGCCTCGTCCTTTGGCGAGGCCCGTCTTCGTCATAATATTGGCCCGGTGCGGCCGCTTGTCCCGCCCGGCTCAGAGGGCGGCGACCGCCGCCATTTCCTCGGCGAGCTCGCCCACTGTCCGGTCGAACATGGACTGCGCGAAGCCGTCGAACGTGAGGCCGGCAATTCGCTCGTAGCGGCCGCCGGCGCAGGTGACCGGTACGCCGCACACGAGCCCCTTCGGGATGCCGTAGCTGCCGTCGGACGGCACACCCATGGAGACCCAGCGGCCATCCGTGCCGTGGATCCAATCGTGGAGATGGTCGATCGCGGCGTTGGCCGCCGAGGCGGCGGACGAGGCGCCGCGCGCCTCCAGCACCGCCGTGCCGCGCTTCGCGACCGTCGGGATCAGCGTCTCGCGGTACCAGGTCTCGTCACCGATCAGTTCGGGCAGGCTCCGGCCGCCGGCGGTCGCGAAGCGCCAGTCGGCGAACATGGTCGGGGAATGGTTGCCCCAGACCGCCAGCCGCTCGATCGCCTCCACGCCGACGCCGGCCTTGGCGGCGAGTTGCGAGGCAGCGCGGTTGTGATCGAGGCGGATCATCGAGGTGATGTTCTCCGCCGGGAAGTCGGGTGCGTGCTGCGCCAGGATGGCTGCATTGGTGTTGGCCGGGTTGCCCACTACCACCACGCGCGCATCGCGCCGGGCCGCGGCATTGAGCGCCCGCCCCTGCACCTTGAAGATCTCGGCGTTGGCGGCGAGCAGGTCGCGCCGCTCCATGCCCTTCGAGCGTGCGCGGGAGCCGACCAGCATCGCCGCATCGGCATCGCGGAACGCGGTCTCCGGATCGTCGGTGATCATGACGCCAGCGAGCAGCGGGAAGGCGCAGTCATCGAGCTCCATCACCACGCCGCGCACGGCAGCCTGGGCCTGCGGCAGGTCGAGCAGCTGCAGGATGACAGGCTGGTCCGGGCCGTAGACATCGCCGCGCGCCACGCGGAACAGCAGCGAGTAGCAGATCTGGCCGGCGGCCCCGGTGATGGTGATGCGCTTTGCGGGACGGGACATGAACACTCTCCTTCGCGGAATCGGTCGACGGCATTGATGTAAGACACGAAATGCCGCGCCACCATTCGTCTTTCGCGATTGAAACGATCTGGGTGCCAAGGCGCTTTTTAATCTATTTTTAAGAACAAAATAATCCATCAAATCTATTTTATAGAACGATCTGCTGCCTCCACCTTTCCTCCAGCGCCGGCGGGACCCCGCGGGCCAAGCGAGGAGAATTCATCATGAGCGTGATCGCGGCATTGCCGGCACCGGCCTTGAGCCCGACCAGGAGCGCGCCGCTCGGCGAGATCGTCCGCCGGTTCACCCCGAACTGGTTCACCGTCACCATGGGCACGGGCATCCTGGCGCTCGCCCTCAAGCAGGCGCCGTTCGCCACCCCGGCGCTCGACCGGGTCGCCGAGGCGCTCTGGATCGGCAATACCGGGCTGTTCGGGCTGTTCAGCCTGTTCTACGCCGCGCGCTGGCTGATGTTTCCGCGCGAGGCGCAGCGCATTTTCGGCCATTCCGTCATGTCGATGTTCTTCGGCGCCATCCCCATGGGCCTCGCCACGATCGTGAACGGCCTCGTCGCTTTCGGTATCCCGCACTGGGGCGATCGGGCCGCGGCCCTGGCCACGGCGCTGTGGTGGGTCGATGCGGCGATGGCCGTCGTCTGCGGCGTCGCCGTCCCGTTCCTGATGTTCACGCGCCAGGATCACAGCATGGAGAAGATGACGGCGGTCTGGCTGCTGCCGATCGTCGCGGCCGAAGTCGCCGCCGCGAGCGCCGGCACCTTGATCCCGCACGTCGCCGATCCCGAGGCCGCCCTGCGGTTCTTGGTGCTGGGCTACGCGCTCTGGGCCTTTTCCGTGCCGCTCGCGCTCAGCATCCTCGTCATCCTCGTGCTGCGCCTGGTGCTGCACAAGCTGCCGCACAAGGACATGGCCGCGTCCGGCTGGCTCGCCCTCGGGCCGATCGGCACTGGCGCGCTTGGCCTGCTGCTGCTCGGCGCCGACGCGCCCCGGGTCTGCGACGCCGCCGGCCTCCCTGGCATCGGCGCGGTTGCGGCCGGCATCGGCCTCGTCGGCGGCACGATCCTGTGGGGCTACGGCGCCTGGTGGCTGGCGCTCGCCGTGGCGACGACGATCCGCTACCTGCGTGACGGCATGCCGTTCAATCTCGGCTGGTGGGGCTTCACCTTCCCGATCGGCGTCTATGCGGTAGCGACGCTGGCGCTGGCACGCGGAACCCATGTCGCGTTTCTCGGCACCGTCGGCGCCGGTCTCGTCGTCTGCCTGGCCCTGCTCTGGGTCACGATCGCCGCCCGCACGCTCCATGGCGCCTGGAACCACGCGCTGTTCGTCTCGCCCTGCCTCGCCAAAGGGGCGATCCCCAAGGACCTCGAGGCGGACTTCGGCTAGCGGCGTGCGCGGAGGCTGATATGGTGCCGTCCATGACCCTCGACCAACTCCGCGTGTTCGTCGCCGTCGCCGAGCGCCAGCACGTCACCCGCGCCGCCGAGGCGCTCAATCTCGCGCAGTCGGCGGTCAGCACCGCCATCGCCGCGCTCGAGGGCCGGCACGGCGCCAAGCTGTTCCACCGCGTCGGCCGCGGCATTGAGCTCACCGAAGCCGGCAGCCTGTTCCTGGCTGAGGCACGCGCCGTCCTCGCCCGCGCCGAAGCGGCCGAGCTGGTGCTGGCCGAGCTGGGCGGCCTCAAGCGCGGCACGCTCGTGGTCGAGGCGAGCCAGACGATCGCGAGCTTCTGGCTGCCCCGGCATCTGGTTGCTTTCCGCCGCGCCCATCCGGGCATCGACATCCGGCTCACCATCGGCAACACGGCGCAAGTCGCGACGGCGGTGCGATCGGGCGCCGCCGAGCTGGGCTTCGTCGAAGGATCCGTCGACGATCCGGCGCTCTTGAGCCGGCCGGTCGCGCGCGATCAGCTGATCATCGTTGTCGGGCCCGAGCATCCCTGGGCCGGCCGCGCCGACGTCACACCCGAACAACTGTTCGAGAGCGATTGGGTGCTGCGCGAAGCGGGCTCCGGCACCCGGGCGGTGTTTGAGCAGGCGCTCGCGGCCTTCGGCCTGGCGTCAGGCAGTCTGCGCGTCGCCCTCGAGCTGCCGTCGAACGAGGCCGTGCGTGCGGCGGTCGAGGCGGGCCTCGGCGCCACAGCGCTCTCGGCGTCGGTCGCAGCCTCCAGCATCGAGGCGGGCCTGCTCTGCCCCGTGCCGATTCCGCTGCCGGAGCGCGCATTCCATGTGCTGCATCACGCCGAGCGCTATCGCAGCCATGCGGCCGAGCGGCTGTTGGCGCTGATCGCCGGCGGCTAGTCGGCCCATTCCCGTGGCGGCCCGTCCGCCCGCGCGAGTGCGCTGTTGAAGTAGCGCGGATCATCCGTGACCTCGCGACCGAGCCATGGCGGCAGGGCGACCCGCTGGTCCGGGTGATCGAGCTCGACCTCGGCGAGGAGCAGCCCGGCGAGCGGGCCCTCGAACGCGTCGACGGTCCAGGTTCGGCCGGCGTGGGCGAGGCTGTAGCGCCGCTTCGCGATCATCCGGCCGCCGCAGAACTGCCGCAGCATCGCGCGGGCATGGTCGAGCGGGATCGGATATTCGAACTCGGCGCGCACCCCGCTGCGGGACGGCCCCTTGATGGTGAGGAACGCGCACTCGCCGCGGACGCGGACGCGCACGGAGGAATCGTCGCTGGTCGCAAAATAGCCCTGGGCGATCGCCTCGCTCCGCGCATTATCCCGCCAGCCCTCGCCGGTCACGAGGAACTTCCGCTCGATTTCGACGGGCGCCGAAACGGTGGAGTCGGAGGATGGCATGGCGATTTCCCGGCGCGGATTTTCGATGGAAGATCCCGACAGTGCCGCCATTCGCCGATATGCGCAACGGCCGAAGATGGATCGGGATGCCCCTCTCGTCTGTCGAGATCGATCACCTGCAGAGGACAACGACTGCGGATCGTTGCTGCAGGACGTCGAGGCCGGTGCCGAAGCGCCGCTCAAACCGGCTATCCGAAAGACGCCCCTGACGCATCATAACGTGACGCATCATAAATCGCCGACGCCGGAGCGACGGCCAACCTTGATCAGCGACGGCCCTCAGTCACGGCGACGGGGACGCCGTTCGCGTACCCGAACCGGGATCGGCTGCAGGGAACCCGCGGGCTCGGGCCTGAGCCAAGCGGCTGCCCGTCCGAGCGTCCCGATCAAGATCGCCACCAAGCCCATGATCGCCACTCCTCGACAATGAACAGCCTATAGATAGGAAGCATGAACAGAGATTGCTTGCCCGATTCTTAAACTTAGAACGTTTCGCGCGCCTGCCATGTTCCAAAGATGTGTCAGCGGCCGACGCGGCGTCTGCGGATCGATCCCGTCCGGCTTGTAAAGTGCTATGTCGAGTCCCGGCCGCGCCAGCAGTTTCCGGTAGATCTCGCCTGAGCCGGCGAGGGCCGCCAGCGCTTCGCCGACCGTCAGATGCGCCATGATCCTCCGCCCTGTCTTTTCGCCCCAACGACTTACGCCGACTGCCGTCCGATAGATGCGCCCCGGCAAGCTTAAGGATGAGCTTAGCGGAAATGTCACATTGCTTCCGCTCTTCCGCTCCGAGGCGCGACAAGACGCGACAGGCCGCCGGCGCCCCGCTATCATCGGCGGCAACCAAACATGGTAAACTGGTCGTCGGAGAACGCACCTCGGAGAGGAAAGTGACGGTTCGGCACCCGCTGCTCCTGGTGGAGGACAACCCCGCGGTCGCCCGGGTCTATCTCGAGTACCTGCGGCGCGGACCGTATGACACGCTGCATTGCGAGACTGGCGGTGCGGCGCTGGCGGCACTCGCCGAGAAGGGTTTCGCCGCCGTCCTGCTCGACATCGAATTGCCGGACATGTCGGGCATGGAGATCCTGAAATGGATCGCCCAGCGTCGACTGAACGTCGCCGTCGTCGTCATCACCGCCCACGGTTCGATCAACGTCGCCGTCGAGGCGATGCGCGAGGGCGCCTCTGACTTCCTGGTGAAGCCCTTCGCGCCCGAACGCCTGTTCGTGACGCTCGACAATGCGCTCGAGCGGGTGAACCTGCGCCGCATCGTCGATACGTTCGAGCCGCCCGGCGACGAGCAGTTCTGCGGCTTCGTCGGCAAATCGCTCGCCATGCGCGGCGTCTATCGCATCATCGACATCGCGGCCCAGTCGAAGGCACCGGTCTTCATCACCGGCGAGAGCGGCACCGGCAAGGAGCTCGCCGCCGAGGCCGTGCACCGCCGCAGCCCGCGCCGGGACAAGCCATTCATCGCGCTCAATTGCGCAGCCTTCCCGAAGGACCTGATCGAGAGCGAGATCTTCGGCCATGTGAAGGGCGCCTTCACCGGCGCGGTCGCCGACCGCGAGGGCGCCGGACGCCTTGCCGACGGCGGCACGCTGTTCTTCGACGAAATCTGCGAGATGGACATCGGCCTGCAGGCGAAGCTCCTGCGTTTCATCCAGACCGGCACCTTCCAGAAGGTCGGCGGCACGCAGATCGAGAAGGTCGACGTCCGCTTCATCTCGGCAACCAACCGGGATCCGCTGAAGGCGGTCGAGGCCGGCCGCTTCCGTGAGGATCTCTACTATCGTCTCTATGTCATGCCGCTGGCATTGCCGCCGCTCCGCGAGCGCAGCGAGGACATGCTGCTCATCGCGCGCCGCTTCCTCCAGGAATATGCCAAGGAAGAAGGCCGGAGCTTCCAGAGCTTCGCGCCGGAGACCGAGCGGCTGCTGAGCGAATACGGCTGGCCCGGCAACGTCCGCCAGCTGCAGAACGTCGTGCGCCAGGTCGTGCTGATGAACGACGGCGACACGGTACTGCCGAGCATGCTGCCGGAGCCGCTCGCCCAGGGCCGCAGCGCCCCCACGTCCGAACCCGTGGCGCTGTCCGTCGTCCGCCGCAATGGGCACGCGACGCCCCCTCCCTCGCTCCGGCTGTCGGACTTGAAGCGCGACCTCATCGAGCTGGCGCTCGAGGCGAGCGACGGCAACGTGCTGCAGGCAGCCGCCAAGCTCGAGATCAGCCCGTCGACGCTTTATCGCCAGCGCGAGCAGTTCCAGGATCAACCCCACGATCGGTCGGGCAGCCGGATCCGTGAACTGAAACCGCTGGCGCTCGCGGAGAGCGAGGCGATCGACGCCGCCATCGCGGCGGCGGGCGGCAATATCTCGCGCGCGGCCGCCTCGCTCGGGGTCAATCCCTCGACCCTGTACCGCAAGATGCAAGCCAAGCCGGCTGAAACGCCATGATCGCCGAAACGCCATGATCAACGACGACGCGGCCGACGCGATGGTCATGCCTCTGCCCCTCGGCGGCCGGGTACTCGTGGCCGAGGACAATCCGACCAACCAGGTGATCACCGTTACCATGCTGGGCAAGCTTGGGTTCACGGCGGACGCGGTCGAGACCGGCACGGCCGCGATCGCGGCCGTAGCCTCGGTTGCCTACGACATGGTGCTGATGGACGTGCAGATGCCCGAGGTCGACGGGCTCGAGGCGACCCGGCGCATCCGGCAGCTGCCGGGACCGGCCAGCCGCGTGCCGATTGTCGGCGTGACGGCGAGCGCCTTTCCGGAAGATCAGGCGCGCTGCATCGAGGCCGGCATGCAGGCCGTCGTGACCAAGCCGTTCCGCTGGGCCGAGCTTGCCCGCGCCATGACCCTTCATATCGCGCGCGGCCACGAGCCTTGCTCCGACGACCTGCGCATTGCCGATCCCGCGGCCTGGGAGCGTCTGCTCCATGACGTGGGTCCAGGGCCCGCCCAGGCAATCACGTCGGTCTTTCTCAGCGACAGCCGGGGGCGCCTCGCGCGCATTGCCGATCATTTGGCCCACCACGACACGCGGCTGCTCGCCCGCGAGGCCCATGCGTTGAAGGGCTCCGCCGAGTTGCTGGGCTTCGAGCGCATGACCGAGATCGCCACGCGCCTGCAGAAGCTGGAGAAGAGCACCGTCGGGACCGAGGAGCTCCGCAGCCTGGTCGATGAGCTCAATGCCGCCTTCGCGGCGGTCGCGGCGGTCTGCGACACGCGTCTGGAGCACGACGCCTGACCCGTCGTGGTTCGGGGCTTTGCGGTGGGTGCGCTGATGGCGCTTCGTCCTCGTTGGCGAACCAAAGCCCCGGATTCTGGGCCGCGGCGTAGAGGACGCAGCCCTCCCAAAAGCTTTCGATCAACGCCACCGCCAGGCGCTTCCGCCAACGATCCCCGAGAAACGACGCCCAGCCCGAAGATTGAGTCCGAACCCGAAATAGAGTCCGAGCCCTCTTCTGTTCTCGACGCTTCGCCAGCGCTTCAAGAAGTTCGTAGTAGCTGCGGATATCAGGTGATTTCATAGGAACGCTTCCCTTCATTTCTTATGGGAAGCGAAAATCACTCACCGGAATTACGGCGCGATCTCGGCCAACTGGAAAAGGATTACATCGGTAATTGCCGAAATCGACCGGCGGGCGACCACGCCCGCCGGCCGCCTCAAGGTTCAGTTGCTGCTGGCGATGTCGAACGGATCGACCGGCGTCAGCGCGCCGAACAGGCCGTGCTGGCCCTGTCCGATGCCGGCGGTGAAGAACAGGGTGCGCGGATCGGAAACCGCGCCACCGCCGAAATGCAGCGCCCACAGGCCCGGGATAGTGATCTGCTGGCGCTGCTCGTCGACCAGGATGTGGATGCTGTCGCCGGCCTCGTCATAGGACAGGATGTGGCCGTCGCCGAAATTGCCGACGAGGATCTCGCCGCTCGGGCCGCCGAAGCCGGCCGGTGCCCGGGTGACGGCCCAGGGCGCGTTGAGCGGGCCGCCCGCCGCCAGGCGCTGCACCAGGGTGCCATTGGTGTCGAAGATGTCGACGAAGCCGGCACCGGCGCCCGGCACGATAAAGTTCTTCTGGGGATTCTGCCGGGCATAGGTCACGGCGAGGTTGCCGTCGAGCGCATGGATGCCGAACGGCACGAAGCCGGCCGGGATCGCCGGATCAGTGAAATGGCCCGGCAGCTTGTCGCCGGCCGGCTGGAAGGTCGTGTCGAACACGTCGATCTGGCCGGTCTTGACGTTGGTGGCGTAGAGGAACGAGCCCTTGGTGCTCTCGCCCTGCGCGAGGCCGGTGTAGACGGCACCCGTCTTCGAATTGTCGACGGCCGTGACCGCGTCGGTCGGCGCCACCGGCAGGTTCGGCGCCCAGGCGGCGATCGAGCCCTGGAGCGTCGCGAACAGGAAGACCGAGGTGAGCGCGGTGCCCGGCACCTTGAAGCCCGAAGTCGCGTTCCAGACGAGGCCGGTCGGGCTGGACGGCGCCTGGGCATTGGTCGGGTTCGGGATCGTGAAGGTCGCGTTCACCTTCGTCCCGGTGCCGGTGTAAAGCGTCGAGACGCCGGACGCGCGATCATTGATCCAGAAGGCGCCGCCCGGCTGGAAGGCGAGCCCCCAGGGGTCGAGCAGCAGCGGGTCGGTCGTGGGTGCCACGCCCTGGGTGTCAGCAACGAGATTCGTCCGCTTGTAGGCGAACGGCGTCAGCGAATGGTCTTCGGCAGCGTTGGCGCTAGGCACCAAGGCAGCGGACATCATGGCGGCCGTCAGCGCAGCCGCCAGGAACGACTTTCTCTGTATCATTCGATTTCCTCGTCTTTTCGGATTGGACCTGTGGCTGGTGCGAGACCGGCTCCAGGGGAACATTCACGTATCGACAGAGGAAAACTGGTCCGAGCCGGTTTCAAACCGGCTTCGGGAAGCGAGAGAAGCGTTACAATCACAACAGTTATGGTTGAGGTGGGTCACACCGCATCGAGCCCGATGTCGAGCACGGCCGCACTATGGGTGAGCCAGCCGATCGAGATGAGGTCGACGCCGCTCGCCGCCACGGCCGGCGCCGTCTCGGCGGTGATCCGGCCCGACGCCTCGGTGATCATGCGCCCATCGACGCGGCGCACCGCCTCGCGCAAGGTCGCGGGGTCCATGTTGTCGAGCAGGACCGCGTCGACCTCGAGCGCCAGCGCTTCGTCGAGCTGGGCCAGGCTGTCGACCTCGAGCTCGATCTTGACCAGGTGGCCGACCGCGGCGCGCGCCCGCTCGACCGCCGGGCGAATGCCGCCGGCGACCGCGACATGGTTGTCCTTGATCAGCACCGCGTCATCGAGCCCGAAGCGGTGATTTGCGCCGCCGCCGACGCGCACGGCGTATTTCTGCAGGCTCCGCAAGCCGGGCATGGTTTTGCGCGTGCAGGTGACGCGCGCCTTGTGCGGCCGGATCGCCGCCGTGATCGCGGCGGTCGCC
The DNA here is from genome assembly GCF_014643535.1 of Aliidongia dinghuensis. Taxonomy (NCBI): domain Bacteria; kingdom Pseudomonadati; phylum Pseudomonadota; class Alphaproteobacteria; order Rhodospirillales; family Dongiaceae; genus Aliidongia; species Aliidongia dinghuensis. Next base: position 246,394 of record NZ_BMJQ01000007.1, on the reverse strand, counting down.
GACGCGATACCGGAGAGATGGCCGAGGAAGTTGAGCGCCACCCGCTCCGCCGTCAGCAGCCCGCGCGCGGGCCCCTCGACCTCCGCGAGGATGTCGCCCGGGGCGAGCGGGCTGCCATCCGGCCGGCGGACCCGCACCTCGACGCGCGGGTCGATCAGCCGGAACGCCAGGATCGCGCAGTCGAGCCCGGCGACGACGCCCGCTTGCCGGGCATTGAGCGCAAGGCAGGCCCGGAGATCGGCCGGCACGATGGCGTCGGTCGTGATGTCGCCGGCCCGGCCGAGGTCCTCGGCGAGCGCGTTGCGGACCAGCGGTTCGACGAGCAGCGTCGGCAGCGGCGAGAGGGTCATGCGGCAAATCCTTCTTCACGGAGGGACTGGAGCCGCCGCAGGGCTTCAGCAGCGTCGAGCGGCCGGCTAAGGGCGAGGGCTGCGACCGGATGGGGATGGTCGGCCCGGTAGTGGCTGCCACGGCTTTCCGGCCGGTCGAGCGCCGCGACCGCCATCATGAGCGCGACCAGCGCCGGTCCTGCGGCCGCAGTCGGGCGGGCGGCAAGCGGCGCCAATGCCGCAATCGCCCGGGTCAGGCCCGTGGCGTCACGCCGAACGCCGACATGGGCGCCGAGGATACGGCGGATTTCGGCGAGCCCGTCCGGATCGGCCGGACGCGTCGACGGGACCGGCAAGTTGCCCTCGGCGTCCGCCGCCTCGTATCCGGACATGTCGCGTGCTGCCGCCTCACCCATGACGACCGCCTCGAGCAGCGAGTTGGACGCGAGGCGGTTGGCGCCGTGCAGGCCGGTCGAGGCGCACTCGCCGGCGGCCCACAGGCCTGCAAGCGCGGTCCGGCCGTGCACGTCGGTCGGGATGCCGCCCATATGGTAGTGGGCCGCCGGCCGAACCGGGATCGGCATGGTGACCGGGTCGATGCCGGCAGCGCGGCAGACCGCGGTGACCGCAGGGAAACGATCGGGAAAGCGCGCGCCGATCGCTTGACGTCCATCGAGGAACACCTGGCGACCGGCCTCGAGCTCGGCCCAGACCGCGCGCGCCACCACGTCGCGCGGCGCCAGCTCCTGCCGCGGCACGCCGGCCATGAAACGCCGGCCCGCCTCGTCGATCAGCACGGCGCCGTCGCCGCGCAGCGCCTCGCTCGCGAGCGGCATCGGATCGGCGCCGACGTCGATCGCGGTCGGGTGGAACTGCATGAATTCGAGATCGACCAGCGGCAGGCCGGCCTCCGCGGCCAGCGCCGGCCCCTGCCCGACGGCACCCGGCGGGTTGGTCGTGTGACGCCAGAGCCCACCGAGGCCACCGGTCGCGAGCAGCACCCGCCCGGTCGGCAGCACGCCGCTCTCGCCATCACCGGCGAGCGCCACGCCCAGCATCCGGCCGTCGGCGATCAGCCGATGAACCGCCGTCGCCTCGAGCACCGTGATCGACGGCGTCGCACGCACCGCCGCCACGACGGCTGCCATGATCTCGCGGCCGGAGGTGTCGCCGCCGACATGCAGCACCCGCGGCCGGCCGTGCGCAGCCTCGAGGCTGGCCAGCAGCCGGCCCTCGACGTCGCGGTCGAACGGCACGCCGTATCTCAGCAGCACCTCGATCGCTGCCGGTGCGGCGCCCGTCACATGCTCGACCATCGCCGGGTCGCACAGGCCGGCGCCGGCGGCAATCGTGTCGGCCGCGTGCAGCGCCGGCGCATCGCCGGGCAGCACGGCAGCGGCGACCCCGCCCTGTGCCCAGCCGCTGGCAGCACCGGCGCCAAGCGTCGCCTTGGTCACGACCACGACGGGACGCGGCGCCAGCGCCAGGGCGGCGACGAGCCCGGCCAGCCCCGCGCCGACGATGACCGGCCGCCCGGCCAGTTCATTCAGGTTCAGCGTCATGATGCGCCTAGCCGATCTCGATCATGCGTTCGACCGACCGGCGCGCCCGGTCGGCGAGATCCTCCGGGATGGTCACTTCCGGCGCCATCGTCTCGAGCGCGCGGCGGATCTTCGCGAGCGTGATGCGCTTCATGTGCGGGCACAGGTTGCACGGCCGCACGAATTCGATGTCGGGATAATCGACCGAGACATTGTCGGCCATCGAGCATTCCGTGACCATCGCCACGCGCGCGGGCCGGCGCGTGCCGACATAGCCCACCATGGCGGCGGTCGAGCCGGCGAAGTCCGCCGCCTCGACCACCTCGCGCGGGCATTCCGGATGGGCCAGCACGACGACACCCGGATGGCTCTGCCGCAGGGTCGCGATGTCGGCGGCGGTGAAGCGCTCGTGCACCTCGCACTGACCGGCCCAGGCGATGATCTCGACCTTCGTCTCGGCCGCGACATTCTTCGCCAGATACTGGTCCGGCAGCATGATGACGCGCGGGACGCCAAGCGATTCCACGATCTTCACAGCATTGCCGGAGGTGCAGCAGATATCCGCCTCCGCCTTCACTTCGGCCGAGGTGTTGACATAGGCCACGACCGGCACGCCCGGATAGCGCTCGCGCAACAACCGCACATCGGCGCCGGTGATCGAGGCCGCGAGCGAGCAGCCGGCCGCCGCATCGGGGATCAGCACGGTGCGGCCCGGATTGAGCAGCTTCGCCGTCTCGGCCATGAAATGCACGCCGGCCAGCACGATCACGTCGGCCTCGACCCGCACGGCCTCGCGCGCCAGCGCCAGCGAATCGCCGACGATGTCGGCGACGCCGTGGAAGATCTCCGGCGTCTGGTAATTGTGCGCGAGCACGATGGCGTTGCGCTGGCGCTTCAGCCGCTCGATCGCGGCGATGTCGTCGGCGAAGAACGGCCATTCGATCGGCGGGATGACGCGGGCCAGCCGGTCGGGCATAGGCGTGCTGCGGGCCGCGGCGGAGAGAACAGGCATCGACTACTCCATTATGCTCATAAGGAGCATTTCAGGTGTCAGAAAAAGCCGGATCACTCCGGCTCTCTTATGCTAAACATGAGCATAACAAGATTGTCAAGCGACCGCCGAGCGTCTCCGCACCTCAACTGGAGATCGACCGGAATCCACGCGGCAATCCCGGTCAACTTGTCCCCATCCGGTGAAGATTCTCGTTAGACAATCGGGGATGGCTTGTATCCGGAGGGACCCTCCCTATTTTTTTAACGCGGCGCGTTCGCGCTGCCCTCTTCTGCTTCTCCATTCTGCGAGAATCCCATGGCCATCTCCTTCACCCTGAACGGCAAGGCGACCACGCTCGATGCCGATCCAGACATGCCGCTCCTGTGGGCGATCCGCGAAGTCGCCGGCCTGCACGGCACCAAGTTCGGCTGCGGCATGGCGCAGTGCGGCGCCTGCACGGTCCATATCGAGGGGCAGGCGACGCGCTCCTGCGTGACGCCGCTCTCCGCGGTCGAGGGACAGCATGTCACCACGATCGAAGGCATCGAGAGCAAGGCGGCGAAGGCCGTGCAGGCCGCCTGGGTCCAACTGCAGGTGCCGCAGTGCGGCTACTGCCAATCCGGCCAGATCATGTCCGCGACCGCGCTGCTCGAGCAGAACCCGAAGCCGACCGATAGCGACATCGACGGCGCCATGAGCGGCAATATCTGTCGCTGTTCGACCTATCCGCGCATCCGGGCTGCGATTCACGCGGCCGCCCATACGATGGAGGGTTGAGCCATGGGTGACGTTTCCGCCTCCGTCTCCGCCGCAAGCCGCCGCAGTTTCCTCAAGGGTGCCGCCGCAACCGCCGCGGGCCTCACCATCGGCTTTCACTGGTCGGGGCCGCTGCGCCAGGCACTCGCCGATACGCCCAAGGATTTCGCGCCGAACGCCTTCCTGCGCGTCGCACCCGACAACACGGTGACGGTGATCGCGAAGCATGTCGAGCTCGGTCAAGGCACCTATACCGGCCTCGCCACCATCGTCGCCGAGGAGCTGGACGCCGACTGGTCGCAGATCCGCGTCGAATCGGCGCCGGCCGACGCCCGCAAGTACAACAACCTCGACTGGGGCCCGGTCCAGGGCACCGGCGGCAGCTCCGCCATGCATAATTCCTGGACGCAGCTGCGCCAGGCCGGCGCCAGCGCCCGCGCCATGCTGGTCGAGGCCGCCGCCGCCGAATGGAAAGTGCCGGCCGCGAGCCTGACGGTCGACAAGGGCGTGGTCCATCACGCCGCGACAAAGCGCCAGGCGACGTTCGGCGAGCTTGCCGACAAGGCCGCGGCGCAGCCGGTGCCGGCCAACGTGACGCTGAAGCATCCCAAGGACTTCAAACTGATCGGCCACAAGCTGCCGCGCGTCGACCTGCCGCCCAAGACCAACGGCACGGCGCAATTCACGATCGACGTGAGCTTCCCCGACATGCAGGTGGCGCTGCTGCAGCGCCCGCCGCTGTTCGGCGCCACGGTCAAGTCGTTCGACGGAACCCAGGCGAAGGCGGTGCCGGGCGTGGTCGACGTGGTCCAGGTGCCGCGCGGCGTCGCCGTCGTCGCCAAGAGCTTCTGGGCGGCGAAGAAAGGCCGCGACGCACTCAAGGTCGAATGGGACGACAGCAAGGCCGAGAAGCGCGGCTCGGCCGAGATCATGGCCGAATACCGCAAGCTCGCGGAGGAGCCGGGCAAGACCGCCCGCAAGGACGGCGATCCGGCGGCGGCGCTCAAGGGGGCGGCGAAGACGATTTCAGCGACCTATGAGTTCCCCTATCTCGCCCACGCGCCGATGGAGCCGCTCGACGCGGTCGTCAAGCTCGACGCCAACGGCTGCGAGATCTGGGCCGGCGACCAGTTCCAGACGATCGACCAGGCGAACGCGGCAGCGACCGCGGGCTTGAAGCCGGAGCAGGTCAAGATCCACACGCTCTTGGCCGGCGGCAGCTTCGGCCGGCGCGCCAACGTGGCGTCGGACTATATCGTCGAGGCGGTTTCGATCGCCAAGGCGATGGGCGCCAACGGCACGCCGATCAAGCTGCAATGGACGCGCGAGGACGACATCCAGGGCGGCCGCTATCGCCCGATCTATGTCCATAAGATCGAGGCGGGCCTCGACGCCAAGGGCCAGCTCGTCGGCTGGCAGCACCGCATCGTCGGCCAGTCGATCATTGCCGGCACGCCGTTCGCGGCGGCGTTTGTCAAGGACGGCATCGACGCGACCTCGGTCGAGGGGGCGGCCAACCTGCCCTATGCCGTGCCGAACCTCGGGGTCGAGCTTATGACGACCGAAACCGGCGTGCCGGTGCTGTGGTGGCGCGTCGTCGGCAGCTCGCACACGGCCTATGCCACGGAGGTGTTCATCGACGAAGTGGCGCATGCCGCCGCGAAGGACCCGTTCGCGTTCCGCCAGGCGCTGCTCGCCCATCATCCACGGCACAAGGCGGTGCTGGAGCTGGCCGCGAAGGCCGGCGACTGGGGCAAGCCGCTGCCGAAGGGCAAGGGCCGCGGCATCGCCGTCGCCGAGGCGTTCGGCACGTTCGTGGCGCAGGTCGCCGAGGTGACGGTGGCGCCCAACGGCAAGGTCAAGGTCGACCGCGTCGTCTGCGCCGTCGACTGCGGCATCCCGATCAATCCGGACGTGATCGCGGCCCAGATGGAGGGCGGCATCGGCTTCGGGCTCGGCGCCGTGCTCTACGGCGCCATCACCATGAAGGATGGTGCGGTCGAGCAGACGAACTTCGATGGCTACCAGGTGCTGCGCATCGACGAGATGCCGAAGGTTGAGGTGCATATCGTGCCGTCGGCCGAGGCGCCGACCGGCGTCGGCGAGCCGGGCGTGGCACCGGTCGGCCCGGCCGTCGCCAACGCCGTATTCGCCGCGACCGGCAAGCGCATCCGCGTCCTGCCGTTCGCGACCGGCGGCATGGCCTGATCGTCGCCCTCACCCCCCGGGGCTCCGCCGCCCCGGGGGATTTCGAGAAAATTCATCCGGAGAAACTGAGACGATGATGCGACACCGCCTTCTCGCCGCGGCCCTGCTGGCCGCCGGCGGCATTTTCGCCTCGGCTGGCCCCGCTTTGGCCGACGGCGATGCCGCGCACGGCAAGGTCGTCTTCGGGCGCTGTGCTGCCTGCCATTCGCTCGACGCCGGCAAGAAGCTAATGGGGCCGAACCTGAACGGCATCGTCGGCCAGAAGGCGGGCGCCGTCGCAGGCTACCAATATTCCAAGGCCATGGCGTCTTCCGGCCTCACCTGGGATGACGCCACGCTCGACAAGTTCCTGGCATCGCCCACCAGCACGGTGCCGGGCACCAAGATGCTGGTCAACGTCGCGAACGCCCAGGACCGGGCCGACGCTATCGCTTACCTGAAGACGGTGAAGTAGCGGTTATAACCTTCCTCTTTCCGCCCCAATGGGGCGGAAAGAGGCGGGAAACGCACTACGCGGTCCGCGACAGCGGCAGCTTCGTTCCGGAAACCGCACGCTCGGCCAGGACCTCGCGGCGGAAGCGCACGAGCTTCGCCGGGCGGCCGCCGGTGCCGACGTCGATCTCGCCGGTCTCCTCCACCAGCCCCTCGGCCTCGACGAACCGGCGGAAGTTCTGCTTGTGCAGCCGGCGGCCGGCCAGCGCCTCGACCGCTCGCTGCAGCTGCAGCAACGTGAACGCGGCCGGCATCAGTTCGAACACCACGGGCCGGTACTTGATCTTGGCGCGCAGCCTGGCGATGCCGGTCGCGAGGATACGGCGGTGGTCGTGCTGCATCGGCTCGCCCGGCACGAGCCGGTCGGCCGGAATCGGCCGGACGCGCGCCGCCTCGGGCACCAGCCCCGCCTCGTACAACAGCTCGAATCGCTGCAGCACCAGGTCCTCGTTCCAGCTGCGCTCGGTCGCGCCGAAGGTTACGGCGATGCGCTGCGTCCGCTGGCGCCGGAGTGCCGACTCCGCCGCCTCCTCCGCCCAGGCGGCGAGTCGCGGCAGGATCGTGTCGACGACGAGGCGATTGGGCCCGCCGCGCCAATCCTCCCAGGGGAAATAGCGATACCAGTTCTGCCAGCTGCTGCCAGGCTCCATGGCGCAGGCCTCGCGCGCGAGCCCGAGGTAGCTGAGCGAGATCACCCGCTCGACATGGCCCGGCGCCCGGTCGCGGTCGGCGAAGGTATAGAGCTGCTCGACATAGCCCAGGGGTTGGCGCGTCTGCGCCTCGACCCAGGCGCGCAGCCCCAGCTCGAGCGTGCGATGGTACGGCTCGAGCGGCCCGGACGGCAGCGCCGCGCCATCGCCGACGACGAGCACGCGCGGCTCCTCCGCCGTCACCGCGACCACGACGGCACTCAGCTCGAGCCGCAACGGCTCGGAAACCGGATCGATCGGAGGCATCCCGCCCTTCATTTGAATACCAATGGTATTCTAGCCGAGCGCGCGGCGCCGACCAAGGGTTCAAGCCCGCATGCCCCCGGGATATCGCCGCCGCTAGATCAGGTCGGCGAGCCTCAGGACGACGTCGCGCGGCGCCTGGTCCGCATGCACCGTCGACAGCGTCACGGCCGTCCCGGGCGCCGCCTTCAGCCGGTCGCGCAGGTCGCTGAGCGGGATGTCCGCAGCATTGATACCGTCGACCGCGACGATGCGATCGCCGATTGCAAGGCCGGCCGCCTCGCCCGGCCCGCCGGCCGTGACGTCGGCGATATCGACCGTCCCGTCCGGTGCGCGCATAAGCCACAGGCCCGACCGATCGAAGGTATCGGCCGTGCGGAGCCCGCCGTTCGGCTGCAGATAGACGAGCTTGTGGCCGTAATCGAGCGTGAGCGTGAAACGTCTCAACAGGTCGCCGCCGATATTGCCGGCGACTCGGGACGCCGCCCCCGCGCCGCGCTCGCCGCCCGCGATAAGGGTGACCGGATGCTCGAGCGTGATCGAGCCGATCTTGAGCGCATCCGCGCGGGCCAGCAGTTCCTTCGCCGGCCCGCCCACACCGAAGCCGGCGGTCGCCCAGCGGCTGGCGTGATAGCGCTCGACCAGATGATTGGTCTCAGCGAAGGGGCGCATGATCGTGAGCGCCGAACGCGCGCCGGTATCAAGCTCGAACTGGCCCGCGATACCGTCGACCGTCGCCTCGATCATCGGCACATGCTCGTTGAAGGTGAACGGCACCGCGACGGCGCCGGGCGGCGGCCGGAACACCGCAGGCCGGATCAAGGTCATCTCGCCCTTGGCATAGTCGATGACTGTCACCGCCCGCTTCGGGATCTCGTAGCCGAGCAGGCCGGCGAAATCGACGCCCTCGACCCGGGCGAGCACGCTGTTGTCGAGCGTGGCGAACACCTGGTCGTGCAACGTGAAGCCGCCGACATCGAGCGAGGGGACCTTGGCGAAACCCATGGCGGCCGCCTTCTCGCCAAAGCCGCCGGCGGGCAACGCACCTTCGGGGTGGATCCCAAACGCCGCCGCATGGGCGTCGTCAAGCAGCGCCGGCGCGCCCGTGTCGAAGATGAAGGTTTGCGGCGCCTGGCCGTCGATCGTGGCCTTCAGATAGATATGGTTGTTGGCGAGCGTGAACGGGATCGTCACCTGGTCCCGGCCGGGCGGGAACGGGTCCGGCTCCGCGGGCGGGGGCGGCGCTCCGAATCGCTGTGCCTTGACGGTGCCGACGGCCTCGAGACGGGCCGTCGTCGCCACCATGTCGAACTGCGCCTCGCCCATCGTATCGCGATTGACGAACGGCAGCAGGACGCCAGCCGCGGCGCGGTAGTCCGACAGGATCTGCGTATGGGGCTGCTCGCCCACGATCTGCACTTCCCGAGCGATCCGATGACTCGCACGGTCGATCCAGATCTCGAACGGATCGGCGTCCTTCGGCGTGACCTTGATCGCGTCGTAGGTGACGCCGTCGGCCTGCCGGTCGCCGACATAGACGCGGGTCGCCGGCCAACGCGACGGCCAGAAGAAGGCATAGGCCGCCCGATAGGCTTGCTGGATCCTGCCCGCAATCGCGGCCTGACTTTCCTCGATCCGGACCTGACTGGTCGAGTCGGCGCTCCAGGAGGTCTTGCCGTCCCATCCTTCGGCACCGGAGAGCGGCCCCAGCACGTAGCGCTGGACGCTCAGCACATGGCGCAAGTCGGTCAGGGTCTCATAGGTCCCCTCGACGCCGTTGGCCGCGATCGCGCCATGCTCGCTGAGACTCTTCAGCCGATCCCAAGCGGCACCGCCCGTCGCCTGCTTCGCCTTGGCAAGCAGGTGATCCGCCCTGGCCGCCGGATTGTCGGCCGCCATCGAGGCCGTCGCAGCGGCGAGCGCAAAACCGATCAAGGCCGGCAACAGCTTGTTCAGGATACCCATTCCGTCCCCCCTCTGGACGAATCCCATGTCCACCCGCGACGCCTCCAAGCATGACCCGTGCCACGCGGACTCGACGCGGGAAGCTCTTGATTTTGCGAGCTTTATCGGGCACGCCTGGATGAAGTGGCGCGATCGCCCACCTGACTTTCGCCGTTTCGGCTATCGATCGGCGAAAAGCGCTATCGGATGGCCTTGCGCAGGCTCGCCACCAGCACGAAGGCGACACCGAGGAACAGCATGGGGCCGCCCCAAACGCCGATTGACAGCGTCGGCAGCAGATAGCCGGCGATCGCGACCCAGACCAAAAGGCCGACGGCCAGGAACAGGTCGTCGACGAACAGGCCCATGAGTTCCTTCAGCACCGCCCTCATGGCCGCACCACGGCGCGCGCACGCGGCTTGACGATCTGGACCAGCAACAGGCCGAGCGCGAGCCAGGCCAGGATCATGACCGGGATCGACCAATCCTCGCCCGGCCAGTCGAGCCCCAGCCCCTCACCGGTCCAGAACAGGCCGAACGACAGGATCATGGCGCCGACGGTGAACTTGAGCGCGTTCTCTGGCACGCGGGCGAGCGGTCTGTGTACCACCACGCCCAGCACGAGCACGACGAGGCCGGCAATTCCCGCGCCGATCGATGCCGGTACCAGCATCCCGCCGGCGGCACCGACGGCGATGACGATGAACACGACCTCGAGCCCCTCGAGCAGCACGGCCTTGAACGCCGTCATGAGTGCCGCGAAATCGGCGGCGCCTTCGAGGGCAGCGCTTTCCTTGGCGAAGGCAAGCGTTTCATCGTGGAGTGCTATGCGCCCGGCGCCGCGCAGGATCGCCTTGCGCAGCCAGCGGGCGCCGAACAGCAGCAGCAGCACGCCGACGGCGAGTTGGAGATAGTGGAGCGGAATCGCCGACAGGCCCGGCCCCAGGACCGCGACCAGCAGCACCAGGGCCGCGACGCCGAGCGCAGCACCGCTCAACGCCGGGCGCCAGCCCCTGACCGTGCCGACGGCGAGCACGATGGTGAGCGCCTCGACGAATTCTACGAGGGACGCAAGAAAGGCCGCCAGCATGGGCGGCCCGGCGTGGCTCCAGACGAGCGGCAGGGTCATCATGAGCGGATCATATCGTCGACCGCGATCGCCCCGTCAACAGAGCGGCTTTCAACAAAGTGCCCTTCAACAAAGTGCCCTTCAACAAAGCGCCCTTCAACAAAGCGAAGGTGCCGCCGTCATCTCGAGATGATCGAACTCGGTGCATTGGCAGATGTCGCGATCGGCCGGGACGGCACGCGCGACCAGCTTGGCGATCGCCCGATCGGGCGACACCGGCTGGCTGGACGATCGGCCGGCGAGCGACGGGAAGGCGAGGACGAACGCGAACAGGGCGAAGACGACCGCCCAGGCAGCCACGGTCGCGCGGGCCCCGCCGTATCGAGGATCGCGTCGCGATCCGTCGAAATTGGGTTGGCGCATCACGAGAACTCCCGAAAACCGGCGGGCATTTTGCACTGCAAACGCCCGCGCTCCGCCGAAAGATGGGGACGCGCAAAAATTAATAAAAGAGCAATATCGCCGCACTGATATGCGGCGCGCGGATGGGTCCGTCTCCGCTGCGGCGCGGCAATTGCTGTGTAAATCAGACGCCGATCGCTGCGCGTACGCCAAAAGTTCAAAAAGATCGGCAGTCGGCAGACTTGCGCCCGGCTTCGCAAATCATCAATCTTTTGCCGCTAGGATAGCGAAGCGTTCATATAAGAGCATTGGGAACCCGGCATCGTCATGGCCGTCCTGCCTCCCGCAAACGCCCCTTGGCGGGCCAATCTTCTGACGCTGCACACGCGCGTGCTGCCGCCGTCGGCGAGCTGTGGCGACGCTTATGCCCTGTTTGCGGCCGACCCCGAGCTGCCGGGCCTCGCGATCATCGACGGCGACCAGATCGCGGGCTCGATCGATCGCCACAGCCTGCTCTCGACCTTCGCCCGGCCGGTCGTACGCGACGTCTACGAGCGGCGCCCCATCGCGCTCCTGATGGATCGGGCACCGCTGATCGTCGATCCCGACACCAGCATCAGCGAGCTGTCGGAACGGATCGGCCGCGACAAGCCGTCGGCGCTCATGAGCGGCTTCATCATCGCCGAGAACGGCCGTTTCATCGGCATGGGCTCGGTACTCGAGATCCTGCGCCTGCAGGTCGAGGAAAGCCGGCAGCGCGGGCTCGAACTCGAGGCGGCGCGGGCCGAGGCGGTCCGGGCCGACGCGGCCAAGTCGCAGTTCCTCGCCAACATGAGCCATGAGCTCAGGACGCCGCTCAACGCGGTGATCGGCTTCGCCGACATCATTCAGAGCGAGATGTTCGGCTCCGGCGAGGGTGCCTGGCGCCGCTACAAGGATTACGCGGCGGACATCGCGACGAGCGGCCGCTTCCTGCTCGACGTCATCAACGACATCCTCGACCTCACCAAGGCGTCGGCCGGCAAGACGGAGCTGCGCGAGGACCGGATGTCGGCGACGGCCCTGCTGATCTCCGTCGAGCGCTTCTTCCGCGAGCGGGCGCGTGCGGCCGGCGTCGCACTCGAGACGCGCCTGCCCCGCGAGGATATCGAGCTTTGGGCCGACGAGACCAAGCTGAAGCAGGTGCTGCTGAACCTCGTCTCGAACGCGGTCAAGTTCACGCCGTCCGGCGGGCGGGTGATCGTCTCCGCGGCGCTCAAGGCCGATAGTGAGCTCGAGCTGGCCGTCGCGGACAGCGGCATCGGCATCGCCGAGACCGATCTCGACCGGATCTTCGAGCCCTTCACCCAGGTCGACAACTCGCTGTCCCGCCACCATGCCGGCACCGGCCTGGGCCTGCCGCTCGCCCGCAGCTTCGTCGAGCTGCACGGCGGCACGATCGGCGTCCGCAGCTGGCCCAACACTGGCACGACCGTAACCGTGCTGCTGCCGGCCGGCCGGGTCTTGCCGGCCGAGCCGATCCGCAAAGCCGTCTAACCGTAATCAGAGCGGCCGATAGCCCTTGTCGGTCATGCAGTTGCGCATGACCTGGGCGCCAGAGTCGGCATCGCCCTGCGACAATTGGGACTGTTGGGTATTGTACTGGCCGAGCCGGCGCCAATCGCTGCCGAGACTCGACGAGATGTCCTGGTCGATGTCGTAGCTCTGCTTCATGACCGCCCGCATCTGGGACCGGCATTCGTTGTAGTCGGCGCTGCGCTGGCTCTCGCTGACGCCGGGCCTGGCCCAATTCCTGGCGCCGGTCGTGCAGGCCGCAACGCCGGCCAGCAGAAGGATTGCCGCCACACGGCAAGAGAGTGTTAATGCATATTCAGGCTTCATAGACAGATGCGTCCCATGCTTCGCATTTCCCTGCTCGCGCTCATCGGTGCCACCGTCGCCGGCTGCTCCGCCGCGGTCGACCCGTGCGACCAGTTCGCACCGCCGGTCGGCCAGCAGCCGAAGGATTGCAAGCCGAAGCCGGCCGCTGCCGACCAGCCATACAAGCAGGCCAAGTATTGCTATTCCAGCCTCGGTCAGGTCGATTGCTATGCCGAGCCGCAGCCCGGCCGCGCCGGCTATCTAGGAACCGGCGACTAGCACCGGCGATCGGCCGGTCGCGACCGCGCAGCGCCGCTCCGCCAGGTGTGCCTTGATCTGCCGCCGCTCGCTGAGGCTGAGCCCGCCCCAGCGGGCGATTTCCTGAAGCGTCCGCAGGCAGCCGCGGCAGAGCCCGCTCGTCGGCTCCAACTCACATATGCCGACGCAGGGTGACGTCGCGGTCGCGTCGCAGATCACATCCGGCCTCGTTTCAAGTATGACAAAATTGCCGGAGAGTAGTAGAGCGCCGCCCCGTCGTCCAGCGGCGCCGATGCGCACTACCTGCGTATAGGTCGAAAGACCGAGCACGCAAATGTAGAGCGGCCGCCGCTTGGCAAACCCCAGTTGTCGATAGAGTTCGATTACGGTGCGGAGTCGGCCGCCTTCTCAGGCGCTTCGTCGCGTACCGGGGTCGCGGCCGGAGCCGCGCGGCGCGGCCAGCCGGCGCGCAGGTCGGTCAGGACCGCGAGCACGGCGAGCCCCGCGCCGCCGATGAGGAACGCCTGGCGCGCCCAGCCGATGCCTGCGATCGCGAGCGCCGCCACGACGATGTTGGCCGAGAGCGCCAGCAGCACATTGCCGTCCGCCCGGCCAATGCCGCGCCAGGCGAGCCAGAGCGCTACGGCCTGCAGCCCCTGGGAGGCAAGCGTCGTGACGGCCGCGGCACCGGCAATGCCGCCGACCTGGTCGATGCCGCCCGGCGGGATGACCCGGCCGACGATCATGACGGCGAAGATCGCGATATTGACCAGGAGCTGGGCCACGAACCGTGCGAGCCGTCCAGGCAGGCGATGGTGGGCCAGGGTCGAGACCCGCGCGTCGAGGATGTTCGACACGACGGAGATCGACGGCAGGGCCAGCGCCACGAACAGAGCAACCCCGACCAGCACCGGGTTCTCCCAGGCGTTCTGGGCGCGCGCGTAGCTCAGCCACAATACGAGCCCCATGAACATCGAGAGTTTCGTGGGGCGCGTCATGGCGGGTCAGCCTGCGCGCCGACGCAGGCCGTCGAGGATATGTTTCGCCAGCGCCGCGTAGTCGCCGTCGAAATGATGGCCGCCGGTCGTCTTGATCTGCTCGACGCCCTGGGCGGTCAGTGTCGGGCAGGCCGTATCGGTTTCGTCCGCGCCGTAGAAGCACTGGATCATGGCCGGCGGCACCTTGGCGAGCTCCGCCTGGTTTGGCAGTGCGTCGGCACCGGGCGCCGCCCCCAGCCAGCCGCCGACCGAGATCTCGAACTCGGCGCTCTTGGAGAGGCCCAGGAGCGACATTTGCACGACATTGCCGCGCAAGTCCGCCGGCAGGCGGTTATAGGCGAAGGGCAGCACGTCGGCGCCGAAGGAATAGCCGACGAGCGCCACCTTGGAGGCGTGCCACTTCGCCATATAGGACTTCATGATGGCGGCAAGCGCCAGTGCCGTCTCCTCCGGCGTCTTCTTGCTCCAGAAATAGCGCAGGGCGTCCCAACCGACCGTCGGCACGCCCTGTTCCCGCAGATTCTCGGCGATCGTCTTGTCGAGATCGCGCCAGCCGCCATCGCCCGACACCACGATCACCATCACCGGTGACGGATGGTCGACCGGCAGCTCGACCAGCGGCAAGGCGTCGAGCCCGGTCAGGTCCATCTCGGGCTTCTTGAGATGCGGCTCGATCAACGCCGCGAGCGCGTCGGCCGGCGCGCCGGTCACATCCTCGGTCGTGAGCGGCGTGCCGCCCAGACCGAGCTCGGTCACATGATTGCGCGATTGAGCGGCTTTGGCGGTGAAGCCAACCGACCAGAAACCTTGCAAATCCGGATGCGGGCCATAGGTGAAGCCGCCGGCGACGGCGCTGAACGGGGCCTTCGTGCAGAGCGGCCGCCCGGTCGGGATCGCGACGGTTGGATCGATCGACACGGCACCGGCGTAGGTCGCCGACGGCACTTGGCTGAGCGCCGCCTCGGCGAGGGCGCCACCGACCCCGATGCCGGCCAGAATCGGCGAGCGATAAGTCGGGTAGGCACGGTCGTGCTGCAGATTGCGGCTCAGCCCCTCGATGTCGCCACCCAGGTTGAAACATTTGTCGGGCAGCTTGGCGAGCGCCGTCAAATAGCCGTGCGTGTCGATCTCGACCACCAGCGCGCCCGCGGCCGAGAGCTTAGCCGCCACGGCATCGTCGGTTTCAGCCGAGCTATCATTGTCCGAGAACAGGTAGACGAGGCCGCGCATGTCGCCCTCCGGCTCGGTCACCCGGATGATGCCGAAACGGCCGCCGTCGATCTGCGCCGAATCGGCCGAGGCCGGCGCCGCCGCGATCAGACCGACGGCAAGGAGGCCCAGCGCGATCAGGCGCTTTACTGGGGCATTCCTGATCGCCGGGCCGCTTCTCGCCATAATGTTCCTCACGTCTTGTTGCCGCCCGCCAGCACGACCACGTCGGCCAAGGCCACGAACGGCCCGATGGCGCCCGAGGCCGCCAGGTATCGGGGCTCCCAGGCCGGATGGAACTTGTTCTTGAAGGTCCGGAGCCCCTGGAAATTATACACACGCCCGCCGTGTTCCCAGACAAGTCCTGCGATGCGATGCCAGCGCGACGAGAGCGGCGTGCGGCCGATACCTGCCAGCGGCGCCATGCCGAGGCTGAGCCGTGCGAACCCAGCCTCGCGCAGGCGCTGCGCGAGCGCCGTGAACAGGAACTCCATGGCGTAGGGCGAGGCGGTCGTCGTGTGGCGCATGATGCCGATCGTCGCCTCCTGGCGCTGATCGGTCGTCATGACGCTCGCAAACGCGACCGGATCGCCGCGCTGGCTCAAGAGTGCCACCGACTGGGCGGCGATGAAGCTCGGATCGAACGCCGCGACCGAGAAGCTCTTTTCCTTGGCGCGCCGCTCGGAGAGCCAGTCATCGGAGATCCGGGTCAAGGTCTGGATGCGGCGCTCGGCCTCCTCCGGCGTCAGCAGCTCGAGCGAGAGCCCTTCCCGCTCCCCGCGCTTCAGCGCATAGCGCAGGCCCTGCCAGCGGCCACCTTGCAGCGTGAAGTCCGAGAGCCGCACGATCGCCTCCTCGCCGAGCTTCAGGATCTTGAGCCCCGCATCGAGATAGAACGGCAGGCTGTCGGCCCGGACCTGGTAGAAGGCGGCGCGGCCGCCGTGCTCGTCGGCCAGCTCGACGAAGCGCCAGATGAGCTCGTGCCATTCCTCGCGTGGGCCGACGGGGTCGTAGAGAGCCACCCAGCTGCGCCCGCGCTTGGCATACATGAGGAAGCTGCGGCCGGAGCCCGAGAACAGGAAGCTCTTGTCGCCCATCATGGCGAGCATGGCCTCGCTGCGCCCCTGCTCGCCAATGATCCGCCCGGCCTGGCCGAGTTCCTCCACCGTCGGCGGCTCGACGCGGCCCGACGCGGTCCGCATCAGCTGCGCGCAGCCCAGGACGAGCGCCAGCACTGCCATGCCAAGCAGCGCGCGCAACGCCCGCGGCGCCTGCTCGTCGAACTCGAAATGCCACCAGAGATCATGGGTGTAGGCGACGTCGCGGAAGGCGAAGAACAGGATCCAGGACGAGCCGGCCAGCACGACCGCGATGCCGACGAACCATTCGACCGTGAAGGGCTGGCGCAGGAACGATGCCGGACGGGTGAATTCCCGGCGCGTCACCAGCAGCATCAGGATGAAGAAGCTGATGACGGCGAGCTCGTCCCAGGCGAGCCCCTTGGTGATGGATAGGAACAGGTTGGCGAGCGCCAGCACCAGCGCCAGCCACCAGGCGCCGTCCAGCCGATGGAACAGGCCGCGCGCCACGAACAGCATGAGCACGCCAGCCAGGCTGCCGAAGAAGCTCGACATCTCGACCGCCCAGAGCGGCAGCAGGTCGTGGAGCGCCGCCAGACGCTTGCCGAATGCCGGCGTGGCGCCCGAGACGATCAGCATGGTGCCGACCGCGAAGGTGAAGACGCCGAGATAGATCGGCGCCAGCAGGCCGGCACCGCGCAGCACGCGCTCGGTCGCCCCGGTCGCGCGCCCGGCGAGCCGCGCCAGCTCGTAGACCGCGAGCAATACGCCCGCGAGAATCAGCGGCAGCAGGAAATAGACCGCGCGATAAGCCAAGAGTGCCGCCGCGGCGAGGCTGGGCGACACGCGGTTGCCGAGGGCGAAGACCACGACCGCCTCGAACACGCCGAGGCCGCCCGGCACATGGCTGATGACGCCGAGCGCTGTCGCCGCGGCATAGATCGCCGAGAAGCTCGCGAAATCGACCCGGCCCTCGGGCAGCAGGAACCATAGCGCCGCCGCGGCGCCGACCAGGTCGACGCCGGTCAGCACGATCTGGACAAGGGTCAAGCCCGCGCCCGGCACATCGATCTGCCACTGCCCGAGCTGGACCGGCGCGCGCCGGACGCCGCAGAGCAGTACCGTGAGCGCGACCGAGGCGAGGGTCGCAACGCCGCCGAGGCGCAGGCCCTCGGCCGGCAGGTGCAGCAATCGGCCGATCGCCGTGCTGGCCAGCACGGCGCTGGCGGCAGCGTAGGCCGCGAGCCCGACGCCGAAGCCGGCCGTGATGAACAGCATGATGCGCGTGATCTGGTCCGGCTGCACGCCGACAGCCCCGTAGGCACGATAGCGCACGGCGCCGCCGGTCAGCGCACCGAAGCCCACGGCGTTGCCGAGCGCCGAGCCGCAGAACGAGCCCAAAAGCAGTGCGGAGCCCGGGATGCGGGCGCCGACGTAATGGAGCGCGCAGACGTCGCGCGCGATGAGCGCCAGGTAGCTGAGCGCCGTCGCCGCGACGGACCACGCGAGCAGGCGGTTCGGCGTGTGCCTGAGCGCATGCACCATGGCCTGATAGTCGATGCCGTGGGACAGGCCATGCAGCAGGGCGAGCACGATCCCGCAGACGACGAGGGCCATGGTCGGCGCCAACAGGCGTCGCAGCCATGACGCACTCCGGGGCCCGTCCGCCGGGACCTCTACCTCCTCCACCCGATCACCTCCGCCGGAAATTCGCGAGAGGTGTAGCGCATAGGGAGCCCTCCTCGCCACTCACGACGCCCGGAGGAACAACAACGGAGCCATGCCAGAACGTTCCGCCGCGGGACCGGCTGCGGGTGGGTCAGGACCCCTTGGCGGGGGCCGGCGGCGCCTGCAAGTCTGTGAGCCTCGTCTCCAGCGTTTTTACGCGCGCATCGGGGATTTTATAGGCCCAACCGCTCGTCCGCTGGGTAATCTCGTCCGCCGGCTTCTGGGCGTCGCCCGAGCCTTTCGCCGCGAATTTGACCCAGGTGGCGCCATCCTGGTCGACGAGCATCACGTCGAGCACCAGGCCCCCGAACGTCTCGACATGAGCGGTCGCGACCGGCGCCGCCGTGAGCTTCGCCGCCGGCTCAACGTCGGTCAGGTCGAGATAGCGGAACGCCGCCGCCACATCGCTGCCGGGGTTGTCCGACTTCAGCTTGAAGTCCTTGGGCAGGTCCTGGACGCCAAGCTTGTCGGCCGCCTTGTCGCGGCTGAAGGTCAACGGCTTGGCGCCCGCCGTAGTGGCCGCGAGGGTGACCAGCTTGATCTGGTCGGCGTCGACGTCAACCAGCTTGCGGTCGATCCAGCTCAGCGTGTCGGACGGCAGGTCGAAGGCCGGCGCCGCGAGCCAGGTCTGGGCCACGTCGGGCTTGCGCATATAGATGCCGTCGTCGTTCCCGGTCAGCCCGTAGCGCCGGCGGCCGACGATCAGCTTGGCAAGGTCGGCGCCACCTGCGTCGCCGAGCGTCACCGCCTTGGCCTCCGAGCCCTTATCGCCCGGGTTGCCGAGATCGAGCCGGTCGTAGAGCTTCGGCCGTTCGGTCTTGGGCTCGACGGTCTTGAGGTCGACGAGTGCGCTCAGGATCGGGCGGAGTGTCGTGCCGTCGACCGGGTAACCGCCCTTGTCGGTCAGCGTCCAGCCGTCGAGCGGCAGCTCGCCCGGCTTCGGCGCCGCCCCTTTGCGCGCGAGCGTGACCGTGCCGCCGGAGCCGGTCACGGTCAGCTTGGCCGCGTTCGCAATCTTGTCCTTGAGGCCCGGGAACACGGGCCCGGTCGCGACGCTCGCGATCTTCGTGCCGCCCGGCATCGGCACCAAGATCGCCGCCGCGCAGACCGGGATCGTGATGAGGGTGAGCGCGATCAGAGTATTGCGACGCATCCCGTTCTCTCCCTTAGGCCTGCTGCGCGCGGCGCTTGCGCCGCTGTGCGCGGACCAGACCGACGACGAGTGCCAAGACCGCGAGCGCCAGCGGCACCAGCGCCACGTCGAGCCCGACCAGCAGCCCCTTCAGCCGGTCGATGTCCTGGCGCAGTGCCAGCTGGACCTGGCGCAGCTGGCTGCGCGTCTGGATGATCGTCGCCGACAGGTCGTTGATCGACTGCTGCTGCTCGGCGGTCAGCGGCTCTTCCTTGCCGTCGGCACCCTTGTTCGTACGCAGCTCCGCGAGCTTGGACTGTGTCTCGCGCAGCTTGTCCTGCAGCTGCTTCTCCTTGGCGCGGTAGCTGTCCTCGGCCTGGCGCTGCAATTGGTCGACCACGGTGAACGGCCGGACGGCCGACCCGCGCGAGCGCAGGCCGATCAGGTCGCCGGTGCCGGCCAGGCTGTCGACCGCGTTCTGCACGAGGTCGCCGTTGTTGGCGAGCGGCGTCGCCGCGCGCTGGCCGAAGAAGTCCTGGACCTGGACCCAGAAGCGGTCGTCGAGCATGTCGGCGTCGGCGACGACGATGATGTCGATCGGCTCCTTCGCCACCTTGACCTGGGTCGGATCGGCCGTGAACTTCGGCGCATCGGACTTGGCGGCATCAGGCTTCGCGTCGTTGGGCTTGGCCGGATCCTTCTTCGCGTCGTCGGGCTTCTCCTCGACCGGCTTGCCGTCCGGGAAGGCGGTGTCGGCCGGCCCGGTGATGCGGGCCGCAAGCGTGTAGCGCTCGCCCGTCGCCTTGAAGCTCGACAGCAGGCCCAGCACATCGGGCAGGCCCTGGACCTTGGCCGTGTCGATCAGTTCCGACTGAGGCGAGGAGCGGACCAGCCACTCGAACTTGGTCTTGGCGTCCTTGATCGGCTGCAAGTCGCCGGCGGTCGCGAAATTGAGCTGGCCCAGCTGACCCGTCACCGGGTCGTCGTGGTTGATCGAATCGCCCTTGAGATTGAGCCAGGCGAGATATTCCGCCGCCTGGACATGCGTGCCGCTGCCGGCGTTGACCCGGCGTGCCGCGACCCGGTCGCCCACGACCTTGCCCGGCACGAGCTCGACGCCCCAGGCCTTCAAGAGCCGGTCGAAGTTCGCCGCCGAGGGGCCGCCCTGCGGGTTGAACATCGACGGATGCGCCTGGGCGAATTCCGCATTGGGATCGACGAAGACCAGTGCGTGGCCGCCCTTCATCACGAACTGATCGATCGCGTATTCGGTCTTGGCCGGCAGCTTCTGCGGCTGGACGATCATCAAAAGATCGACGTCGTCCGGCACCTTGTCGAAGCCGGCTCCGATATCGCGCACGTCGAAGGTCTGGCGCAGCTGGTCGAGCACGACCTGGCTCTGGGTCGGCTGGCCCTGCATGCGCGCCATCGGGTCGCCGTCGAGCGCCAGGCTCGAGACCAGGCCCACGACCTTTTTCTTCGGGAATGCAAGCTGTTGGACCAGCTTGGTCAGGTCGTACTCGATGAAGCGCTCGCGATCCGGCTGAAAGAACGCGATCGTCTGCTTGTCGTCGGTCGAGTTGGAGCCGGCGAGGCCGAAATAGACCTGCTCGCCGCCATCGTCCAGCGGCACGCCTTGGAGGCCGGCCGCGGTCGCCTGGTCCTCGACCTCGGAATAGGGTTGCGGATCAAGCAGTTCCAGGTTGATCTTGCCGTGCGCATCGGCGGCATATTCCTGCAACAGCTCGCGCACCCGCTGGGCATAGACGCCGAAGCTCGGCACCTGGTCGCCCAATTCCTTGGAGTAGAACAGCTTGAGCGTGATCGGCTCATCGATCTTGCTCAAGACCGCCTTGGTGCCGTCGGACAGCGTATAGAGATGCTGGTCGGTCAGATCAAACCGGTCGCCGCCGAAGAGCTTGCCCGACAGCGCGTTGATCGAGATCAGCAGGACCGCGGCGAGGCCCAGCCCCGCCAAGGTCATTCCGGTAGCGGAACGGCTCATGGAAGACCTCCTCAATCCGCTTTCTTGAGCTCGACCAGGACCGTGTTCGCAAACAGGAACAGGCCGATGACCGAGCCGAAGAAGATGACGTCGCGCAAGTCGACCACACCGCGCGTGATCGCCGCGAAATGCGACAGGAAGCTCATCGATGCGATGGTCTCGATCACGCCGCCCGGGACCCAGGCCGTGACCGGCCCCAGCACCAAGGGCGAACCGGACGCGGTGAAGAGGAAGCAGACGACGGCGCTCACGACGAAGGCGATGACCTGGTTCTTGGTCACGGCCGAGATCGCCGAGCCGATCGCGAGGAACGCGCCGGCCATCAGGAAGCTGCCGATGTAACTCGCCAGGATCACGCCATTGTCGGGCTGGCCCAGGTAGTTGACCGTGATCCAGAACGGAAAGGTCAGGGCGAGCGCGATGCCGGTGAAGGCCCAGGCTGCCAGGAACTTGCCCACGACCGCCTCGGCCGTGGTGATCGGCAGGGTCAGGAACAGCTCGATCGTGCCGGTCTTGCGCTCCTCCGCCCAGAGCCGCATGGAGAGCGCCGGGATCAGGAACAGGTAGAGCCAGGGATGGAAGTTGAAGAACACCTGGAGATCTGCCTGCCCGCGCTCGAAGAAGCCGCCGACGTAGAAGGTGAGCGCACCGGCCATCACCAGGAAGATCACGATGAAAACGTAGGCGAGCGGCGTTGCGAAGTAGCTGACCAGCTCACGACGGAACACGACACCGACAGTGCCCATAGGTTCAAGTCTCCCCGAACGCGTTTCTAGTTCTTGGCGGCGGTGATGTCGCGGAACACGCCGTCGAGCCGACCGCGCTCGAGCCGGAGTTCGGCAACGGGGATCCCGTGCTCGGCCATCGCCTCCCGCACGGCCGGCAACAGATCGGCGCCGTTCTGGGCCAGCACGTAGAGCCCGGCCGCATCGGATCGCCCACCCGGCTCGACCGCCGCGACGCCGGGCAATGCCGCGAGCGCGCCCACGATCCCGTCGCCGAATGGTGCTGCTCCCCTCACGAAGACCGCGTTGTGATAGCGTGAGCGCGCCTCGAGCTCGCCGGGCGTGCCGTCCGCCAGCACCGTGCCGTGTGCGATCACCATGGCGCGGGTGCATACCGCGTCGACCTCTTCCAGGATATGGGTCGAGATGATGATCGCCTTGTCGCGCGCCATGCCGTGGATCAGTTCGCGAACCTGGTGCTTCTGGTTCGGGTCGAGCCCGTCCGTCGGCTCGTCGAGGATCAGCACCTCGGGATCGTGCAGCAGCGCCTGGGCCAAGCCGACACGGCGCTTGAAGCCCTTCGAGAGCGTCTCGATCGGCTGGTACATGACGCCGCCGAGTTCCAGCCGCTCCGCCGCCTCTGCGACCCGCCGCCGCGCCTCGGCGCCGCGGTAGCCGCGCACCTGCGCGATGAAGGAGAGGAAGCCCGCAGTCGTCATGTCGGGATAGGCTGGTGCTCCCTCCGGCAGATAGCCGAGCTTGCGCTTGGCGGCGAGCGGCTCCTTCTCGACGTCGTGGCCGCAGATGATCGCCCGTCCGGCGCTGGGGGCGAGGAAGCCCGCCGCCATCTTCATGGTCGTCGATTTGCCGGCGCCGTTCGGGCCAAGGAAACCCAGGACCTCGCCACGATCGACCGTGAAACTGATGCCTTTGACCGCCTCGATTGGTCCGAAATTTTTGACGAGGCCATGAATTTCAATGAGATGAGTCACCGGCTCGACACCTCCCTCGACCTTGGGTAGCCGGGTTACCAGAAACCTTATGGCTTGGGAACCTCTCGCTTAAAGCGCTACCGCGCGACCGAAGGTCGCGAGATCGCAGCCGGTCGGCCGGGTCCTGCCGAGCCGGTGGCCGCGACCGGATGTGCATGATAGGTTCCGGCATGAAATGCCCCGCGCACGAGTCTTTTGGGGCGAGTCCTTTCCGGACATCTCTTGGATCAGCGCGAGGAAGCTCACCGGTGCTCACGCCGCAGCGCATTAACAAGGCGCGGCTCTCTAGCGGGCTCGTGCTGTTCACCTACGTCACGATCCACCTGATCAACCATTCGCTGGGCCTGATCTCGGTCGCGGCGATGCAGGCCATGCTCGACGTGGTCGAGAACATCTGGGAGAGCATTCCCGGCACCATCGTGCTCTACGGCGCGTTCCTGCTGCATATCGCGCTTGCCCTGTTCGCACTCTATCGCCGGCGTGCGCTGCGCATGCCGGGGCCCGAAGCTGCCCAGCTGTGCCTGGGCTTCCTCATCCCGTTCCTGCTCGCCCAGCATCTCGCCGCGACTCGCCTGCTCTACAGCCTCTACGACGGCGACGACACCTATCGGGCCGAACTGCTCCGGCTCTACACGCTCGCCCCGTCGCGGGGCATGCTACAGCTCATTCTGCTGGTCGCCGCCTGGATTCATGGCTCGATCGGGCTCAACTATTCGCTCCGGCTCCGGTCCTGGTATCCGACGCTGAAGCCGCTCCTGTTCGCAGTCGCCGTGCTGATTCCGATCCTGGCGATCCTGGGCTTTGTCGAGGGCGGCCGCGAGATCGCCGAGCTGGCGCGGGATCCCGACTGGCTGTCGCGCCAACTCGCCCATCATGCGATCACGCCCCAGGCCCAGGCACACCTTGACCGGTTGCGCGACTGGATGCGCGGCACCATGACGGTGCTCATCCTGCTGGTGCTGGCCCTCCGTCTCATCCGCAGGCAATGGGAACGGCGCCGCGGCACCTTCCGCGTGACCTATCCCGACGGCCGGCGGATCGAGGCGCTCAACGGCATGAGCGTGCTCGAGGTGAGCCGGCTCGCCCGCATCCCTCATGCCTCGGTCTGCGGCGGCCGCGGCCGCTGCTCGACCTGCCGCATCCGCGTCGTAGGCCCGGCGAGCGCGCTGCCGGACCTGTCCGATGCCGAGATGAAGGTGCTGCATCGGCTGTCGGCGCCGCCCAATGTGCGACTCGCCTGCCAGCTGCGCCCGACGGGCGACATCGCTGCGACGCCGCTGCTGCCGCCGACGATCGCGGCCAGCGACAAGCTCGTGCGCTCGACGCACATGACCGGCAGCGAACGCGAGATCGCGATCCTGTTCGCCGACATCCGCGCCTTCACCGAGCTCGCCGAGCACAAGCTGCCCTATGACGTCGTCTTCCTGCTCAATCGCTATTTCGAGGAGATGGGCCGCGCGATCGAGGGGGCCGGCGGCCAGGTCGACAAGTTCATCGGCGACGGCATCATGGCGCTGTTCGGCGTCGAGAGCAGCATCGAGGAGGGCTGCCGTGCCGCCCTTGCCGCCGCGGCCGCCATGTCCGAACGGCTCGTCCACCTGAACCAGATGCTGAGCGCCGACCTCGCCCGCCCGCTCAGGATCGGCATCGGCATCCATGCCGGCCCTACGATCATCGGCGAGATGGGCTTCGGCCGGACCGTGTCGGTGACCGCGATCGGCGATGCGGTCAACACCGCGAGCCGGCTCGAAGCCATGACCAAGGAAGCTGGCGTCGAACTGATCGTGTCCGAGATCGTGGCACGCCACGCGGCGACCGACCTCGACCGGTTCCCAGCCCTGGAGATCATGGTGCGCGGCCGCGCCCAGCCGCTGACCATCCGCAGCATTCCTTTGGGGAGCGATCTGGCCCAATAGGCTTTCGCCCTTGCCCCCGCGTGCGTCGCACGGCTAGCCTGACTTTGGTTGCAGTGGAAACGGAGCAAGCGACCGGATTGCGGCGGAGCGTACCTTGATCGAAACCGATCAGAGTTTTCAGAGCATCCCGTTCCGCCTGCCGCCGGTCTGGCCCCCGAACCTGCTCTCGCTGCTTGGCGGCGTCGTGATCGGCGCCTTCTTCGCCGTGTCGGCCATGTCAGAGTCATGGCCGCGCGGCTGGGACGTTCCGGCCAGTTTGGGCATCGCCCTTGCCGCCATCACCGTGCTCATGCTCGGGCGACAGGCCTATCACCGGGCAAAGGGCGGGCCGCCGCCGATTTCCTTCGAGCGGGACGGCCTGTCGGTCCCGCGCAACGTGAATTCGCACCGAAGCCTCAAGATCCCCTATGCGGACGTGCTCTCGGCCGTGATCGTCGGCAGGGGGCGGCGCGCCAGCGTGATCCTGGATACGCGGAGGCGCACCTACGTCTTTCCGGTGCGGGAATTTGCCGAGGCCGACGCGGTCCCTCGGCTGGTGAGGCTGGTGAGCGAACACGTCTCGAGGCAGAGCGACGGCGCGGTGCTCGTCGCCCGCATGGCCGCGCGCGAGGCCGTGGCGGTACAGTTCGGGCGCGCCAGGCCCCGGGCGACCCGGAGCCTGGTCGGCTTCCTGGTCCTGGTCTTCCTCGGCCAGTCGCTTTGGCTGAGCCAGGCCGACCCGCTGGGCATGCTCGACCTGGGCGCCAACGCCTCGTCGCTCGTGGTGCAGGGCGAATGGTTTCGCCTGATCACCGCCAACCTGCTGCATGCCAACGCCCTGCACCTCCTCAGCAACGGCTTCTTCGCCCTGGTCGTGGGCACGATCGTCGAGCGGCAGCTTGGCATCCGCCGGTTCATGATCCTGGTGCTCGCGACGGGCATTGTCAGCCAGGGGGCATCGGCGCTCGCGGCTGAGCTCGGCTGGCTTTCGAGCAACCTGATGTCGGTCGGTTTCTCCGGCGTCCTGTTCGGCATGCTGGGTGCCCAGGCCGTGCTGAACCGCCGGTTCGGCGCGCAGCTGCCGGGCGGCTACCGGTTTGCCCCGCGGGTGTGGTGGATCCTGCTGGGCGTGAATTTCGTCCTCCTGCCGCTCGTGATCCCGGCACTCGACGTCTCCGCCCATGTGGGCGGCCTGCTGTCGGGCATCGCCGTCGGCTGGCTGCTCGTGCGCGGCCAGGGCGACATCACCCGCCTGCCGCCGCGGAGCCTCGCCGGCAGCGGCGTGCTCGCCGCGCTGGGGATCGTCTGGCTCGCCGGCATCACGCTCGCCATTGTCCATAGCGCGGATACCGCCGCCAGGAGGGCCGACCGCGCCCTGCTGACCAAAGCCATCGCCGCCAGGACGCATACCCCGCCCGACATCGACAACGACCTCGCCTGGCTCGTCGCCATCTCGGCCACCCCGACGCCGGACGAGTTGGCCGATGCCGAGATCATGGCGCGCCGCGCGCTCGGCCGGACCATCCAGACCGAAGGGACTGCCAGCGGAAACAGCGTGCGGATCACCGACACGCTCGCAACAGTGCTCTATCGGCGCGGCGACGTTGCGGGGGCGATTGCGACTGAGCGGCCGGTGGCGAAGCGGGATGCGCTTTTCGCGAGCCAGCAGGCCCGTTTCATGGCCGCCGCGGTCGCCCAGCAGGGTGGCCGGCCGCTTGGCAACCCCGCACCATTGCCGACGGTGACGCTCGAGCCGGTTGAGGCCGCGGCTCCCAGCGTCGGCATCGCGCTGCAGCTGGCCGAACCGGTGCCCCTGGGTGCCGCGTTCACCGCCGTGCTCGAGCAGGACGGGAAGCCCCGGGCTGTCCTGCAGATCGACTTTCCGGCCGGGGCGCGGCAATCAGACCACGTCAACCTCCGTCTCACGCCGGCGAGCAAGCTCACGAGTGCGGATCTGCAGGACGCGACGGTACGCGTCCTGCAGTTCGACACCAGCGGCTGCGCCTGCACGGCCAAACGGACCTACGTCCGACTGTTCCCCTATGCCCCGCGGGTCGCAGGTCTGCCCTGAGGGCCTGCTCTACCCCCTCAGCGCCGCCTCGATCGCACCCACCAGTTCCGGCGCGTCCGGGGTCGTACGGGAGCCGAAGCTCGTGATCGCGCCGTCGCGGCCGACCAGGTACTTGTGGAAGTTCCACTTGGGCGCCGCATCGGCACCGAGCTCGGTGACCGCCCACTGGTAGAACGGGTGAGCCGCCGAGCCCACGACCGGCTCCTTGGCGGTCATCGGGAAGTCGACCGCGAAGCGGGTCGTGCAGAATTCCTGGATCTCGGCCTCGGTCCCCGGCTCCTGCGCGCCGAAATCGTTGGCCGGCACGCCGATCACGACGAGGCCCTGGTCGCGATATTGGCGCGACAGCGCCTCGAGCCCCTCGTACTGCGGCGTCAGCCCACAATAAGACGCGACATTCACGACCAGCAGCACCTTGCCGCGATATGCTGCGAGCGGCATCGGCCGGCCGTCGATCGAGATGAACGAGAAATCGAAGGCGCTCATGGCGCGGTTCTCCCTTGTTGCTTGAATGCTGCTTAGTCCGAATAGCGTTCCTCGGTCCAGGGATCGCCGTGGCCATGGTAGCCCCGCTCCTCCCAGAAGCCGGGGCGGTCCGCCGCGATGAATTCGATGCGGCTCAGCCATTTGGCGCTCTTCCACAGGTAAAGCTTCGGCACGAGCGCCCGCACGGGGCCGCCGTGCTCGCGCGTCAGCGGCTCGCCCTGCCACTGGTGGACCAGGAACACATCGTCATCGTCGAAATCGGCGAGCGGCAGGTTCGTCGTGTAGCCGTCATACGAGTGGAATACGACGAAGCGCGCCTCGGGCTTGGGCCGCACCACCGACAGCAAGTACTTCGCCGACACGCCGCGCCAACGGTTGTCGAAGCGCGACCAGGCGGTGACGCAATGCATGTCCGACACGTCGTCGCTCTGCGGCTGGGCCAGGAATTGCTGCCAGTCCCAGACGACCGGGTTCTCGACCAGGCCATAGACGCGCAGATGCCAGCGGTCGAGCCGCACGTCGGGCTGGACGCCCAGGTCCAGGACCGGCCAGTTCTTGACCTCGCGCTGGCCCGGCGGCAGCCTCTCCACGCCCGGCCGTGCGGTCCGGCCGGTCAGGAGCCGTCCCTCGTCGGCCCAGCGCTGCTTCGTCTCGATCAGCTTCTGCCGCGCGCCCTCGATCGGGCCTTCGCTGTCGTCCGCCATCCTGCCGCTCCGGAAATGACACCAGACGCAAGGAAATAGGATGGTGCGTACGGCCCCGCAACGCCGGGCCCGTGCAGAGCGGGTGTGACGAAACCCGCCGCCGGTTGTTGACAGCGGGCAGCCCCCCGCCTATGGCACGGGGTCGGCGGGTATCGTCGCGGGACGGCCCCTATCCTCCTTCATCGCCATCGGAGAGACGCAACATGGTCGCATACAAGACGCTGGATCAGCTCGACGTCGCGGGCAAGCGCGTGCTCGTGCGGGTCGATCTCAACGTCCCGATGCAGGACGGCAAGGTGACCGACGCGACCCGCATCGAGCGCCTGGTGCCGACCATCGAGCAGCTCGCCAAGGCCGGCGCCCGCGTCGTGCTGCTGTCCCATTTCGGCCGGCCCAAGGGCCGGCATGCGCCCGAGGCCTCGCTCGGGCAGCTGGCCGAGCCGCTGTCGGCGGCGCTCGGCGGCCGCAAGATCGCGTTCGGCGACGATTGCATCGGCCCCGAAGCCGAGCGCGTGGTTGACGCCCTGAAGGACGGCGAGGTCGCGCTGCTCGAGAACCTGCGCTTCCACCCGGGCGAGGAGACCAACGACCCGGCCTTCGCCTCGGCGCTGGCGAAGCTCGGCGACCTCTACGTCAACGACGCCTTCTCGGCGGCACACCGCGCCCATGCCTCGACCGAGGCGCTCGCCCATCTGCTGCCGTCGGCGGCCGGCCTCCTGATGCAGGCCGAGCTGGAGGCGCTCGGGGCGGCGCTCGAGCATCCCGAGCGGCCGGTCGCCGCCATCGTCGGCGGCTCCAAGGTCTCGACCAAGCTCGACCTCTTGAACTCGCTCGTCGGCAAGGTCGACCTGTTGGTCATCGGCGGCGCCATGGCCAACACCATGCTGCTGGCGCGCGGCGCGGAAGTCGGCACCTCGCTGGTCGAGCGCGACATGCTCGACACGGCGAGGGCGATCTTCGCCGCGGCCGACAAGGCCGGCTGCACCATCGTCCTGCCGGAGGACGCGGTGGTCGCGGCCAAGCTCACGGCCGGCCAGGCGACGGAGACCGTGGCGATCGACCGGGTACCGGCCGATCTCATGATCCTCGACGCCGGACCGAAGACGGTTGCGGCAATCGTCGCGAAGCTCGAAGGCGCCAAGACCCTGGTGTGGAACGGGCCGGTCGGCGCGTTCGAGTTCCCGCCGTTCGACGAAGGCACCAACGCGATTGCCCAGGAAGTGGCGCGCCTCGTCCAGGCGGGCAAGCTGCTCGCGGTTGCGGGCGGCGGCGACACGGTCTCAGCCATGGCGCATGCCGGCGTCATCGACAAGCTGAGCTACGTCTCGACCGCCGGCGGCGCGTTCCTCGAATGGCTCGAAGGCCGCGAGCTGCCGGGCGTGAAGGCGCTCGCGTCCTGAACTAACCGGATAGGGGCGGCTCCACGGCCGCCCCATCGTCCCACAGATCGAAACGCTCGGCCGGCAGCAGGATTGTGACGGTCGTGCCGCGGTCGAGCTCGCTCTCGATCCGGATCTCGCCGTTGTGCAGCTCGACCATGGCGCGGGTCAGCGGCAATCCCAGGCCCGTGCCCTCGTACTTGCGGCTCAGAGTGCCGTCGACCTGGCCGAACGGCTTCAAGGCGACCGCGATATCCTCGGACGCGATGCCGATGCCGGTATCGATCACGCTGAGGCGCAGGTCGCCGTCCGCCGTGCAGACGGCGTCGACATCGACGGAGCCGCCGGCCGGCGTGAACTTGACCGCGTTCGAGATCAGGTTGAGCAGGATCTGCCGGAGCTTGCGCGGATCCGCCCGGAACGGCGGCAGGCCGGGCGCCACGGTCGTGGAAAGGCGCAGGCCATTGCGCATCGCGCGCTCACGCATCAGGCGCACGACGCCGTCGATGAGGCTCTTCAGGTCCAGCGCTTCTTCGTTGAGGTCGAGCTGGCCCGCCTCGGCCTTGGCGAGATCGAGGATGTCGTTGATGACCTCGAGCAGATGGCGCCCGCTGTTCAGGACGTCCTGCAGATATTCCTTATAGGGCTTGGCGATCGGCCCCATGGTCTCGGCGATGATCAGCTCGGAAAAGCCGATGATCGCGTTCAGCGGGGTGCGGAGCTCGTGGCTGATATTGGCGAGGAATTCCGACTTGGCGCGGTTGGCGCTCTCGGCCACCTCCTTCGCCTCGAACAGCGCGTGCTCACGCCGCTTCAGCTCCGTGATGTCGGTGCGGATGCTGACGATCGATCCGTCGCCGGTCATGCGATCGGTCGCCCGGATCCAGCGCCCGTCCGCCAGCTCGTACTCGATCGAGCCAAGCGCCCGGGCCCGGTCGGTCAGCGTGATCGCCATGAGCCGGCGGGCCGCATCGCTGTCGGCCAGGTCGCCGCATTCGAACGAGGTCTCGACGATGGTCCGGAACGTCTCGCCGACATGGATGCGCTTGGCGCTCCGCGGATACATGGCGAGAAAGCGCTGATTGCACAGCAGCAGCCGCTCGTTGTTGTCGAACAGCGCGAAGCCGTCCGAGATGCTGTCGATCGCCTGGGTCAGCTGGGTGCGCGACTGTGCCACCATGCCGAGCGCCATCGCTTCCGCCGTCACGTCGCGGTTCGTCCCGCGGAAACCGTGGAACCGGCCGGTCTCGGGATCGAACACCGGCAGCCCGGCCATCCGGCAATGACGTTCGGACCCGTTCGCATGGCGCATCAGGAACGGCTTGTCGCGAAATGGTCGCGGCTGCAGCGCCTCGAGCGGGCTCAGCGCCGGCTCGCCCTGGTCGTCGACGAACCGGCCGAGATCGAGCAGATGCCGGCCGATGAGTTCGCGCGGATGAAAGCCCAGGAGCTCGTTGACCCGCGAGGAGACGGCGGTCAGCACCAGATCCGGCCCGGTCTCCCAGATCCAATCGGACACGAGCCGGGCGACGTCGTCGAGCCGGTCTTCCGCCGCGGCCAGCTGTTGCTTCAGCCGGCCGGTCAGGGACGATTCGCTGACCGCGGAAGCGATGCCGACGAGCGTGCCGTCGGCGCGGAAGGCACCCCAATGCTCGGAACAGATCGTCTCGCGACCGGTCGCGGTTTCGATCGCATCCTCACGCAGATGGGTGATCCCACGCGCGAGCCCGCGGATCACCTCGGCGAGCGGCCAGGGTGGCAGCACGGCGGCGTCTGCCCGCGGTACCAGGCGCTGGGCCAGGTCACGCCAGGCGAGGTTGCTCCATAGCACGCGGCCCATGGGATCGGTCACGAGGATGGCGCCGCCGCGCGCGAGGAAATCGAGCCCGACCAGATCGAGCACGTCCCGGCACGCCGCATCGAGCCTGTCCAGCGATTCGGCGGCGGCGGCCACCGGCTCGGCCGGTGCCCTCAGCGGCTTTTCTT
This sequence comes from Aliidongia dinghuensis, assembly GCF_014643535.1. NCBI lineage: Bacteria > Pseudomonadati > Pseudomonadota > Alphaproteobacteria > Rhodospirillales > Dongiaceae > Aliidongia > Aliidongia dinghuensis. Next base: position 215,199 of record NZ_BMJQ01000007.1, on the reverse strand, counting down.
CGGCGCGCGGCAAGGACGACACATCGGCACCCCTCGGTCGTCAGTGCCTGGTCGGCGCGCGCTGCGGCTGCTCGATCTGCCAGATGGCCCGCAGGAAGTTCGGATCGCGCTGCCACTTCTTCAGCAGCATGCCCGCCGCATCGTCCTTGATCCGGTCATAGAGGCCGAGGATGCCGGCCATGTCGGCCAGGTGATTGACCGAATCGCGCCCTCGCGCCTTGCGGGTCAGCACATAGATCGAGGCGAAGGTCGACTTGTCGATGCCGCTGCCTTTGCAGGCGATCGCCAGCCCTTCGCCGCCCGGCTCGAACAGCATGCGCTGGACCAGCTGCAGGCGGATGCCGGTGAACTTGCCGAAGAGGGCGGCGAACAACGCCACCTCGCCCTCGCGCAGCGTCTTTACGATCAGCGCGGGCGTGATCTCCTGGCGTGCCGCCAGCTCGTCGGCGAGCTCCACCGCCTTCGGCCGCTGCGCGCCCTCGTTCTCGGTCAGCGCCTTGACCGTCGATTCCATCGTCTCGTCGAGCTCGGCCGGATCGACCTCGTACCGCTCGAGAATATAGGAACGGAGTGCCGCGGAGACCCACCAGTACATGCGCTTGGCGAGCGTCGTCTCGAGATCGGGCCGGCGCAGCAGCGGATTCTGGTACGTGTCGACGCGCTGCGACTGTTCGACCAGATATTCCATCGTCCGCTGCGAGATCCGGGCGTTGTGATTCTCAAGCAGCGTCTTGATGACGTCGACGCTCTCCGTCGCGACCAGCGCGTCGGCAACCTCCTCCGAGAGCGACTTGCGGATACCGATGGCGAGCTGATGCTCGAGCGTACGGTTGCGGATGATCTCGATCAGCTCGAGATCCTGCAGCACGTCGCTGTTGACCAGCAGCGGGTGGGCGACCTCGATCTCGTCGTTCGCGAGCGCCACCACAAGATCGGACGGCGCCAGCGGCTGCTCCGCCAGGCGCTCGGCCAGCGCCCGACGCACCGAGACTTCCACGTCGTGAATCAGCTGCCGCAGGATCTCGGTCATGAGCGACCGCTCGCGGTCGGTCAGGACGTCATGTTGGGAAAAGAACAGATCGCCGATCGTCGCGACCAGCATCCGTCGCCCTGCGACGGTTTTGTCCCGCGCCAGCTCGAAAAGATATTCGAGATCGTCCCGCTCAACCTTCGACATTACGATACCCTGAAGGATTGCCCGTCGGTTCCGGCAATCCTGGAACGAACGTGAACACCAAGGCGACTAGGCCCGCGTAATTTATTCGGCATTCAATGCAATTCATCTGCGCCTATCATCAGTACAATATCCGATCCAGCGGCTTGAGAAAGTGTTAAACGAACGAAAATTGTCGTCCAATGACATAGTCGCCCCGTCCGCGAAACCCCGGTAGGGAGCGCCACTTCTCGTCGCAATCGATCGATGCTATGATCTCGTAGCCCTAACCTGGAACGTTCGATGTCGGTCGCCCTCGCCCATGCGATCCCGCCCCCTCCGCCACAGCCGACCGTGCTGCCGACGCAGGTTCAGGTCGCCCAGGGCTCGGCCGTGCCGGTTCCGGCCATCGCCGTGACCGCGAACGAAAAGGGTGGCAACGCCAAGGAAGCGAAGAACGAGACCGGCAGCAAACCGGAGCAGGACGACCGGCGCCGCGGCAAGCTCGTCGACCTTTACGCCTGACGCCCATCTGAGCACAGCAAATCACCCGTCATCCCCGGGCGTGACGATGCAGGGGCGTTCGCGGGAGAGCTACCCTTCCAATCCCACCAGGCTCCGCGCGAAGGCGGTCGCCTCGAACGGGCGCAGGTCCTCCGCCGTCTCGCCGACGCCGATCGCGTGGACCGGGATGCCGTAGCGCTCGGCGAGGCTGACGAGCACGCCGCCTCGCGCCGTGCCGTCGAGCTTGGTCATGACGATGCCGGTAACGCCGACCATGTCGCGGAACGTCTCGGCCTGGGCATGGGCGTTCTGGCCGACCGTCGCGTCCAGCACCAGGAGCACGCTGTGCGGCGCCGCCGGGTCGCCCTTCTTCAGGACGCGCACGATCTTCTGCAGCTCGGCCATGAGGTCCGTGCGATTCTGCAGCCGCCCGGCGGTGTCGATCAGCAGCAGGTCGGCGCCCTCAGCTTTCGCGGCATTGTAGGCGTCGAGTGCCAGGCCCGCGGCGTCGGCGCCGGTCGGCCGGGTCGTGATCGGGCAACCCGTGCGCTCGGCCCAAATCTTGAGCTGCTCGACCGCCGCGGCGCGGAAGGTGTCGCCGGCCGCCAGATGCACCTTGAGGCCGGCATCGCGATAGGACTTCGCGAACTTGCCGATCGTCGTCGTCTTGCCGCTGCCGTTGACGCCGACGACCAGCACGACGTGCGGCTTGAGCTTGGCATCGATCTTGAGCGGCTTTGCGATCGGGTCAATCAGCTCGACGATGACCTCGGCGAGTGCTGCCCGGATCTCCTCCGGCGTCACTTCCTGGCCGAATCGGGTCTTGCGCAGGCGCGTCGTCACCTCGTCGGCAATCGTGATGCCCATGTCGGCCTGGATCAGCAGTTCCTCGAGCTCGTCCAGCGTCTCGTCATCGAGGCGCCGCTTGGTGAAGATGCCGACGATCCCCTCGCTGAGCTTCGTCGAGGACCGGCCAAGGCCGCGCTTCAACCGTTGCAGCCAGCTGCCGCCTTCGCTCACTCGACTTCTCCCACCAACTGATCTCCATCGACCGCCGTCACCCGTGCCCGGAACAGGTGGCCCACCGCGACCGGCCGGTCGGGCCGGAGCGGCGCGTAGTGGGCGGTATGGCCGATCCCGCCCCGCTCCATCAAGACCTCCGCGACCGTGCCGACGGCACGCGCGAGAAAACCCGCCTGAACCTCGGCGCCCTTGGCGCGGAGCCGGGCCGCACGCTCACGGACCTGGTCGCCCGGCACCGGCGGCATGCGCGCGGCCGGCGTCTCGGCGCGGGCGCTGAACGGAAAGACGTGGAGGTGGGTCAGGCCCGCCTCGTCGACCAGATCGAGCGTGCGCTGGAACGCCGCCTCGCTCTCCGTCGGGAAGCCCGCGATCAGGTCGGCGCCGAGCGCCACACCCGGCCGCGACGCACGCGCCCGGTCGGCGACCTTGAGTACGTCAGCGCGGCCATGCCGGCGCTTCATCCGCTTCAGCACGAGATCGTCGCCGGCCTGGACCGACAGGTGCAGATGCGGCATCAGCCGCGGCTCCTCGGCGACGAGGCGCCACAGATCCTCGTCGATCTCGACCGGATCGAGCGAGGAGAGCCGGAGCCGCGGCAGCGCCGGCACCAGCGCCAGCAGGCGCCGGACCATCTGGCCCAGCGTCGGGCAGCCCGGCAGGTCGGCGCCATAGGCGGTGAGATCGACGCCGGTCAGCACCAGCTCGCGATAGCCGGCTTCGACCAGCGCCTGCGCCTGGGCCACGATCTGGCCGACCGGCACGGACCGGTTCGGCCCGCGCGCCAGCGGAATGATGCAGAAGGTGCAGCGGTGGTCGCAGCCCTGCTGCACCTGCAGGAAGGCGCGGGCATGGCCGTCGAACCCGTCAAGGAGATGGCTTGCCGTCTCGCTCAGCGCCTGGGCATCGCCGACCATCAGCGGCGCGGCACCGGGGTCCCAGGCGGCGGCCGTCAGCTTCTCGCCGTTGCCCAGCACGCGTGCGACCTCGGGCATGGCGGCGAAGCGGTCGGGATGCAGCTGGGCGGCGCAGCCGGTGACGATGATCGGCGCCTCCGGCCGGCGCCGGTGGGCGCGGCGGATCGCCTGGCGCGACTGGCGCTCCGCCTCGGCCGTCACGGCACAGGTGTTGACGATGACCGCATCGGCGAGGCCCGCCTCGCCGGCCAGCCGCCGCATGACCTCGGACTCGTAGATATTGAGCCGACAGCCGAAGGTCAGCAGTTCCAGCCCGGCCCCGGGCAAGCCAGACATGGACCGGTCAGACATGGGCGGATCAGTTGGTCCCGGCGAACAGCGCCGGGTCGAGCGTGCCGGTGAAGCTGGTCGCGACCGGCCCGGTCATCAGCACATGGCCGTCCTCGCGCCACTCGATGACGAGCCGCCCGTGCTTGACCAGGATCTCGGCCTTGCGGCCGGTCAAGCCCCGCCGCGCGGCGGCGACGAGGGTGGCGCAGGCGCCCGACCCACAGGCGAGCGTCAGGCCGGCGCCGCGCTCCCAGACCTGCAGGCGGATACGGCCCGGCGCCACGACTTGGGCGAAGCCGATATTGGCGCGCGCCGGGAACAGCCGGTGATGCTCGAGCTGCGGCCCGAGCCGCGCCATGTCGACGGCGTCGAGATCGGGCACGAAGAAGGTCGCGTGCGGATTGCCCATGGACGAGCACGTGGCATCGCCCAGCTCGGGCAGGCCGACCGGCACGGCAAGCGTGTCCATCGGCTCAGCCAAGGGCACGTCGCGCCAGTCGAGCCGGGCCGGGCCCATGTCGACCGTGATCTCGCCCATGGCCGCGCGCTCGGCCGGCAGCAGGCCCGAGATAGTCTCGATCACGATCCGCTCGCGCCCGCTTTCGCCTAGCACCTTGGAGACGACGCAGCGCGTGGCGTTGCCGCAGGCGCCGGCCTCGCTGCCGTCGGAATTCAAGATGCGCATGAAGACGTCCGCATCCGCGGACTGGGGCGGCTCGAGCACGATCAGCTGGTCGAACCCGACGCCGGTATGGCGATCACCGATCGCCTGCGCCGCCGCCTCGGACACACGGATCGGCCGCACGCGCCCGTCGATCACGACGAAGTCGTTGCCCAATCCGTGCATCTTGGCGAAGGGTACGGGTTCCATGCCCCTCATATAGGGCCGCGCCCAAGCCGCTGTCCACCCGCGCCCGGCGCGGAGCGGCTCCTACTTCAATACACAGGACAGTGTCGCTCGACAAAGCGGGCTTTGATCTAGGAGATTTCTCGCTTGCAAGCCAAAAGCATCATCGTACCAGCAAACAAAACAACCACCACAAGTTTCAAATAACTCCCAAGACGATCTTGTTTAACCTTTTTTAGATCCTGAGGCGACACTCCGCCCCTGACCGCTTGCCCCATTTTGAAGAAGAGGAAAAATCCAACCCCCATCATCAAAACCATCAATGACAGGAACAGAAAAGAACTCTCGACACCTAAGATTGTCAAGTCAATTGCCACAAGAACGGCAATCATCGCGACGTACAAGATCCTATAGTCAAATGGATCCATGCTTGTACTGGCTTCAATGCTTATGTTGCTTATCGAAGGCCGCCTGCTGCTCCGGCTTCGCCTGGCTCTGGTGCTTCGCCTTCCATTCCTCGTAGGGCATGCCGTAGACGATCTCGCGCGCCGCCGGATCGCTGATCGTGATGCCGCGGCTCTCGGCCGCCTCGCGGTACCAGCGCGACAGGCAGTTGCGGCAGAAACCCGCCAGATTCATCAGGTCGATGTTCTGCACGTCGGTGCGCTCCTGCAGGTGCTGCACCAGCCGGCGGAACGCCGCCGCCTCGAGCTCGGTCCTGGTCTTCTCGTCCATCATAGGTCCTTCGTAGTCCGGTCAGCGGAATATAGGCGTCCCGGTCCCGCAAAGTTAGGCCTCAGTCGCCCCGCCCCTTGGACAAAGGGCGGCAGAGGTTCATATTGGTTCAACATGAACCACATTGCAGAAGGCGAGCGATGAGCGCCTTTACCGTTCGACTGCCGGAAGATGTGACCGCCAAGCTCGACGCTCTCGCCGCCAAGCTCGACCGCTCACGTTCCTACGTCGCGGCCCAGGCCATCAGCGATTTCGTGGCGCGTGAGGCGGCGCATCTCGTGGAGATCGAAGCCGGGCTCGACGAGGCCCGGCACGGCGACTTCGCCACGACCGATGATGTCGCTACCGTCCTCGAGAAATACGGCGCCCTCGCTTCGAAGTGAGCGTCGACATTCGTTGGACGCGCCGGGCGCTGCGACGACTGGACGAGATCGGCACTTACATCGGCAAAGACAATCCGATGGCCGCCAACCACGTCGTGATGACGATCGTCGCCGGCGTCCTTCGCCTTCGGGATCGCCCGCTGACGGGCCGACTGGGCCGCGTCGCAGGAACGCGCGAACTGTCGATCGGCGGAACGAACTACATCGTCGCCTATCGCATCGTGCAGGATGACGTGGAGATCCTCACCATCCTGCACGCCGCCCAGGCGTGGCCGGACGTGCTTTAAAGGCTGCCACCGATCATGGCGCCGCCGTCGACGACGATCGTCTCGCCGGTCATGAAATAGCCGGCCTTGGACGCCAGGAACACCGCGGCGCCGGCGATGTCGCGCGGGTCGCCGATGCGGCCCAAGGGCGAGGTCGCCAGCACCTTCTTCAAGGTCGCCGGATCGTCCCAGAGGGCCTTCGCGAAGTCGGTCTTGACGAGGCCGGGCGCGATCGTGTTGACGCGGATGCCCTGCTTGCCCCAGTCGAGCGCCAGGTTGCGCGCCAAGTGCATGTCGGCCGCCTTGGACACGCCATAGGCGCCGATGACGGGCGAGCCCCTGAGGCCCGCGATCGAGCTCAGGAAGATGATCGAGCCCTCGCCCTTCTCGGCCATGCCGGGTGCCACCATCTGCGACAGCCACAGGTTCGAGCGCACGTTGGCGTTCATGATCTTGTCCCAGGCCTCGTCGCCGATGCCGGAGATCGGGCCGTAGTAGGGATTGACGGCCGCGTTGCACACCAGGATGTCGACAGCCCCATGCGCCTTGACCGTGCCGTCGACCAGCGCCTGCAGCTGCGCCTTGTCGTTGACGTTGGCGCCGATGGCGATCGCGGTGCCCCCCTCGGCCTCGATCTCGGCGACCACCTCGTGGCAGGCGTCGAGCTTGCGGCTCGACACGGTCACGCGCGCGCCGTGCCGGGCGAATTCGACGGCGATGGCACGGCCGATGCCGCGGGACGAGCCGGTGACGAGGGCGGTCTTGCCGCTGAGGTCGAAAAGTGAGGGAACGGGCATGGCGCGGGGCTTCCTTCGGAGTTTCCTGGGACCTGGTCGGCGGACGTATTGGACTCGTAAGGTCAACCGCCTGTTTGTTTGGTAATGCTAGCCTGACGCCCGCCGCGTGTGCAACAACACCCGGACTGAACCACCGGCTTCAGCCGTGCTGAGATTTCACCCGATCGACGTTTGACAGGCCGTGCCGGCCGCCCGATCATCGGAATAAGTACGCATTGCAGGGGGAGGAAAACCTGCCATGGTCGACACGAGCGAACGCACGATTCGGCGCGTTGCCTGCATCGGCGGCGGCACGATCGGGGCGAGCTGGGCCGCCTGCTTCATGGCGCGCGGCCTCGACGTCACCATCGCCGACCCGGCCCCCGGTGCCGCCGACGCGGCACGCCGGATCATCGATGGTGCCTGGGTCGCCCTCGAGCGTCTGGGCCTCGCCCCCGGCGCCTCGCCGGATCGCTGGCGCTTCTACAGCGACCCGGTGGCCGCGACCGACGGCGTCGATTTCGTGCAGGAGAGCGCGCCCGAGCGCTACGAGATCAAGCTCGACCTGTTGCGGCGCCTGTCGGCGGCGCTGGAGCGGGATGTGATCATCGCCTCGTCCTCGTCCGGCCTGCTCATCAGCCGCCTGCAGGAGGCTTGCAACTACCCCGAACGCTGCGTGATCGGCCATCCGTTCAACCCGCCGCACATCGTGCCGCTGGTCGAGGTCGTGGGCGGCCTGAAATCGGCGCGCTGGGCGGTCGACGCGGCGATGAATTTCTATCGCGCGATCGGCAAGCACCCGATCGAGATCCGCAAGGAGGTGCCGGGCCATCTCGCCAACCGGCTGCAGGCCGCTCTCTGGCGCGAGGCCATCCATCTGGTGGCCGAAGGTGTCGCGACCGTCGCGGACGTGGATGCGGCGATCAGCGAGGGCCCGGGCCTGCGCTGGGCCTTGATGGGGCCGCACCTGACCTTCCATCTGGCCGGCGGTACCGGCGGCATGGCCCACTACATGGAGCATCTGGCCCCGGCCATGACCGGCTGGTGGCCGCACCTGGGCAGCCCGACGCTGACGCCCGAGCTGCAGCGGCGCATCATCGACGGGCTGACCGAGGAGACCCGCGGCCGCTCGGTCGAGGAACTGGCCCGGCGGCGCGACGAATTCCTGATCCGCGTGCTCGAGGCGCGGCGCCAGGTCGACCCGCCCCCGGTCGACGAGCCGGGGCCGAGCGACGTGCCATCGGCGGACTGAACCGCCGACCGGACGCAAAAATAAAGAAAACATCCAAGGAGTCTTCATGCGCAGCCTGATTTTTCATCGCTTCGGCGAGCCTTCCGACGTGCTGGCGCTCGAAGAGGTGCCGACGCCTGAGCCTGGCCCGGGCGAGGTGCGCGTGCGCCTCGGCGCGCGCTCGATCAACCCTTCGGACGTGCTGACCGTGCGCGGCCAGTACGGCCGCAGGCCGAAGCTGCCGGCGACGCCGGGCTACGAGGGCGCCGGCACGATCGATGCGGTCGGACCAGACGTCACGCACTGGCGGGTCGGCCAGCGCGTCATCCCGCTCGGCGTCGAAGGAACCTGGCAGGAAGCGGTGATCGCGCCTGCAACCGCCGTGATGGCGACGCCCGAGGGCCTGCCCGATCAGATCGCATGCCAGCTCTTGGCCAATCCGCTCACCGCCTGGCTGCTGCTCGAGCTCCTGGATGCGAAGGCCGGCGATTGGGTGGTGCAGACCGCCGCCGGATCAACGCTCGGCCAGCTGATGATCCAGCTGGCGAAGCTCAACGGCATCAATCTCATCAACGTCATCCGCAGCCGGCGCGGCGTCGACGCGCTCAAGGCGGCCGGTGCCGAACATGTCGTCGTGACCGAGGACGAGGATGTCGGTCAGCGCTTTGCCGAGATCGCCGGGCGGACGCCAATCACCAAGGCGGTCGACGCGGTTGCAGGCGAGACCGGCGCCAAGGTTGCGAATGCGCTGGGCTACGGCGCGACGCTCGTCGTCTATGGCGCGCTCTCGATGCAGCCCTTGCCGCTCGACGCCGGCCGGCTGATCTTCCGCGGCCTGACGGTCAGGGGCTTCTGGCTCACCGACTGGTTCCGGACCGTGACGCGAGAGGTGCGCGAGCGGACGCTGGACGAGGTCGGCAAGCTGCTGGCGAGCGGCCGGCTCGCCCCGCCGGTCGAGGCCGAATACGACCTCGCCGACGTGCACGCGGCGATCGCGCATTCGGAGCGGCCGGGGCGCACCGGCAAGATCCTCCTGGTCGGCTGAGCCGCCGCCGTTTCCGCAACGGCGACCTCACGAAAACCACGGACGGTCGAAGCGCAAGCCTGTCACCGGCATGCGCCGTGCGCTACCCTGTTGCCGTTAGGGGCGCCATCGACTGGCGCCCCACCACAACGGGGACGATGTACGTGTTCACATTTTCTGCGCCGCGGACGGCGGCTCTCTCGCTGATCGCCGTCGCCGGCCTTTCACTCGCCAGCACCTTACTCGTCAGCCCCGCGCGGGCGCAAAGCTACGGCGTCGAAAGCGGCACCTGCGACCGTACCTCGCTGTCGCACGCGTTCGACACCTCGACCAACAACATCGTCGGCAGCGCGCTCGGCGCCGCTGCCGGCGGGCTGCTCGGCAGCCAGTTCGGCAAGGGGTCGGGCAAGTCGGTCATGACGATCGCCGGCATCCTGGGTGGCGCCTTGGCCGGCGGCACGGTCGGCCGGTCGATGCAGCCGGTCGACCAAGCCTGCGTCAACCAGACGCTCGAGCACGGCCAGACCGGGCAGACGGTCGCCTGGCAAAATCCAGACAACGGCTCGACCTATCATGTGACGCCGACCCGCACCTATCAGACGAAGAGCGGCACGCCGTGCCGCGAATATACGACAACCGCGGTCATCGACGGCCAGCAGCAGGAAGTCGTCGGCAAGGCCTGCCGCCAGCCGGACGGCACCTGGAAGCAGATGTAACATCGTCGAAGGCCGGGCGCGGGATCACGGCCCTGACGCCTGGCCTCACGCGACCCAATTTCACCCGACCCAATTTCACGCGACCCAAATTCACGCCACTTGGCGGGCCGGCGGCGGGAAGACGAGCCGGACGGTAGTGCCCCGGCCGGGCACGCTGTCGATCGCGAAGCTGCCGCCGTGCAGCTCCATCAGGCGCCTCACGATCGAGAGACCCAGCCCCGTTCCCGCCCCCTCGCGCCGGGCGGTCATGACGCCGAGCTTGCCGAACGGCTCGAGTGCCCCGCGCAGGCCCTCGTCAGTCATGCCGACGCCCGTATCCACCACCTCGACAGCGGCCGCACCGCCGGACGCGGCGGCGATCCGGACGCCGACCCGCCCGCCGGGCGGCGTGAACTTGACGGCATTCGACAGAAGATTGAGCAGCACCTGCCGGAAGGCGAGGTCATCGGCCTCGATCTCGACCGCCGGATCCACGGTGAGCTCGACCGCAATCCGCTTTTCCTCGATCTCGGACTTCATGAGCCTGAGGCAGGAGCGGATCATGTCCGTCCCGTCGATCGGCCCGGGCTCGATCTCGCGCTTGCCCGCCTCGATCTTGGAGAGGTCGAGGATGTTGTTGATGAGGCTCAGCAGCAGATGGCCGCTGCGATGGATGTCCTCGATATATCCCAGGTAGCGGGCATGGCCGAGCGGCCCGAACGACTCGGACAGGATGGTTTCGGAAAAGCCGATAATCGCGTTGAGCGGCGTGCGCAGGTCGTGGCTCATCGCCGCCAGGAACAGCGATTTCACCCGGCTCGCCTCCTCCGCCTGATCGCGGGCGATGGCGAGCTGCGCCGCAATCTTCTGCTTCTCCGCGATCTCGGCTTCGAGCTCGGCATTGGCCCGCGTGAGGTCGGCCGTCCGTTCCATCACGTGCCGCTCGAGCTCGGCATTGAAGCGCACCAGCTCGCTCTCGGTCTGGGCGTGGCTGCGCAGTTCCTCGGACAGGCGCAGGTTGACCCGGTGCAGCTGCACCGGGCTCACGGCCCCGAGCAAGCGAGGCAGCAGCGGCCAGAGCGTCATGGCGGTCACGAGCGATATGATCGCCGTCGCCGCCTTGACCGTCCCCTGCAGCACGTAGACGGGCTCCCAGAACGTCGCGGCCTCGATCACATGGGTCAGGCCGCACAGCAGGATGAAGGCCGAGAACAGCAGGAACGTGCTCGGCAGCGTGATGTCCCTTCGGCGCAGGACCAGAAGCACCAGGAATGCGGGAATCGCGAAATAAGCGACAGCAATCGCAAGATCAGATGTGATGTTGAGCGCGATCACCGCGCTGTTGCCGGTCAGGCAGAACGCATGTGGCAGGAAGCCGTCTGTCTTGAGCAGCCAATCAAGAGCCCCAGAGAGCATGTTAGTGCCTCCGTCAGGACATCGATCGTCCGGCCGAAATGGTCATCAGCGGCGGAAATGTTGGATTTCGATCACCAAACCCGGGCGGCCACCCGTCACAATTTCAACGGACGACACAAGTCTATGGCCCGTCCAGATGGAAATTCAACGATCAATTCTCTCGGAGGGTGCGTTTTAGCGCCAGTCACGCCGGCGTGCATTCGGTGAGCGTCGTCGGCGGCCGCGTCCAGACCTGGCTCTTGCCGAGCCACGGCACGCCGATGAAGCCGCGGACCTTCAGCGTGCCGTCGTCCTGGAGGACCATCCGCGACTTGTAGGTGTCGCCGTCCTCGGGATTGTAGATCCAGCCGTCCTCCCATTCGCCCTGGCCGGTCTTGTTGAAGCCGCCGATCATCGGCAATTGGCAGATCGGCCGGGTCTTGAGCTTGGCGTCCGGATTGTTGGCGTCGACCTTGGGCTTGCCGTCGGGGTTGAGCGGTTCGCGCAGCCAGGCGACCTTGCCGCACAGGTGCTGGCCGCAGGGCTCGATCAGGATGCCGGCGCGCTTGGTCTGATCGAACCACCAGCCGGTGATGTCGTCGCCGGCCGCGCGGGCCGGCATCGACGGCAGAAACACGCCGGCACCCATCGCCAGTGCCAGCCCCAGGATCATCGCGCGAATCGTCGCCTCCGTCTCTGTTAAGCCTCGCTGCGCCGTCGGTTGTTACGCCGTTGGGCGCCTTGCCGCCTGTTCCTTCGCCTCCAGCCGGGCGATCGTGCGCAGATGCACCTCGTCCGGCCCGTCGATGATCTGCAGCGCGCGGCCCCAGGTCCACAGGAACGCGAGCGGCGTATCGGGCGTCAGGCCCGCGGCGCCGAAGGTCTGGATCGCCCGGTTGCAGATCGCCGTCTGCATGCGCGGCACCACGACCTTGATGAGCCCGACCTCCTTGCGCGCCGCCCTCGTGCCATACTTGTCGATGAGCCAGGCCGTCTTCAGCACCAGGAGCCGCGCCTGCTCGATTTCCAGCCGGGACAACGCGATCCATTCCGCAACCGTTCCGTGATCCTGCAGCAGATGGCCGAAGGTCTTGCGGCTGCCGGCGCGCTCGACCATCAGCTCGAGCGCCAGTTCGCACTGGCCGATCGAGCGCATGCAATGGTGGATGCGGCCGGGCCCGAGGCGGGCCTGGGCGATCGCGAAGCCCTCACCCTCCTCGTGGACGAGGTTGGCGACCGGCACGCGCACATTGGTGAAGCGCATCTCGCAATGCCCCTCATGCGCCAGGTGATGCATGATGGTCGGGTTGCGCACGACCTCGACGCCGGGCGTGTCCATCGGCACCAGCACCATGGAATGCCGGCGATGGCTCTCGGTCCGCTCCGGGTTCGAAAGCCCCAGCACGATCAGGATCTTGCAGCGCGGATCGGCTGCATTGGTGATGAACCACTTGCGCCCGTCGATGACGTACTGGTCGCCGTCGCGCCGGATGGTCGTGCGGATGTTGGTCGCGTCCGACGACGCCACGTCCGGCTCGGTCATGGCAAAGGCCGAGCGGATCTCGCCGTTCAAGAGCGGTACCAGCCATTGCCGCTTCTGCTCGGGTGTCCCGAACATGTGCAGCACTTCCATGTTGCCCGTGTCGGGGGCGTTGCAGTTGAACACCTCCGACGACCACAGGTAACGGCCCATGATCTCGGCACAGGGCGCATAGTCGAGGTTCGAGAGCCGCGTGCCCGGCTCGTCGTCCTTCAAGTGCGGCAGGAACAGGTTCCAGAGCCCCGCCGCGCGCGCCTTGGCTTTGAGATCCTCGATGAACGGCGGCGGGAAGATGCCCTGGCGCTCGACGAGCTCATGCCATTCCGGATCGCGCGGCGCCACATGCTCGGCCATGAAGTCGCGGAGCCGCGACTGGACGGCCTTCGACGTCTCGGAAAATTCGAAATCCATCGGTTCGCCCTCCCTAGGGCCGGATCGAATTGCGTGGGATTGCACAGCAATCCCACGCAATTCGTGAATCCGTCCCTAATCAAATAATTAGAGCACCAGCGAACAGGCCTTGTCGGCCAGCACCCGGCCCTTGGCGCCGACCTGCTCGGCCTCAGGGTTGGAGGCGTTGCCGAGCCGCGCGCGCGCCAGCACGCCCTCGGCGATCACCGCCAGGCGGAACATGGCGAAGGCCTGGTGGAACGCGGTGATGCCGTCCGACCGGCCGGCGAGCCGGCAATAGTCGGCGACATGCTCGGCGAGGCCCGGGATGCCTTCGGCGGCAATATCGAGATCGGCGATGCCGCCCATGGTGCCGCTCGGCATGTGATAGGCGATGCAGTTGTAGGCGAGGTCGGCCAGCGGATGGCCGAGCGTCGACAATTCCCAGTCGAGGATGGCGATGACCCGCGGCTCGGTCGGGTGGAACATCAGGTTGTCGAACTTGAAGTCGCCATGGGCGATCACGGTCTCGTCGTCGCCCGGCGGGATATGCGCCGGCAGCCACTGGCAGAGCGCGTCGATCGACGGGTTCTCGCGCACCTTGGAATGGGCCCACTGGTCGGTCCAGCGGCCGATCTGGCGCGCATAATAATTGCCGGGCTTGCCGAAGTCGGCGAGGCCGACCGCGGCGGGATCGACCTTGTGCAGCTGGACCATCGCCTCGGCCATGGCATGGTAGTAGGTCCGCCGCTCCGGCTTCGGCACGTCGGCAAGGGCGGCGGTCCGGAACACGCGGCCTTTGAGGCGCTCCATGACATAGAACGGCGTGCCGATAATGGCGGCGTCAGTCGCGTAATGCAGCATGCGCGGCACCGGCACACCGGTTTGGCTGAGGGCCGCCATGATCCGGTATTCCCGGTCGATCGCATGCGCTGACTTCAGGAGCGGCCCGGGCGGCTGCTTGCGGAGCACATATTCGCCGGCCCCGGTCACGACCAGATAGGTCGGGTTCGACTGGCCGACCGACATCTGGCGGATCTCGGTGATCGGGCCGCTCGAGAGCACCCGGTCCAGATAGGTGCCAAGCTCCGCCTCAGGCAGGCGATGGACGGCACGAACCTCGGTCGTCTCCTGCTGCCCGGCCGGGCGTTCCGGTTCCGTCATGCCGCTCCCCCACAAAGATAACAGTCGTTTGTTTTTCGACGCGCGCAACGATGGCCGATCATAGCCGGCTTGTCCATGCGCCGCATCGACGCCGTGGAATTGGAGGAGGTTAGATGCTGCGACCGGTCGTAATCGGTTTGGAGAGGTCGGTCATGTCAGCGTCCCTCAAGCCGCTTTCGCTGATAGTAGATCTCGTAGCGCTTGTCCGCTCGGCGGTTCTTGTCGAGCCACGACCGCACCTCTTCTTCAGTCCTGAAGCGCGGGCCATGCTCGCCGCTGATCCGAACCTCATACGGATTTGGATCTTCATCCGGTTCGATGCGCCGGTCGTCGTCCTCGTGGTGTGACATAGTCGCTATCGCCTCCCTTTCTTGCCGAACGCTGGCGTTTCGCGCTCGCCGAGCTGGCAGTAAAGCGTCGGTTTCGGGTCCGTTATGTCACAGATCCTCAGGCCCCGTTTGGGGTTCGGGCCACTCCTCTTCGTCATTGTTATAGCGATAGAGTGTACGCTCTGAGATTGAGCCGAGGCGTGTTTGCTGCCTAATGCCGCAGATCCGCCAGTTCCAGGAATACTGGGACGCGCTCCTGGAGGGCAATCTCGCCGCCCGGCGCCACACGCGCTTCGTGCCGGGCGGCTTGAAGTACCAGCCGGTGCGCGACGTGCCGTTGAAGGACGAGTTCGACGAGTGGCTGGCGCGCGTCGTGTGCTTCGCGTTCTCGATCCCGCCGACCGCGTTCGCCCGGCAGACCAACCGGGCGACGGCCGAGACGGCGCAGGGCGCGGCCTTGGCCGAGGGGCTGCAGCCGCTCCTCGGCTGGGTCAAGGGCCTGATCGACCGCATCCTGGGCCAGGTCTTGGGCTGGCCGGATCTGGAGTTCGCCTGGGCCGACCAAACGGCGACCGAGCCGCAGGCGCAGGCGACGATCGCGGCCGCTTACGTCGCGGCCGGCATCAAGACCAGGAACGAGGTCAGGGCCGAGCTCCGCCTCGATCCCGTCCCCGGCGGCGACACGCTCACCACCACCACCCCGGCAAGCCCGTTGCCCGGAGCGCCATCACCTGAGCCCATAGCCAAGGCCGGGTTCGATCCGGACCAGCCGCGCGACACAGACGGCCGAGGGACAACGACCGGCGCGAGTCGCGATTGCACGGATGTATTGATGGGCGCCGTCGATCTCGACACCGGACTGAACGGCTTCGAGACCGCGCAAAATCTCCGGAACCTGGCTTGGCTTATGGGACCAGAAAGCCCCGTCGGCATGGCACCAGGCGGGGGTTTGGCGTGGCTGCCGTTCTCACCGGAGCTGGCGGCAGTCGGAGAATTCGCCGGAGTACTTGGTGAAGTCGGAGTGGCGGGCGAAGCCGGCGCCGGACAGTTCTCGTTGCTCCGGCCGACATGGCTCCAATCCGAGATAGATGTGGAACGTGATCTTGGACCAACCGCACGCGCACAGGTCAGCTTCAAAGGCGGGATCGAGGTACCGTGGGGCACTCCAGGTAGCATGAGGGTCGATTTCGTGCTGGATAATATCGGCACATTCGAGGTTAAGAACTATGATATCACCAATAACGCCGCAGCATTGATCAGGAATGTCACGAACCAAGCGATCGAGCGCGCGAATCATCTGCCGAATCGGCTCACCCAAAATATTGTCATCGACATACGCGGGCAAAGCGTCACGGCAGAACAACGCAGCGATCTCGTGGAGCAAATAGTTCAAAAATCCAGAGGCATAATCGACGCCACATCGATCAGCTTTAAGGAATAGATTCAATGCCAAACGTTGGGTTTTTTGGCGGGCATACGGTCCATGAACTTGGCCCAGCTGCAGATATGCAAGCCTTCTTCGCATGTGTAAATATAGCCGCGTCGCGCCTCCACCTCGATCCCGCCAGCTTGTCGCTTATCGATCGCCTCTATCGGCGATACGTTAGACTTGAGGAGCTTCAAGCTACCGCCCTCGTCATCGAGCGAATTCGCGCGGTCATGGCGGCCATCCCGCCGCAAAATGTCGACTGGAATTCGATCACGCCGCCTTATGGCGCAACAAAATTGGATATCTCGAAACCCAACCTCGCCGACCTGTTCAGCAGGTACTTTCTAGCCCTCGATGACGCAACAAAATCCGCCGAGTCGTTTTACAAAAAATTTGGGAAATACAGACCGGTTCTCACAATAATTTCAGACATGCCGCGTTTCGTAATTGATGAAAAACGACCCATGTCGGACTATGATACTCTTCAAGGAGAACCGATCTGGCTTCGATAACAGCTAAGAATCTGTAATCTCTGAAATATATTCCAGAAAGACGCCGCATATTAGCAAGAAAGGTAGCCATGCAGTCTTGCAGCATAATGACATTGCTGGAGATGGTCCAGAATCTCGGCACTCTCGACGAAACAAATACGATTTATGCAGTCGAGCCATGGACCACTGAATCAAAGGCTGTGGCTCTTCCCGAGCCGGATAATGGTACCTTGCCTGCCAAGGCGAAGCGATTAAACGCCACTTATTTTCTCGAAGTATTTATCGCTTGCGATCTTCTCAAAGATTTTCCGACATCCTCTATACTGGAAGACAAATGCGTGCGGCTGATTAGGTACGCCATAGACGACGCCTAAAATTCAAGCGCTACACCGATGGACGAAGTGGCATCGCACTGGTCTGCGACATTGCGCCTCGCGGAATAAGCGGATGTCGCGCAGCGTCCCATGTGGCAAGGTTCGGCCGCCGGGTAACCCGGCACGCGGGATGAACAGGACGTGATGGCGCGACGGCGCGGATATCGGCGAGGAGAGACGGGACGGGGCCGCATCGGGCGGTTCGGCTTCCTGCTTGCCTTGCTGGCACTCCTCTGCCAGGGCTTGGCGCTCTCGCCGCAGGCGACGATGGCGATGCCGATGCCGGCGTCGACGGCCCTGCCGGCGGATGCGGCGCTCTTCGCCGGTGGCTATATCCTGTGCCAGGACGACGACGGCTCGCCGGCGTCCGACTCCAGCCCGGACAAGGCACCCTGCCAGCATTGCGGCGATTGCCTGCTGTGCCAGGCGTTCCACGCTTCCGGCGGGCTGGTGCCGCCGCCCCTGCCCGTCCTGCCGGCGCCGACCGTCGAAGCCGCGACGTTCGTCGCCGTGCCGATCGCCGATCGGCCGTTCCGCCTCGCCGCCACCGCCCACCAGCCCCGCGCGCCGCCTTCGGTCACGAGCCTCTGACTGCTCCGGCCGGCCACCCTGGCCAGTCTCCGACCCTTGACCGAAGGAATTTTCCATGTCGCGCCTTACTCGCGTGGCCACCCCGCTGTTCGGGGCCGGCCTTGCTATCCTTACCGCCGGACCGACGGCGGCCCATGCCCACGGCATCGCCGGCGATCGGCTGTTCCCGGCCACTCTCAGCATCGACGACCCGGCGGTCGGCGACGAGCTGTCGGCACCGACCTTCACCTATCAGCCACAGAGCGGCAGCAACGGCAGCCCTGAGACCACCCGCTACGGCTACGGCTTCGAGTGGGACAAGACGATCACGAAGAACCTGGGCGTCGCGATCAACGACGGCTATTCCGTGATCCGCCAGCAGGGTGCGAACAGCCTCTATGGCTGGAACGACCTGGTGACGACGCTCAAGTACCAGTTCTTCGAGAGTGACACGCACGAGATCCTGGCCTCGGTCGGGGTGCAACGCGAATGGGGCGGCACCGGCGCGCTCCGGCTAGGTGTGGACGCGACCGGCTGGACCCAGCCGACGCTCTATGCCGGCAAGGGCATGGGCGACCTGCCGGCGAGCGTCGGCCTGCTGCGGCCGTTCGCGCTGACCGGCGAGCTCGGCTACCAGTTCGCCGACGTGCCGACCGCGCACGCGCCGGACGGTGGGGTGAGCCATAGTCCGAACTTCTGGAACATCGGGTTCTCGGTCCAGTACGACATGCATTACCTGCAGGCCCAGGTGAAGGACTATGGCCTGCCGGAATTCGTCAACCACCTGATCCCGCTCGTCGAATTCGCTTACTCGACGCCGGCAACCAATGGCTATGGCGCCACCACGACCGGCACGATCGCGCCGGGCGTCCTCTACGAGGGCGGCGCCTATCAGATCGGCGTCGAGGCGCTCATCCCGGCGACCAAGGCGAGCGGCACGCGCACCGGCGTCATCGCCCAACTGCATTTCTATCTCGACGACCTGCTGCCGACGACGCTCGGCAAGCCTGTGTTCTGAGGAGACGGCCATGACCCGTTCCACCTATTCGACTCGCCCCCACTCGACTCGGCTGGGCGCCTTCGTCCTGGGCCTGCTCCTCGCCTCGACCGGCCCGGCCTTCGCCCACGCCATGCTTGAAACGGCTACGCCCTCGGCCGGCAGCACGGTCGTGAGCCCGAGCGCGATCCGGCTCAGCTTCAGCGAGGCGCTCGAGCCCGCCTTCTCGACGATCAAGCTCACCGGCCCGGACGGCCAGCCGGTGGCCGCACCGAAGGCGGCACCCGACCCGGCCGACGCCAAGGTGCTGGTGCTGCAGCCGGCGGCACCGCTCGCCCCCGGCCACTATCACGTCGCCTGGATCGTCGTGTCGGTCGACACGCATCGGACCCAGGGCGGCTTCGACTTCACGGTCCAGCCGTGACGTCGCCGGAGACCGCCCTCCTGGCCGTCCGCTTCGTCCATTTCTGGGCGGTCTTCGGTCTGTTCGGAACGGTGCTGTTCGGCCTCTATGCCGGCCGCGCCGCCCGTGCTTTCGTGGCGCCCCGGCTCGACGGGCCGGTAGCGCTCATGAGCGGCGCCGTCTTCGTCTCCGGCGTCGCCTGGCTGCTGGTCGAGGCTGCCCATTTCGGCGGCGATTGGGCGGCCGCGGCCGACGCCGGCACCTTGAGCGCCGTCGTCTTCTCGACCGGCTTCGGCAAGCTGTGGCTCTGGCGCCTGCTGCTCGCGGCGGCCCTGCTGCCGGCCGTCACCCTGGAACGCAGCCCCGCGCGCGACGGGCTCCTGATCGCCCTCTCCGCCCTGCTGACCGGCAGCCTCGGCCTCACCGGCCATGCGGCGATGGATACCGGGATGCGCGGCGTGCTCCACCAGGCCTGCCACGCCATCCACCTGCTGTCTGTCGGGCTTTGGCTCGGCGGCCTGGTGCCGCTCGCCCGCCTCCTGGCCGACCGTTGGTCAGACGGTGTGGCGGCCGCCGAAATCCGCGCCGAGGCGCTGCACCGATTCTCGACCGTCGGGATCATGACCGTGGGCGCGATCGTCATCACCGGCATCGCCAACGCGACGCTGATCGCGGGCTCGCCGATCCCCTCGCTCGCGACCGCCTGGGGCCGCACGCTTGCGGTCAAGCTCGTGCTCGTCGCGGTCATGATCGCGGCGGCGCTCGCCAACCGCCTCGTCCTGATGCCGGCGGCGCGCTATGCCGCGATCGGCCGGATCGTGCTCCTGGAACAGGCCCTCGGTCTCGCCGTGCTCGCGACCGTGAGCCTGCTCGGCACCCTGCCGCCTGATGGCGCTATGTAATGGCGTTATGTAGCGGCGTCAGATGACGAATCCGGCGTTATTGCCGGCCACCATTGCCACCCGCCATTGCCACCCGCCATTGCCACCCATGGGCACTTTCGATAACGATTAAGGAAAGGGAACAGATCGGCACATGCATGCCGGTCGGCCCTAACGGGGAAGCGCAACGGGAGGCCTAGGCGAACATGCTGGGCATGATGATGGACCAGCCGCTGCTGATCTCGAGCTTGATCGAGCATGCAGCGCGATTTCATGGCGACACCGAGATCGTGTCGCGCGAGGCCGATCGCAGCATTTTCCGCTACACCTATGCCGAGGCTGCTGCCCGGGCGAAACAGATCGCCAAGGCGATCGCCCGGCTCGGTGCCGAGCCCAGCGACCGTATCGGCACGCTCGCCTGGAACAGCCACCGGCATTTCGAGCTCTATTACGGCATCTCCGGCACCGCGCGGATCCTGCACACGATCAATCCGCGCCTGTTCCCGGAGCAGCTGCGCTACATCATCAACCATGCGGCCGACCGGATCCTGTTCCTCGAGCCGAGCTTCGTCGGCCTGGTCGAGAAGCTGGCGCCGGCGCTCACGACCGTCCGCCACTACGTCATCATGGCGCCCCGGGCGCTGATGCCGCCAACCAGCCTGCCGGATGCGCTCTGCTATGAGGAGCTGATCGAGGCCGAGACGCCGGAGCTCGACTGGCCCATCATCGACGAGCAGACCGCCTCGTCGCTCTGCTACACCTCCGGCACCACCGGCAATCCCAAGGGCGCGCTCTACAGCCACCGCTCGACCGTGCTGCACGCCTTCGGCTCGTGCGCGGCCGACATGCTGGGCGTCAGCGCCGCCGACTGCGTGCTGCCGGTCGTGCCGATGTTCCACGTCAACGCCTGGGGCATCCCCTATTCCTCCGCACTCGCCGGTGCCAAGCTCGTGCTGCCGGGCCAGCATCTCGACGGCGAGAGCCTGTGCACGCTGTTCGATCAGGAGCGCGTGACGCTCTCGCTGGGCGTGCCGACCGTGTGGCTGGGCGCGCTTAAATATGCCGAGGAGACCGGCAAGGGCTTCTCGACCGTGAAGCGCATCGTCATCGGCGGCTCGGCCGCCCCGCCCAGCATGATCGAGGCGTTCGACAAGAAGCACGGCGTGCACGCGGTCCATGCCTGGGGCATGACCGAGATGAGCCCGCTCGGCACGGTCGCCGCCTCGAAGGCAAAGCACGCGACCGCCGCACCGGACGTGATCACCCATGTGCGCTGCAGCCAGGGCCGGCCGTCCTTCATGGTCGATCTCAAGATCACGGACGCCGAGGGCCGGCGCCTGCCGCACGACGGCGTCGCGGTCGGCAATCTCCACGTGCGCGGGCCTTGGGTCGTGCGCGGCTATTACAACGACGCGGAGGCGAGCGCCGAGGCGTTCGACGCCGAAGGCTGGTTCAAGACCGGCGACGTCTGTGCGATCGATCCCGACGGCTATGTCCGCATCACCGACCGCAGCAAGGACGTGATCAAGTCCGGCGGCGAATGGATCAGCTCGATCGACCTCGAGAATGCCGCGGTCGGCCATCCGGACGTGGCGGAGGCCGCGGTCATCGGCCTGCCCCATCCGCGCTGGGACGAGCGGCCGCTCCTGATCGTCGTGCCGAAGCCCGATCATGTCGTCGACAAGCCGGCGATCATGAGCTTCCTTGCCGACAAGGTTGCGAAATGGTGGCTGCCGGACGACATCGTGGTGGTCGACCAACTGCCCCATACCGCGACCGGCAAGCTGCTTAAGACGCAGCTGCGCAAGGATTTCGCCGACTATAAGCTGCCGACGGCATGAGCGGCCCGATGGAGACGACCAACCGCCGTCTTGCCGGCAAATGCTGCTTCATCACCGGGGCAGCCTCAGGCCTGGGCAAAGCCATGGCGACCGCGTTCGCGGGCGAAGGCGCTCAAGTCGCCGTCGCCGACCGCGACGCGGAGGCCGGCCGGGCCGTGGCGGCCTCGCTCGGCAACGGCTTCTACGTGGCGCTCGACGTGACCGACGAAACGCAATGGACCGTGGCGCTCGGCGCGGCCGTGCGCGCCATGGGCCGGCTCGACGTGCTCGTCAACAATGCGGGCGTGGTCGCGGCGAAACCGATCGAGGAAACAACGCTCGCCGAGTGGCGCTTCGTCAATTCGGTCAATGTCGAGGGCACGTTCCTCGGCTGCAAGCATGCGATTCCGCATCTGCGCGCGTCGGGCGGCGGCGCCATTATCAATCTCTCGTCGGTCGCCGGCATTACGGCGGCGCCGATGATGGCCGCCTATAGCGCCAGCAAGGGCGCGGTGCGCGCGCTGACCAAGACGGTCGCGATCGAGCTCGCCCGCAAGGGCGACCAGATCCGCTGCAACTCGATCCATCCGGTGTTCTTCGAAACGCCGATGCTCGACCAGATGGCCGCGACGACGCGCGATCCCGCGCGCTTCCGCACCAACCTCGCCGGCACGGTGCCGCTCGGCCGGTTCGGCCAGCCGGAGGAAGTGGCGGCCCTGGCGGTTTATCTCGCATCCGACGAAGCGCGGTTCATCACCGGCGCCGAGTTCGCGATCGACGGCGGCTTTACTGCAGCGTGAGCGTTAGGCCATGTGCGAGATCATCTTCGACCGCCGACTGCTTCGAGGCGAGCGGCTGCTGTGGTCCGGCGTGCCGGGCCCGGGCCTGCGACTTGCCCCGGGCGATGCCTGGCGGATCCCCGTCAGCCTGCTGTGGTGCGGTGTCGCCGGCTTCGAAGAGGCGTCGGCCGTCGCGGATCCGACCCCCTGGCTCCTGGCACTCTGCGGCGCGCCGTTCGTGCTGGTCGGCCTCTATCTGGCCGCAGGCCGTTTCCTCGTCGATGCCTGGCTGCGCGGCAAGACCCATTACGCGGTCACCGACAAGCGTATCCTGATCCATCGCAAGGCACCGTTCGGCAGCGTGACCCTGCTAAGCCGGGACCTATTGCCGGACCCGCAGCTCATAGAAGAAGCGCACGGCCGCGGTACGATCCGGTTCGGCGAGCCGGCGCCGAGCCTCTCCCGGCGCATCGGCCTCGCCGCATGGATGCCCGCGCTCGACCCGGTGCCGCAGCTGATCGCCATCGAAGACGCCCACGCCGTGTTCGACGAATTGCGAAGGGAGATCCGCCGGGCCGGCTGAGCTTCGTCAGCGGCGGAGAGCCGCCGCCACGTCGGCCGCCGTGACGATCTCGGCGAATTCCTCGTTGAGGTTCGCGAGCGTCATGGCGTGGATCGCCTCGGCCGTGTGATGGTCGCCGTCAGGCCCGGTGCGCTCGAACGTCCAGGTCCCGTCGCGCACCAGCTTCGCGTCGAAGCCCAGGTTGCCGGCCATGCGCGTCGTCGTCTCGACGCAATGGTTCGTGGTGGCGCCGACGATGACGAGCGTGCGGATGCCCTGATCCCGCAGCCGGGCCTCAAGGTCTGTACCGATGAAGCTGCTGTTGACCCGCTTCACCAGCACCGGCTCGCCCGACCGCTCGCGCGCCTCGCCCTTTACCGCATGCCCCGGCAGATCGGGATGGAAACGGCTCGCCGTCGTCCGCCCGGCATGGCGGATGTGGAAGATCGGCGCCGGCACGCCCCTGAAATGGGCGATAAGGTCGGCGATGTGCACCACCGCCTCCGGGTTGTTGCGGCGGAGCCCAGCGGCCTCCCATTCGTCAAAGGCCTTCTGCACGTCGATCACGATGAGCGCGGTCGTGGCGGGATCGAGCGAAATCATGGCGATCTATCCTCGTAGTGGCGCGATGCCGGACTATCGGCCGAGGCGGCCCCTGGTATAAAGGACATCATGTCCTCGTTTCACGCCACGCCCGCCCGGGTGCTCATCCTGGCCTATCCGGACGTGCTGCTGCTCGACGTCGCCGGGCCGGCGCAGGTGTTCGAGCAGGCGAACGACCTCGCGCGCGAGGCGGGGCGGCCCGGACCCTACCGGATCGAGCTGCGCTCGCTCGCCGGCGGCCCGGTCCGCAGCGACATCGGCTTCGCCCTCGAGACCGAGAGCCTCTCGGGCGACGAGGCGCCGATCGATACGCTGCTGATCCCCGGCGGCCCCGGCCTCTGGACGTTCGGTCCGGACGATCCGCTGGTGCGCTGGATCGCGCAGCGGGCGCCTGAGAGCCGGCGGGTCGCCTGCGTCTGCGTCGGCGCGTTCCTCGCCGCCGCGGCCGGCCTGCTCGACGGACGCCGCGCGGTCACCCACTGGCGCCACTGCACCGAGCTCGCCCGCCGCCACCCCACGATTCGCGTCGAGGCCGATCCGATCTTCATCGCCGACGGGCCGGTCTGGACCTCGGCCGGCGTCAGCGCCGGCATCGACCTGGCGCTGGCACTCGTCGAAGCGGACCTCGGCCATGCGACGGCGATGGAGGTGGCGCGCCGACTCGTCGTGTTCCTGAAGCGGCCGGGCGGCCAGGCGCAGTTCAGCGCGACGCTCGCCGCCCAGGCGGCGGGCGGCACCGGCCGATTCGACCGGCTGCACGCCTGGATCGCCGACAATCTTGCGAGCGACCTCCGGATCGAGCGACTGGCCGAGGCGGCCGGCATGAGCCTGCGCAGCTTCGTCCGGGCCTATCCGGCCGCGACCGGCCGTACGCCGGCCAAGGCGGTCGAATGCCTGCGCGTCGAGGCGGCGCAGCGGCTGCTGACCACGACGGCGCTGCCGATCGCGGCGGTCGCGCGCCAGAGCGGCTTCGGCGACGACGAGCGGCTGCGCCGCGCCTTCAAGCGCCATCTCGGCGTCACGGCGGAAGAATATCGCGAACGGTTCGCCGATCACTTGCCGAGCAGGAACCGGGTCATGAGCCGGGCGAGCCCGCCGTAGGGGGCGGCGACCCGGTCGGTCATGTTGAAACGGCCGAGTTCCATGACGGCGCGGGCGTGGGACAGGCGCTCGAATCCCTCGCGCCCGTGATAGGCGCCCATGCCGCTTTCGCCGACGCCGCCGAACGGCAGATCCGCCTGCGCCACATGCAGCAGCGTACCATTCGCCATGGCGCCGCCGGAGCTCGTGCGCTGCAGCACGCCCTCGATCTTGGCGTGGTCGGTCGAGAAGCAATAGAGCGCCAGCGGCTTCGGCCGGGCATTGATCAGCCGGATCGCCTGGTCGAGATCGCCGTAGGTCACAATCGGCAGGATCGGCCCGAAGATCTCCTCCCGCAGCACAGCTGCGTCATCATGCGTCCGCACAAGTACCGTCGGGGGGATCTTGCGCTCGGCCGCGGCCCCCGGATCGCCATGCTGCACGACCCGGGCGCCGCCCGCCCTGGCACCCTCGACCATCGCCGCGAGCCGCTGATAGTGCCGGTCGGAAATGATCGCCGTGTAGTCGGGATTGCCGGCGATGGTCGGGTAAAGCTCGGCCGCGGCCTCGATCACGGCGTCGGCGAAGACGTCGGCAAGGTCGGTCGGCACGAGCGCATAGTCGGGGGCGACGCAGGTCTGGCCGGCATTGAAGAACTTGCCGATCGCGATCTGGCGCGCCGCCTTCTTCAAGGGATAGTCGCGGCACAGCACGACCGGCGACTTGCCGCCCAATTCGAGGGTCACCGGCGTCAGGTGCTGGGCCGCGGCGGCCATGACCTGCCGGCCGATCCGAGACGAGCCGGTGAACAGCAGATGGTCGAAGTCCAGTGCGGAAAATTGCGCCGCGACCTCAGGCCCGCCGGTCACGACCGCAACCCGATCCTCGTCGAACCGCTCGGCCAGCAGGGTCTTCAGCAGTTCGGCCGTGCGCGGCGTCAGTTCGGACGGCTTCAGCATCACGCGGTTGCCGGCGGCGAGCGCGTCGATGAGCGGCCCCAGCGTCAGGTACAGCGGGTAGTTCCAGGGTGCCAGCACGCCGACGACGCCCAGCGGCTGATGGACGACCCGCGCCCCGGCCGGCCGGAACATCCAGCCCGCACGGCGGCGGCGCGGCTTCATCCAGCGCGCGAGATGGCGGCGGACATGCCCGATGCCGTTCGCGAGCGGCAGAAGTTCGCCCAGTTCCGTTTCGGCGACGGAGCGCGTGCCGAAATCCACCGAGACGGCCTCGACGAGCGCGCGCCGATGTTTCTTGATCAGGTCCAGGAGGCCTTCGAGCGCCGCGATCCGCTCCGCGTGCGTCGGCACTCCGTGCTCGGCGACCGCCTGCTTCTGCAGGGTCAGGATCCGCTCCGCCTCGCTCGGCACGGCCGCGAGCGGCACCGGTGACGTCGATGACGCGACCATTTCATCCCCTTCGCTCCAGACCGCGCTTAAGAACGGCGGCGGCACAGGACTGAAGCAGGCGAGACTAGACGCAATGGTGCCATCCGTCCAACTTCACGGAAGGAACAGAAAAACGCGGCGACGATCCCGCAGTTTTGATCAACAAATCGCAAGCAACGGTAAAATGGCCTTTTACCGCACTGCCGAATCGCCTCGCACTGCAAAAACATTCTTCTGCCTATTGGCGAGTGCGGGCGTCTTCCTCTAGGGTGCCGCCGCAGCAAGTTCGTAAAACTGCCGTCCATGGCCGAGCGTTCCTAAGCCGGCTCTCGCGGCAGAATAGATAGTTCTGGGGGCGCCCGCGCCACGCCCGGGCACAAGAAATGGTTGGGAGAGACGACGCTATGAGATTTGTACCGCCTGCGCTCGCTGTTGCCGTCGGCGCGGTCACGACGTTCGCCGCAACGACTGACGGCTGGGCTTCCGGCTTTGCGCTTCGCGAGAATTCCGCGGTCGGCACGGGCGAGTCCTATGCCGGCGCCGTCTCGGGCAATTACGACCTGTCGACGATCTACAACAACCCGGCCGGCATGACGGCCTTCGACGGTATCCAGCAGGGCGCGTCCGCCACGCTCATCGATCCCTCGGGCAATCTCAGCAACGTCCACGGCCACAACATCTACGGCGCCTCGATCACGGACAGCGATGAGCGCGATCCGACTCAGGAAAAGGTCATCCCCGCGGCCTACCTGCTCTGGGCGCCGACCAACGACGTGCGCCTGGGCCTGGCGCTGACCGTACCGTTCGGCCTCATCACCAGCTACAGCGGCACGGAGGCCGTGCGCTATCAGGCGCTCAACTCGGAAATCGAGTCGCTCGACATCAATCCGAACATCGCGTGGAAG
This sequence comes from Aliidongia dinghuensis, assembly GCF_014643535.1. NCBI lineage: Bacteria > Pseudomonadati > Pseudomonadota > Alphaproteobacteria > Rhodospirillales > Dongiaceae > Aliidongia > Aliidongia dinghuensis. Next base: position 188,218 of record NZ_BMJQ01000007.1, on the reverse strand, counting down.
GCCAACGACTGGATTTCCGTCGGCGGCGGCTTCACGGTCGAGAAGGTCAAGGCGAAGCTGACGAACGCGCTCGATCTGGGTGGCATCGTCGGCGCCACGCTCGACAGTGCCTTTGGCACCAATACCTTCGGCCCGGCCCTGTCCCAGACCGCCGACGGGCGCTCCGACGTGGTCGGCACGTCCTGGGGCGTCGGTTATGATTTCGGCGTCCAGCTGAAGCCGTGGGGCGACGACACGACGATCGGCCTGTCCTATCGCTCGAACGTGCACCATAGCATCAGCGGCCGCGCCGATTTCACGGTGCCGGCGAGCCTGCGCACGCTGATTGCCGCGACCGGTCAGCTGCAAAAGACCAACGCTTCGGCCGATCTCGTTCTGCCGGGCAACGTCTGGCTCGGCATTACCCACCAGTTCACGCCCGCCTTCGCCGTGGACGCGTCCTACCAGTACACGCGGTGGAGCAGCTTCCAGACGCTCGAGGTCGTCTTCGAGAATCCGAGGCAGGCGCCCGTGATCGATCCGGAGCATTACCGCGATTCGAGTTTCGCCTCGATCGGCGCCAACTATAAGGTCGACGACCGGCTGACGGTTCGCGGCGGCGTCGCCTATGACGAGACGCCGATCCAGGACCATTATCGCGACTATCGCCTGCCCGACGGCGACCGCTATTGGATTTCCGCCGGCGCGACATATCAATTGACGCGCAGCATCGCGATCAGCGGGGCCTATGCCCACCTGTTCATCGACAGCTCGACCGTCAGCCAGACCGACATCAACCCGATCCATGACACGGTCACGGCGCAGTCGAACGTCGCAGCGGACCTCATTTCGCTCTCGGCGACCGTGAAGTTCTGATCGATCATCGTCCGATCGACCGCCGCCGCCCGAACGGGACCGGCGCGCGGCGTCGAGCGAGGATCTTCAATGGAAGGCCGATTCCAGGGAGCGGGCTGCCGCCCCCCCCCGAGGATCGGCCAACCGGTCCGCAGCCGTTACGGGCCCGAGGCCCAAGCGGCGGCGGCTTGCTGTGGGACGTCGCCTGATGCAGTCGAATGGGATCGATTATGTCGTGCCCGCCGCCTACCCCAAGGATGTGTCCTGGTCGGGCCCGCTTGCGATCGGGCCGGTCTGGAGCCTGCTCGACCGATCGGTCGCGCACTATGCCGACAGGCCGTGCCTGGATTTTCTCGACCGCCGCTTCACCTATGCCGAGATCGGCCGTCTGGTCGACCGGACCGCGCGCGGCCTGCAGGACCTGGGCCTGAAGAAGGGTGACCGGGTCGGCCTGTTCCTACCCAACACGCCCTATTCGGTGATCTTCCTGTTCGCCGTGATGAAGGCCGGCGGCACCTGCGTCAATTTCAACCCGCTCTATGTCGAGCACGAGATCAAGCACCAGATCGAGGACTCGGGCACCGAGATCATGGTGACGCTCGACCATGTCGCCACATACCCGAAGCTCGCGCGGATGTTCGGCCAGACCAGGCTCCGAAAGATCATCGTCTGCGCCATGGCGGACATCCTGCCGTTCCCGAAGAACCTGCTCTACCCGCTGGCCAAGCGGTCGGACATCGCGCGCTTCCCGCGTGACGAGCGGCATATCGCGTTCCGCACGCTTGCCGCCAACGACGGCGCCCCGCGCCCGGTCGAGGTCGACCCGCTGAAGGACGTGGCACTGCTGCAATATACCGGCGGCACGACCGGCACGCCCAAGGGCGCCATGCTGACCCATGCCAACATCGTCGCCAACGCCGAGCAGTGCCTGAGTTGGTTCCCGACGGCCCGGCTCGGCCATGAAAAAGTGCTGGCCGTCCTGCCGTTCTTCCATGTGTTCGCGCTGACCGTGGCCGAGACGCTGGCAATCGCCGGCGGCTGCGAGATCATCCTCCTGCCGCGCTTCGACATCGACCAGCTATTGGAGACGATCCATCGCAAGAAGCCGTCGATGTTCCCGGGCGTACCGACGCTTTACACGGCGATCAACCATCACAAGGACATCGCCAAGTACGACCTGTCGTCGATCCGCTATTGCCTGTCGGGCGGGGCGCCCCTGCCGCTCGAGGTCAAGGCGGAGTTCGAGCGGCTGACTGGCGCCACTGTGTGCGAGGGCTACGGCTTGAGCGAGACCTCGCCGGTTGCAACCGCCAATCCGCTCTCCGGCCTCAACAAGGCGGGCTCGATCGGCCTGCCCATGCCGCAGACGGTGATCGAGATCGTCTCGCTCGACGACCCCGACAAGCTCATGCCACAGGGCGAGCGCGGCGAGGTCTGCGTGCGCGGCCCGCAGGTCATGGCCGGCTACTGGAACAATCCGGCGGAGACAGCGAAGGTGCTGAAGGATGGACGGCTTCGCACCGGCGACGTCGGCTATATCGACGAGGACGGCTATATCTTCCTGGTCGACCGGATCAAGGACCTGATCATCGCCGGCGGCTACAATGTCTACCCGCGCAACGTCGAGGAAGCGATCTACCACCATCCGGAAGTGGCGGAATGCGTCGTCATCGGCGTCGCCGACCCGTACCGCGGCCAGACCGTCAAGGCGTTCGTCGTGCGCCGCCCCAACAGCGCCTTGGACGAGGCGACCTTGAAGACCTTCCTCAAGGACAAGCTGTCGCCGATCGAGATGCCCAAGATGATCGAGTTCCGCGACAGCCTGCCCAAGACCCAGGTCGGCAAGCTGTCGAAGAAGGCTTTGCAGGATGAGGAAGCGGCGCGCGCGGCGCCCGCAGCCTGATATCGGCAGCCTGATACAAATCATCGCGCCGCAAGAAAACGAATAGGGCGCAATTTACTTCCAAAACCCCAAGAACATTTTCCTTCGTCTTCGATCGGCCTATTGTCATCTTCCCGGACCAAGGTCGATCGAAGAGAAACCGGGCGGGCGGTGCCTAGCCGATCATCGACCGCCTCTTGACGCCCGCATCACTCTAGTTTACGTAAACGGAAACCAGTTGACGTTAACGTCAAGGACCCCATGGGCACGAACGAGCATGGTGATCTGACCACCGCCCCGCCCAACGAGGCAGAGCGCAGCCATCAGGCGGTCTACTCGATCGGCGACCTCGCCGCCGAGCTGGGCGTGTCGTCCCGCGCCATCCGTTTCTATGAAGACCAGGGCATGCTGTCGCCGCGCCGCGTCGGCGGCAACCGCGTCTATACGCCGAGCGACTTCGCGCGCCTCAAGCTGATCCTGCGCGGCAAGCGGCTGGGCTTTTCCTTGAGCGACATCCGCGAGCTCCTGGATCTCTATTACGTCGACCACGACCATCTGGAGCAGATGCACCAGACGCTGGCCAAAAGCCGCGCCCGCATCACGGAGCTCGAATTGCAGCTGAGCGAGCTCCAGACGACTTTGCACGAATTGCGCGAGCTTGAGTCCCTGCTCGTCAACACTATCAACCAACGTACAGCCGCCGCGGCAAAACGGCGGACGGGAAACGCAGAGGAGTTGCCGACATCATGAAATCCGTCGTGATCGCGGGCTACGCCCGGTCGCCGTTCCATTTCGCCAAGAAGGGCGATCTGACGCGGGTGCGCGCGGACGACCTCGCGGCCCAGGTCGTCGCCGGCCTGGTCGAACGCACCAAGATCGATCCCTCGACTATCGAGGACCTGATCGTCGGCTGCGCCTTCCCCGAGGGCGAGCAGGGCCTGAACGTGGCACGCCTCATCAGCTTCCTCGCCAAGCTGCCGATCTCGGTCGCGGGTGCCACCGTCAACCGCTTCTGCGGCTCGTCGATGCAGTCGATCCACATGGCGGCGGGCGCCATCCAGATGGGTGCCGGCGACGCCTTCATCTGTGCCGGCGTCGAAAGCATGACCCGCGTGCCGATGATGGGCTTCAACCCGATGCCGAACCCGGAACTGGCCAAGGCCTACGCCGGCGCCTACATGTCGATGGGCCAGACCGCCGAGAACGTGGCGAGCCGCTACGGCATCAGCCGCGCCGAGCAGGAGGCCTTCGCGGTCGAAAGCCACAAGAAGGCCGCCGCAGCGCAAGCCGCGGGCAAGCTCGAGGCCGAGATCGTGCCGATCAAGGCGCCCGGCGGCCTCGTCACCAAGGACGGCTGCATCCGCCCGGAAACGACTGCCGAGGGCTTGGCCGGCCTGAAGCCGGCGTTCGACGAGAAGGGTTCGGTCACGGCCGGCACTTCCTCGCCGCTGACCGACGGCGCGTCCGCCACGCTGGTCTGCACCGAGGACTATGCCAAGGCCCACAACCTCGCGATCCTGGCGCGCATCAAGTCGATCGCGGTCGCCGGCTGCGATCCGGAGATCATGGGCATCGGCCCGGTGGCCGCCACCAGGAAGGCGCTGGCCCGCGCCGGCCTCAAGATCGGCGACATCGACGTGATCGAGCTCAATGAGGCCTTCGCGTCCCAGTCGATCGGCTGCATCCGCGACCTCGGCATCGATGTCTCGCGCGTCAACCTCGACGGCGGCGCCATCGCGCTCGGCCATCCGCTGGGCGCCACCGGCGCCCGCATCACCGGCAAGGCTGCCTCGCTCTTGAAGCGCGAGGGCAAGCGCTACGCGCTCTCGACCCAGTGCATCGGCGGCGGTCAGGGCATCGCCACCATCCTGGAAGCCGTCTAAGGCCGATAGAGCGGAAGGGAAACATCCCATGTCCATCCAGAAAGCCGCCGTCCTCGGCGCCGGCGTCATGGGCAGCGGCATCGCCGCCCATATCGCCAATGCCGGCGTGCCGGTCGTCCTGCTCGACATCGTTCCGAAGGGTGCGGAGAACCGCAGCGTCATCGCCGAAGGCGCCGTGCAGAAGCTCCTGAAGGCCGATCCGGCGGCCTTCATGCATCCGCGCAATGCCAAGCTCGTCACAACGGGCAATCTCGAGGACCATCTCGACTTGCTCAAGGATTGCGACCTCATCATCGAGGCCGTGCTGGAGGATCCGCAGGTCAAGCGCGACCTCTATGCCCGGGTCGAGGCGGTGCGCAAGGACGGCTCGATCGTGTCGTCCAACACCTCGACCATCCCGCTCAAGATCCTGACCCAAGGGCTGCCGCAGCGCTTTGCGCGCGACTTCCTCGTCACCCATTTCTTCAATCCGCCGCGCTACATGCGCTTGCTCGAGCTGGTCGCCGGCCCCGAGACGCGCGCCGACGCGGTGAAGGCGGTCGAGGCGTTCGGCGACGAAAAGCTCGGCAAAGGCATCGTCCATTGCAAAGACACGCCGGGCTTCATCGCGAACCGCATCGGCACCTACTGGATCCAGGCCTCAATCAACGCGGCCATGGACCTGGGCCTCACCGTCGAGGAGGCGGACGCGGTCATGGGCAAGCCGTTCGGCATTCCCAAGACCGGCGTGTTCGGCCTCATCGACCTGGTCGGCCTCGACCTGATGCCGCATGTCTCGAAGTCGCTGCAGACGACCCTGCCGGCGAGCGATCCCTACCAGGCGATCTATCGCACGCCCGAACTCTTCAAGCGCATGATCGCAGACGGCTATACCGGCCGCAAAGGCAAGGGCGGCTTCTATCGCCTCAACCGCGAGGCCGGCAAGCGCAAGGAAGCGATCGACCTCAAGACCGGCGAATACCGGCCGCAGCAGAAGGCGGAGCTCGAAAGCGCCAGCCTGAAGCACCCGGCCGAGGTTCTCAGCCATCACGACCGCGGCGGCGCCTATGCCCGGGCCGCGATCGGCGGCACGCTCGCCTATGCCGCCTCGCTGGTACCGGAGATCTGCGACACGGTCGCCGAGCTCGATGCCGGCATGAAGCTCGGCTACAACTGGAAGTATGGGCCGTTCGAGCTCATCGACCGGATCGGCGTCGACCGGGTGATCGAAGCGCTCGAGGTTGCCGGCCAGAAGGTCCCGGCCCTGCTTCTGACGGCAAAGGGCAAGAGCTTCTACCGCGTCGAGAACGGCAAGCTCGAGTATCTGACGGTGGACGGCGCCTACAAGCCGGTCGTGCGGCCGGATGGCGTGCTGCTCCTGGAAGACATCAAGCGCGCTTCGAAACCGCTCGCCAAGAACGGCTCGGCCGCGCTCTGGGACATCGGCGACGGCGTCGCCTGCCTCGAATTCACCAGCAAGATGAATTCGATCGACCCCGAGATCATGGCAATGATCCAGAAGGCGATCGGCATCGTCGGCAAGGGCATGAAGGGGCTCGTCGTCTATAACGAGGGCTCGAACTTCTCGGTCGGCGCCAACCTGGGCCTCGCCATCTTCGCCGCCAACATCGCCATGTGGCCGACCATCGAGGAAAGTGTCGCCGCCGGCCAGGCGACCTACAAGGCCTTGAAGTTCGCGCCCTTCCCGGTCGTGGCGGCGCCGAAGAACATGGCATTGGGCGGCGGCTGCGAGGTCTGCTTGCATTCCGACGCGATCCAGGCCCATGCCGAGCTCTACATCGGCCTGGTCGAGGTCGGCGTCGGCGTCATCCCCGGCTGGGGCGGCTGCAAGGAGTTGACGCTCCGGGCGCTTAACAACAAGAAGCGTCCGGGCGGCCCGATGTCGGCCTTGGCCCAGGTGTTCGAGACGATCTCGACCGCCAAGGTCTCGCGCTCGGCCGAGGACGCCAGGGAGTTGGGCATCCTCCGCCCGGCCGACGGCATCACCATGAATGCCGACCGGCTGCTCGCCGATGCCAAGGCCAAGGTCCTGGCGCTCGCCAAGGACTACAAGGCGCCGGAACCGCAGAAGCTGCGGCTGCCGGGCCCCACGGCCGAGGCCGGCTTCAACCTGGCCGTGGCCGACTTCCATCGCCAGGGCAAGGCAACCAAGCACGACGTCGTCGTGGCAGGCGCGCTGGCCCGCGTGCTGGCCGGCGGCGACACGGACATGGTCGACGAGATCGACGAGGACCGTCTGACCGAGCTCGAGCGCGAAGCGTTCATGAGCCTGATCAAGACCCCCGGCACGCTGGCGCGGATCGAGCACATGCTCGAAACCGGCAAGCCGCTTCGGAATTGAGGAGCAGTTAGATGGCGACCTACAAGGCCCCGCTGCGCGAATACAAGTTCATGCTGCACGAGCTGTTCGGCGTCGAGGAGGTGAGTTCCTGGCCGGGTCTCGAAGACGCGACGCCGGAGATCTTCGACGCCGTGCTCGAGGAAGCGTCGAAGATCTGCGAGAACGTGCTGTTCCCGATCAACCGCTCCGGCGACGAGGAGGGCTGCACGTTCGAGAATGGCGTGGTCCGTACGCCCAAGGGCTTCAAGGAGGCGTACGACGCCTTCCGCGAAGGCGGCTGGACGTCGCTCTCGGCCCATCCGGAATACGGCGGCCAGGGCCTGCCGCATGTGCTGAGTTTCCTGGTCGAGGAGATGATCTGCTCGACCAACATGTCGTTCGGCATGTATCCGGGCCTGTCGGGCGGTGCCTACAACGCGATCGCGGCCCATGCCTCGGATGAGCTCAAGCAGAAATACCTGCCGAAGCTTGCGTCCGGCGAATGGGCCGGCACCATGAACCTGACAGAGCCGCATTGCGGCACGGATCTGGGGCTGATCCGCACCAAGGCGGAGCCGAACGGCGACGGCAGCTATGCCATTACCGGCACCAAGATCTTCATCTCCGCCGGCGAGCATGACCTGACCGAGAACATCGTGCACCTGGTGCTGGCGAAGCTGCCCGACGCGCCGCCGGGCGTGCGCGGCATCAGCCTGTTCATCGTGCCGAAGTACCTGGACGGCGACGGCGGGCCGAAGCGCAACAGCCTCGCCTGCGGCTCGATCGAGCACAAGATGGGCATCAAGGCGTCCTCGACCTGCGTCATGAATTTCGACGGCGCCACGGGCTGGCTGTGCGGCGAGCCGCACAAGGGCCTGAAGGCCATGTTCACCATGATGAACACGGCGCGGCTCGGCGTCGGCATCCAGGGCCTGGGCGTTGCCGAGACCTCGTACCAGTCGGCGCGCGCCTATGCCCAGGACCGGCTGCAGGGCCGGGCCTTGACCGGCACCAAATATCCGGAGAAGCCCGCGGACCCGCTCCTGGTCCATCCGGACGTGCGGCGCATGCTCCTGACCATGAAGAGCCAGGTCGAAGGCGGCCGGGCGCTTGCCGTCTGGATCGGCAAGGAGATCGACAAGGCGAAGCACCATCCCGATCCCGCCGAGCGCGAGGCGGCGGACGATCTGGTCTCGCTCATCACGCCGATCATCAAGGCCTATCTGACCGACATGGGGTCGGAATCCTGCAACACCGGCATGCAGGTGTTCGGCGGCCACGGCTATATCCGCGAATGGGGCATGGAGCAGCTGGTGCGCGACGCCCGCATCGCGCAGATCTATGAAGGCACGAACGGCATCCAGGCGCTCGACCTGGTCGGCCGCAAGATGCCGATGCACATGGGCCGGCTGCTGCGCCGGTTCTTCCATCCGGTCGACGCCTACATCCGGGAGGCCTCGCAGAAGCCCGAGCTGCAGGAATTCATCCTGCCGGTCGCCAAGGCCTTCGCCCGGCTGCAGCAGATCACCGCCTTCATCGCCCAGAAGGGCCTCGCGGACCCGGACGAGGCGGGCGCCGCCGCGACCGACTACCTGCAGCTCTTCGCGCTGGTCGCGGTGGGCTATCTCTGGACGCGCATGGTCGAGGTCTCGCTGCCCAAGGTCGACGGCGAGGACGGGCTCTTCTATCGCGGCAAGATCGCGACGGCACGCTTCTACGTGACCCGCGTGCTGCCGCAGACGAACGCCCATGCCGCCGCGATCATGGCGGGCGCCAAGCCGTTGATGGAAATGGAAGACGCGGCGTTCTGAGACGCCGCACCTGCACGCACCCTCACCCTCCCGCTCCCGCGGGTCCCTCCCTCTCCCGCTTGCGGGAGAGGGTTGGGGTGAGGGCCTCTCAACCGCTCATCTGCCAGAGGTCCCATGAACCTCATCGTCCGGCTGCTGCGCGTGCTGATCTGGGGGCTCCTCGGGCCCCGGATCGATCCGCTCGGCCGGTCGATCGTGTCGTTCCGTGTCTGGCCGAACGACCTCGACATCAACATCCACATGAACAACGGCCGGTACCTGACGCTCATGGACCTGGGACGGCTCGACCTGGTGCTGCGCTCGGGCTTCTGGCGCATCCTGTGGAAGCGGCGCTGGAGCGCCGTGCTCGGCAGCGTCACCATGCGCTATCGCCGGCCGCTGAAGCCGTTCCAGCGCTACGACCTCATTACCCGCGTGCTCGGCTGGGACGAGAAATGGCTGTTCGTCGAGCAGCAGTTCGTCGTCGACGGCCATGCGCATGCCGTGGGCTATGCCAAGGCCATCTTCACCGAGGGCGCCCGCGCACTGCCCATGACCGAGATGCTGGCGGCGATCGGCTATGCCTATCCCTCGCCGCCGCTGCCCGACGGCATCCATTCCTGGCTCGACGCCGAGCGCGACCTCGCCGCCGCCCCGCGCGCCTCAGTCGAGCGGCCGACCATTCATTGAACGAGAAAATCGAAGGGAGAATGCCATGTCCGAAGCCGTGCTGCTGACCATCGACGGGCCGATCGCGACCGTCACCTTCAATCGGCCCGAGGCCTACAACTCGCTGAACGGCGCCATGATCGAGGATCTCAATCGGATCCTGCCCAAGGTCGAGCACGACCCGACGATCAAGGTCATGATCCTGAACTCCAACGGCCCGGCCTTCATGGCCGGCGGCGACATCAAGATGTTCGCCCAGTCCGTGACCATGCCGCAGGAGGAGAAACGCTCGACCTTCGAGCAGACCGTCTACAAGATCCATCCGATCGTGACGGCAATGCGTCGCATGCCGAAGCCGATCGTGGCCCAGGTCCATGGCGCGGTCGCGGGCTTCGGCATGAGCTTGCTTATGGCCTGCGACCTGGCCGTCGCGTCGGAGGAGAGCTACTACACGCTCGCCTACATCCTGATCGGCACCAGCCCGGACGGCGGCTCGACCTATGGGCTGCCGCGCATCGTCGGCATGAAGAAGGCGATGGAGATCGCGCTCCTGGGCGACCGGTTCGACGCCGCGACGGCGGAACGCCTCGGCTTTGTCAACCGCGTCGTGCCGGCGGCCGAGCTCGCCCAAGCCACCATGAAGCTCGCGCAGCGCCTGGCCGCCGGCCCGGGCCTGGCATATGCCGGCACCAAGCGGCTCTTGCAGCAATCCTTGAACAGCACGCTCGAGACCCAGTTGCAAGCCGAGGCCGAGAGCTTCGCGCGCTGTGCGGCGGGCGACGATTTCCGGGAGGGTGTCACGGCCTTCGTCGAGAAGCGCCCGCCGCACTTCACCGGCAAGTGACGGGAGGTCTGATCATGGCATCGCTCAAGGGCAAGACCCTGTTCATCACCGGCGGCAGCCGCGGCATCGGCCTCGCGATCGCGCTCAAGGCGGCGCGCGACGGCGCCAATATCGCGATCGCCGCCAAGACGGCCGAACCGAACCCGAAACTGCCCGGCACGATCTTTAGTGCAGCGGAAGAAATCGAAGCGGCCGGCGGCAAGGCGCTGCCGCTGCAGGTCGACATCCGCGACGAGAACGCGGTCGCCGCCGCCGTCGCCAAGACGGCCGAGACGTTCGGCGGCATCGACATCTGCATCAACAACGCGAGCGCCATCAGCCTGACCGGCACGCTCGAGACGGAACCGAAGCGCTTCGACCTGATGATGGGCATCAACACGCGCGGCACGTTTGTCACCACGCGCGCCTGCCTGCCGTTTTTGCGGAAATCCTCGAACCCGCACGTACTGACCCTGTCGCCGCCCTTGAGCCTTGAGCCGCGCTGGTTCAAGAACCATGTCGCCTATTCGATTGCGAAATACGGCATGAGTCTGTGCGTGCTGGGCATGGCCGAGGAATTCCGCGACGAGGGCATCGCGGTGAACGCGCTCTGGCCGAGGACCGTGATCCTGACCGCCGCCTTGAAGATGATCCCGGGCCTCGACCATGCCTGCACGCGCAAGCCCGAGATCATGGCCGACGCGGCCCATGCGATCCTGACCCGCCCCGCGCGCGCGCGGACTGGCCAGTTCCTGATCGACGACGAGGTCCTGAAGGAAGCGGGCGTGACCGACTTCGAGCAATACGCCACCGAGCCGGGCCGACCGCTGATCCCGGATTTCTTCGTGGATTGAGCCAACACCTCGTCGTCCCCGCGTAGGCGGGGATCCAGAGCCACGCGCTCGGTGGTGAAAGCCTTTACGGCAATCCTGGGTCCCCGCCTGCGCCGGGACGACGGAAGTGTCAAGCCGCGACGGCCGATCGTTCCGGCGCAGTGGCCGCCTTGTCCGCCCTTGCCGCATAGCGGCGGGCGAGTGCCGCGCAAGCCATCAGCTGGATCTGGTGGAACAGCATCAGCGGCAGCACGATGAGGCCTACCGCTTGCCCCGCGAACAGAACGTTCGCCATCGGCACGCCGGTCGCGAGACTCTTCTTCGAGCCGCAGAACACGATGGCGATCTCATCCTCCTTGCCGAAGCCGAAGGCGCGGCTCGCGACCGTCGTGATCATCAGCACGAGCGCCAGGAGTGCGGCGTCGACCGCGACCATGACGAGGAGATCGGCCGGCGGCAGTTGGTGCCAGATGCCGCCGACCACAGCCTCGCTGAAGGCGCCGTAGACGACGAGCAGGATCGAGCCGCGGTCGGTGTAGCTCAGCACCTTCTTGCGCCGGTCGGCCCAGGCGCCGAGCCAGGGCCGGAGCGCCTGGCCGGCGGCGAACGGCAGGAACAGTTGGGCCGCGATCGCCTCGACCGCATGCAGGGACAGGCCGCCGCCGTGGGCGCTCAAGAGCAGCCCGACCATGAGCGGCGTCAACACCATGCCGATCAGGTTGGAGGCGGACGCGCTGCAGATCGCCGCCGCGACATTGCCGCGCGCGATCGAGGTGAAGGCAATCGACGACTGCACGGTCGAGGGCAGCACCGCCAGATAGACGATGCCAACATAGAGGTCGTTCGAGAGATATGTGGGCACCAGCACCTTGGCGCCGAACGCCAGGATGGGGAACAGCACGAAAGTGCTGAGCAGCACCAGGAGATGCAGGCGCCAGTGGGTCAGGCCCGCGACCACGGCCTCGCGCGGCAGGCGCGCGCCGTAGAGGAAGAACATGACGCCGATCGCGATGTCGGTCACGACACCGAGCGCGTCGGCGCTGAAGCCGCGCACCGGGAAGAGCGACGCGGTCGCAACCACGGTCAAGAGCGCCATGGTGAAGGGATCGAGGCGCAGGCGGGCGACAAGGGCAGCTGGAGACATGGCGCGAACCTTCGGCGATTCGAAATCCCCCGAAAGATCGCGTCGATCGCGCTCATTGTGAACTGCGCTTGGCAAACTTACTATCATTGCAAATCGCAATGACGGAGACCGCCATGTACGACCCGGTCCTGCTCAAGAGCTTCCTCGCCGTCGCCCGTGCCAGGAGCTTCACCGAAGCGGGCCATCGGCTGGGATTCCAGCAGCCGACGGTGAGCCAGCACATCCGCAAGCTCGAAGCCGAGACCGGCCGCCGGCTGTTCGTGCGCGATACCCATTCGGTGACGCTCACGGTCGACGGCGATGCCATGGTCGATTTCGCCCAGGGCATCCTCGAGGCCAATGAGCGGGCCCAGCGCTATTTCGCCGGCACGGAGCTGCGCGGACGGTTGCGCTTCGGCGCGTCGGAAGATTACGTGCTATCGCGCCTGCCCGAGGTGTTGCGTGCGTTCCAGAGCCGCCACCCCTCGGTCGACCTGGAGCTGACCGTGGGCCTGAGCGGCGCTCTCTATGAAAAGCTCGATGCAGGCGAGCTCGACCTGCTGTTCGCGAAACGCCGGGCCAACGACCCGCGCGGCCAGGTCGTCTGGCGCGAGCGCCTGGTCTGGTCCGGCGCCGACCCGTGGCGGCCCGATCCGGACCGGCCGGTGCCGCTCATCCTGTTCCAGCCGCCCAGCATCACGCGCACGGCTGCGATCGAGGCGCTGGAGCGCGCCGGCCGGCCGTGGCGCATCGCCTGCACCAGCGGCTCCTTGAGCGGGCTGCGCGCCGCGGCACTCGCCGGTCTCGGCATCATCGCGCAGTCGCGCAACCTGGCGGTCGGCGGCTTGCACGAACTGCCGGCCACCTCAGGCCTGCCGGAGTTGGGCGAGACCGAATTCGTCGTGGTCGGCGCCGGCCCGCGGCTCCTGGGTCCGGCCGCCGCCCTCGGCGAAGCGCTCATCGCCAACGGTGACCGGTTCCGGGCACGATGACGAGCGCACGATGACGGGTGTACGATGACGGGGCGTAAGGAATTTGCGTTTCGATTGAGCGAGTTCTGGTAAAGGTTCGGGGTAAACTCGTTCGCGTGCCTCCGGAGCCCTTCCCCGATGCGTCTTTCCCCTCTCCTCCCGGTCCTCACCTGCCTGGCTTCCGCCGGTTGCTCCACGGTGAGCCTGAGCCCGACCCTGTCGACCGACGTCTGGCTGTGCGCCTATCAGCTGGGCGACCGCTATCGGGACGAGGCGGCGAAGCCGGACGTGATCAAGTACGACCTGAAAGTGGTGCCGCCCGTACGGCAGATCGAGCTCACCTATCTGCTGCCGGTCGAGGGCCGGCCGCCGGAGCAGCATACCATGGCCTGCGAGGCCGCCCCCTGGGGCTTCGGCGTCGTCGTCCTCGACGGCTTCAAGCTGGCCCGGCCGCAGCCCGACGCCTATCCGGGCGACGCCTCCGAGACGCCGGAGCTTCAGGGCCGCACCTCGGACAAGGTGCGCGACGCCGTGCGCGAAACCGGCCTGCATGTCCACATCCCCGGCGTGCCCAGCTTCTGAGGCATCACGGCGTCGAAACCCCGGCATCAGACCAGCAGTAAAGGGTTCCTCAACCAGCCACACCATAATGTTCAGCATCGTGCGCAGAGCTCCCGGCGCCGGCCTCTCCGCACATGCCGCAATTCGCTCCGTCCGTCCCGCTCATTTCTTTTCATGGATTGCGCTCATGCCGAAATGCAAGATCGCTGGCTGCGGCCAGGATGCTCTGGTTGCGAAGCGTTCGCCCTATTGCTTCAGGCACGTCGTCTTGCAGGCGAACGTGGTGACCCCGCCCGAGCCGATGAAAACCCAGGTGATGAGCGCGCTGGAGTGGGAGCGCGAGGAAGCGGCGATGCAGACGCGCGGCCGGTCCTCGGCCGTGACGCGGCGGGTACCGGACCAGGGGCCGCAGAGTGCCAATTTCTACGGCCGCATGCGCATTGCGCACGCCGCCGCACTGGCCGCGAAAAAGACCGAACCCGAGCTCTTGAAGCCCGTGCTGGCGGCGTTCAACGACGTGAAGAGCACCGCCACGTTCGACAAATATCTCGGCGAAGAGACGACCTGGAAAAGCCTGGATTATTTCGTGCGCGCCGCGGCCCCGGCCATCATGATGCGTCCGATCGCCGAGGAGGTGAGAGATGCGCTGCGCGAGAAAGCCCTGCTCGCCGGCAAGTCGGATCACCCGTTCGCCGATCGCTATTTCTTCGAGCTGTCGCTCTATTGCGACGCCTTCATCCAGAAGCAGGATATCGATTTCGTCTTCAGCCAGGCGTCGCTCGTGCTGGGACCGCTGCTGGCGCCGGTCTACGCTGCCGCGGCCGTGGCAGGCCCCGTCGTCCAGCATGGCGTGAAGAGCGCACCGAGCGCCGTCAAGTTCGGCGTGAAGAAGGCGGTCGAGACCAAGCCCGAGACCATGGCCAGTGTGCAGTTGCCCCAAGCGACCGGTGCCATGGCTAGCATCGGACGGGCCCTTGGGCAGGTGAAACGCGTCGATCCCATGCGCTTCACGATCGCCTGGCTCAACTTCGTGACCCGAGAAAGCGAGCCAGCCGCCCCGATCACGACGATCGTCACGGAATTCGGCGGCACGCAAGCCTGCGTCACGCTGCGCGACTGGTTGAAATCGCAGCTGATCTAGAGGCCGATCGCCTGCCCCGTGCCGATTGCCGGCAGGCCCAGATGAACCAGCACTGTCTCGCCGATGTCGGCGAAGCTTTGGCGCAGGCCCTGGGCGCCGCCGGTGATGCCGGGGCCGAAGCCCACGACCGGCACGCATTCGCGCGTATGGTCGGTGCCGGTCCAGGTCGGGTCGCAGCCGTGGTCGGCGGTCAGGATGACGAGGTCGCCGGGCCGGAGCGCCGCCTCGAGCGACGGCAGCCAGCGGTCGAACTCGACCAAGGCTCCGGCATAGCCCGCCGGGTCGCGGCGATGGCCGTAGAGCGTGTCGAAATCAACCAGGTTGACGAAGCCAAGGCCGCCGTCGGGCGCCGTTGCGACCAGCTCCAGGCTCTTCGCCATCAAAGCCGCATTGCTCTCGCCCTTGACGATCGTGCCGGTGGCGCGATGGGCGAAGATGTCGCCGATCTTGCCGAGCGAGATCACGCTGCGGCCGGCGGCGGCGAGCCGGTCGAGCATCGTGTCGGCCGGCGGCGGCACGGCATAGTCGCGCCGGTTGGCCGTGCGTTTGAAGCTGCCGGGTGCCCCCACGAACGGCCGGGCGATGACCCGGCCGATATTGTAGGGATCGCACCGCACCCGCGCCTGCTCGCAGAGGGTCAGCAGCCGGTCGAGCCCGAAATGGCTCTCGTGCGCCGCAATCTGCAGCACGCTGTCGGCCGAGGTGTAGAGGATCGGCTTGCCGGTCGCGATATGCTCCGCGCCCAGCTCCTCGATGATCGCCGTGCCCGAGGCCGCCTTGTTGCCGAGGATGCCCGGCAGACCGCCGTCGCGGATGAGCGCATCGGTCAGCTCAGCCGGAAAGCTTGGGAATCCAGCCGGGAAATAGCCCCAGTCGAAATGGACCGGACAGCCGGCGATCTCCCAATGGCCGGTCGGCGTGTCCTTGCCGCGGCTGGCCTCGGCCGCGGCGGCCCAGAAGCCGGCACCGGCGCCAGGTGTTGCGAAGCCGCGCGGCACGCGGCCGGTCGCGATCGCGGCGGCCGCACCGAGGCCGAGCCGCGCCAGGTTCGGCAGCTCCGGCGCCACGCGCTCGGCGATGTGGCCCAGCGTGTCGGAACCGGCATCGCCGAAGCGGTCAGCATCCGGCGCGCCGCCGATGCCGAGGGAATCGAGCACGATCACGAAGGCGCGGGCCATGTCAGCTCTCCAGCCGATCGAGGATCAGGGGGCGGGCCGCGGGCGCCCTGTCGCCGATGACCGCGGCCGCCTGCAGCGCGGCGATCGCCACTTGGGCCGCGGCCTCGGTGCGGGCATGGACGAGCGCCAGCGGCCGGTCCGGCCCAACAGCGTCGCCGATATGGGCGCAGCGGCTGAAGCCTACGGCATAGTCGATCGGGTCTGCCGGCGCATTGCGTCCGCCGCCAAGCGCCAGCACGGCGAGCCCGACCCGGCGCGCGTCGAGTGCCGCAAGCACGCCGGGCCATGCCGGCAGCACGGGTCGCACGACCGGCGCCGCCGGCAGATGGGCCCTCGCCTTGGCCATGAAATCAGAGGGACCACCGAGCGACGCGACCATCCGGCCGAACGTCTCGGCCGCGGCACCCGAGGCGAGTAATTGCTCGACGCACGCCGCACCCTCTGCTTCATCGCCGGCCAGGCCGGCGCGCCGCAGCATCTCGACCGCGAGCCCGCGGGTGACGGCATCGAGCCGCGGCTCACGCCGGACGCCGGTCAGATACTCAACCGCCTCGAGCACTTCGAGTGCATTGCCGGCGCTGTCACCCAGCACCTCGTTCATGTCGGTCAAGAGCGCCGTGACCGCGAGGCCGGCGCCATCGCCGACCTCGACCAGGCACTGCGCCAGCGCGCGCGCCTGCTCGGGCCGGGCCATGAAGGCGCCGGAGCCGTATTTGACGTCGAGCACCAGACCTTGGAGCCCGGCCGCGAGCTTCTTCGACAAGATCGATGCCGTGATAAGCGGTATCGATTCGACCGTCCCGGTCGTATCGCGGATGGCGTAGAGCCGCTTGTCGGCCGGCGCCAGGTCATCGGTCTGACCGACCATCGCAGCGCCGGTTTCGGCCATCGCGGCGCGGATGCGGTCGAGCGGCGGCCGGGTCTGATAACCGGGGATCGCGTCGAGCTTGTCGAGCGTACCGCCGGTGTGACCCAAGCCGCGGCCGCTGATCATCGGCACCGCCGCGCCCGCCGCCGCGAGGATCGGCGCCAACATCAGGCTGGTCTTGTCGCCGACGCCGCCGGTCGAATGCTTGTCGACGACCGGCTTGCCGAGGTCGCGCCAGTCGAGCACCCGGCCGGAGCGCGTCATGGCGTCTGTCAGCGCCACGCGTTCCGCACGCTCCATCCCGCGGCAGCACACCGCCATGGCGAAGGCCGCGACCTGGCCTTCGGTCAGGCTGCCGTCGGTGATACCGCCGACCAGGAACGCGATCTCGTCAGCGGCGAGCGCGGCGCCGTCGCGTTTGCGGGCGAGCAGCTCCTTCGCGATCACGCGTCGAGACCGAGGCAGATCAGCACGTCGTCGAGCAGCGCCGAAGCACCGACCCGGAACGTGGCGGCACTGGCGAAGCCGTCGCCCAACATGCGGTCGGCGAGCGCCAGATAGGCCTGCGCCTCCGACACGGTGCGCACGCCGCCGGACGCCTTGAATCCGACCCAGCGGCGCTGGGCGCGCGCGTCGGATATCGCGCCCAGCATGACCTCGGCCGCCTCGAGGCTGGCGCCCGGCTGGGTCTTGCCGGTCGAGGTCTTGATGAAATCGGCGCCGCCGGCGATCGCGATGTCGGAGGCCGCACGGATCAGCTGCGGCGTTTTCAACTGACCCGTCTCGAGAATGACCTTGAGCAGCACCTTGCCGCCGCAAGCGGCCTTCGACGCCTTGACCAGTTCGAGCCCGACCGTGCGGTCGCCGGCGATGAGTGCGCCATAGGGGAAGACCACGTCGACCTCGTCGGCGCCGAGCGCTACGGCTTTGGCCGTTTCCTCGGCGGCCGCGGCGACATCGGCGGCGCCGGCCGGGAAATTGGTCACGGTCGCGATCGGCACATCGGTGCCGACCAACGCTCGTTTCGCAACCGGAATATGCGGTGCATGGATGCAGACGGCGGCGACATTGCCGGCCGGCGTGCGCGCACGGGCGCACAGCCGCTCGACCACGGCGGCATCGTCGCTGTCGTTCAAGCTGGTGAGGTCGATCAGCGGCAAGAGCCGCTGGGCGATGCGCCGCAGATTGGCGGTTGTATGCGGATCAGACGCCATGCTTGAGGCTTTCCAGGAAGGCGAGGATCAGTTTTTCGAGCGACTGGGCGATCTTGGCGCCCTGCTCCAGGGTTTCGGCGTGGCTGGGCGTCACCTCGCTCATGCCTTCGGCGAGGTTAGTGACGGCCGAGAGCGCCGCGACCGTAAGGCCGCAATGGCGGGCGACCAAGACCTCTGGCACGGTCGACATGCCGACGAGATCGGCACCCAAGGTGCGGAACGCGCGAATCTCCGCCGGCGTCTCGAAGTTCGGGCCTGGATAGGCCAGGTACACGCCATCGGGCAGCGCAATCCCGGCCGCCCTGGCCGCCTCGTGGAAGCGCGCGGCGAGCGCCGGGTCGTAGGCGTCGCGCATGGAGAAGAAGCGCGGGCCCCAGGCCTCGTCGTTCGGCCCTTGCAGCGGGTTGAAGCCCAGCATGTTGATATGGTCGCGGATCAGCACCAGACTGCCGGGACCGACTTCGGGGCGGAGCGAGCCCGCGGCATTGGTCAGCACCAGAACCTCAGCGCCCGACTGCTTCACCGTGCGCACCAGCACCTTGAGGCGCTCGGCCCCATCGCCACCCTCATAGGCATGGACGCGGCCGTTCAGGCACAGGACATCGACGCCTGCGAGGCGGCCCAGCACGAGCGAGCCGGCATGGCCCGCAACGGTCGGCACCGGGAAGCCCGGCAGCTCGGCATAGGAGATCCGAGTCGGCGCCTCGATCCGCTCGGCAACCTGGCCCAGGCCCGAGCCCAGGACGAAGGCGACGCGCGGCCGGAAGCCCGGCCGGCGCTCGCCGATGTTATGGACGGCGTCTTCGATGCTCATGGCTTGCTCTCGGGTTTGACTTGGCGCCAGCCGAAGGCGCGCGGCAGCAGTTCGCCCAGACTGACCGTCGCGCGCACGCCCTCGGGCCCAGCAAGATGCACGGGCGTCGCGGGATCGGCGAACTCGACGAGGCGCTGGCGGCAGCCGCCGCAGGGCGTCACCGTTTCCGGCCCATCGGCCACGACCAGAATCTCAGTGATGGCGGTGCCGCCGGCCGCGACCATCACGCCGATCGCCGTCGCCTCGGCGCACTGGCCCTGCGGAAAGGCCGCGTTCTCGACGTTGCATCCGGCATGGATCGTGCCGTCCGCGGCGCGGAGTGCGGCCCCGACCTTGAAGCCGGAATAGGGCGCATGAGCGCGGGCCTGGGCCGTGAGCGCCGCCTGCAGCAGATCCTGGGTTGCCATCCTCATCACCGCGTCTTGACGAACGGCAGGCCGATCGCGCGCGGCGCGCGCGCCGCACCAACGAAGCCCGCCAACAGCAATACGGTCAAGAGATAGGGTAGCGCCTCGACGAATTGCACCGGCACCACGCCGACCAGCGGCAGCGCCACGCCCTGCAGCCGCACCTGCAGCGCGTCGCAGAAGGCGAACAGCAGGCAGGCGCCGAACGCCGGCACCGGCCGCCATTTGCCGAAGATGAGCGCCGCAAGCGCCACATAGCCGCGCCCGGCCGTCATGTCGCGGCCGAAGCCCGCCCCCTCGGCAATCGACAGGTCGGCACCCGCCAGCCCGACCAAGAGGCCGCTCAAGGCGAGCGCGCCGTAGCGCAACCCGGCGACCGACAGGCCGGCCGCGTCGACCGCGTGCGGGTTCTCGCCGACCGCGCGGATACGGAGGCCGAACGAGGTGCGATAGAGCAGCCAAGCCGAGGCCGGCAGCAGCACGGCCGCCAGATAGACGATCAGGTTATGGCCGCCGATCAGGTTGTTCCAGACCGGTCCCAGCACCGGTACGCCGGCGAGCGTATCGGCCAGCGGCAGCGTGATCGGCATAAAGCGCATGTCGTGGCCCAAGGCCGGCGTCTGGCCGCCCTGGTGGAACCAGGCGAGGCCGAGGCTCGGGCACAAGCCCGCGACCAGGATGTTGAGCGCCATGCCGGAGACGACCTGGTCGCCGCGCTGGGTGATCGCGGCAAAGCCATGAACGAGCGACAGCAGCATGGCGATGCTCATGCCCGCCGCGAGCGCGAGCCACGGCGAGCCGCTGATCGAGGCGATGCAGGCGGACGCGAAGGCAGAGGCCAGCATCATGCCCTCGAGGCCGAGCGCCACCACGCCGGCCCGCTCCGAGAACAAGCCGCCGAGCGTCGCCAGCACCAGCGGTGTGGCGAGCCGGATGGTCGCGGCCAGGACCGACAGGATGTCGACGAGGCTCATGCCGGCACCGCGCGCCAGCGCTGCCACGCCCTCGTCACCGGCGCCCGCAGCATGTTCTCGAGCGCGCCGCAGAACAGGATGACGAGCCCGTCCATCACCACGATGATGTCGCGCGTGACCTGCGGATAGTCGAACGCGAGCTCGGCGCCGCCCTGGTAGAGCGCCCCGAACAGGATCGCGGCCAGCACGATGCCGAACGGGTGGTTGCGGCCCATGAGCGCCACGGCGATGCCGACGATGCCGGCACCGGCGGTGAAGCCCAGCACCAGGCGATGCAGCACGCCCATGACCTCGTTGATGCCGACGAGGCCGGCGCAGGCGCCGCCGAGGCAGACCGCCAGCACCGTCACCCGGCCGACCGGGATCGCCGCATAGGCGGCGGCCGACGGATTATGGCCGGTCGCGCGGATCTCATAGCCCCAGCGCGTACGGCGGATGAACAGCCAGGCGAGGAAGGCCACGGCGAGCGCCACGAGGAAGCTCAGGTTGAGCGGCGATTCCTCCATGGCGAGCCCCAGGTGCTGTGCCCATTCATGGGCATAGGGCAGCGCCGTCGACGCCGGGAAGGCACCCGTCTCGGGCGAGGGGTCGCCCGGTGCGCGCAGCATGTCGATCAGCAGGTAGGTCATGAAGGCGGCGGCCAGGAAATTGAACATGATCGTCGTGATGACGATATGGCTGCCGCGCTTGACCTGAAGCACCGCCGGCACCGCCGCCCAGCCGGCACCGAACAGGGCGGCGACGAGGATCGCGAGCGGCAAGGTCAGCCACAGCGGATAGCCGCCCATGGCCTGGCAGACCAGCGTGACACCGAGCCCGCCGAGCGTCGCCTGGCCCTCGCCGCCGATGTTGAACAGGCCGGCCTGATAGGGAATGGCGACCGCGAGGCCGGTGAAGATGAAGGTGGTCGCGTAATAGAGCGTGTAGCCGAGCCCGTCCAGGGACCCGAAGGCGCCATCGAGCAGCGTGCCGAGTGCGTCCGACGGCGAGACACCGATCAATGCCAGCACGACGGCGCCGACCAGGAAGGCGAGCGCCAGGTTGAGCGCCGGGATCAGCAGATAGTCGACCAGCACTGGCAGATCGCGCCGCATCACGCCGCCTCGCCCTGCACGCCGGCCATCAGCAGGCCCAGCGCCCGCTCCGTCGCGTCGGTTGAGCGCAGCTCGCCGGTGAAGCGGCCGTCGACCATGACCAGGATGCGGTCCGCAAGCGCCAGGATTTCGTCGAGCTCGACCGAGACGAGCAGGATGGCCGTGCCCGCCGCCTTGAGTGCGCGGAGCCGTGCATGGATCTGCTCGATGGCGCCGACATCGACGCCGCGCGTCGGCTGCCCGACCAGCAGCACCTTGGGTCCCCGCGCCATCTCACGCGCGCAGATGAGCTTCTGCTGGTTGCCGCCGGAGAAGGCGGCTGTCCGGAGCCGCTCGTCGCGCGGCCGGACGTCGTAGTCCGCCATGCGCTGGCGCGTCATCGCCTTGACCGCGCGTTCGAGCAGCCAGGGGCCGCGCGCATGGCCGGGATCGCGGTGATATCCCAGGATCGAGTTCTCCCAGGCCTCGAACGCGCCCACCATGCCGTCCTTGTGCCGGTCCTCCGGAATATGGCCGAGGCCAAGCCGGCGCAGCGCGGTCGCCGTGTCCGCGGTCGGCACCGGGGCGCCCGCCCAGGTGAGCCGGCCGCCGGCGAGCGGCGCCAGGCCGGCCAAGCCCGCCATCAGTTCCGACTGGCCGTTGCCGGAAACGCCGGCGATGCCGACGATCTCGCCCGGCCGAAGCGCCAGATCCACACCGCGCACCCGCTCGACGCCGGCCGCATCGCGGACGCGGAGCCCCTCGGCAGAGAGGACGGGCTCGCCCGGCACCACCGCGAGCGGCTCGGGCAGGGCCGCGAGCTTGCGGCCGACCATGCGCTCGGCCAGGTCCGCCTCGTTCGTCTCGGCGGTCGCGACATCGCCCACGACCCGGCCGGCGCGCATGACGGTGACCCGGTCGGTCACCGCCATGATCTCCTTGAGCTTGTGGGTGATGAGCAGCACCGTCTTTCCTTCGGACTTCAGGCGCCGGAGGATCTGGAACAGCTGCAGCGCCTCGTCGGGCGTCAAGACGCCGGTCGGCTCGTCCAGGATCAGGATCTCGGCGCCGCGATAGAGCGCCTTCAGGATCTCGACCCGCTGGCGCGATCCCACCGGCAGGTCCTCGACGCGCGCATCGAGGTCGACCGCGAGGCCGTAAGCCGCCTCGATCGCCTGCGCCGCCGCCCGCGCCTGGTCGAGCCCGCCCTTGAGCACGAGCCCGCCCTCGCGGCCGAGCGCCAGGTTCTCGAGCACGGTGAACGGCTCGACCAGCACGAAATGCTGATGGACCATGCCGATGCCGAGCCGGATCGCGTCGGCCGAGCTCTGGATGCGCGCAGGCGCACCGCCGAGGCGGATCTCGCCGCCGTCGGCCTGGTAATAGCCGTAGAGGATGCTCATCAGCGTCGACTTGCCGGCGCCATTCTCGCCGATGATGCCGTGGATCGTACCGGCCGCGATGTCGAAGCTCACGCCATTGTTGGCGACGACCGCACCGAACCGCTTGGTGATCCGGTCGAACGCAACCGCCGGCGCCGCCCCGGCCTCGTCGACCAACTTCCCGTCGATCAAGTTATTGAGCCGCGACGTCGGTCGGAACGATCTTGCCGGCGATGATGTCGGCCTTGGCCTGGTCGACGCGCGCCTTCACTTCCGGTGAAATCAGCGCCCGATTGTTGTCGTCGATCGCATAGTCGAGCCCGTCCTCCTTGAGGCCGAGCGAGAGCGTGCCGGGCTGCCACTTGTCGTCCTTGGCGGCCATCATCGCGTTGTAGGTCGCGACGTCGACCCGCTTCACCATCGAGGTCAGGACCGAGCCCGGATGCAGCGGGTTCTGATTAGAATCGCAGCCGATCGAGAATTTCTTGGCGTCGGCCGCCGCCTGCAGCACGCCCAGGCCCGTGGCACCGGCCGCCGCGAAGACCACGTCGGCGCCGCGGTCGAACTGGCTGCGCGCGAGCTCGCTGCCGCGCGCCGGATCGTTCCAGGCCGAGACCGTCGTGCCGGTCATGGTCTGGAACACCTCGATGTCCGCCTTCGCAAACTTGGCACCCTGGGCATAGCCCGCGGCGAAGCGGCGGATGAGCGGCACATCCATGCCGCCGACAAAGCCGATCTTGCCGGTCTTCGAGGTGAGGGCGGCAATCATGCCGATAAGGAAGCAGCATTCCTGCTCGCGGAACACGATCGACTGCACGTTCGGCTGATCGACTACCGCGTCGATGATCGTGAAGCGCGCCTTCGGATATTGCGCAGCAACCTTGGTCATCGCCGCCTGATGCCCGAAGCCGACGCCGATGATCAAGCTGGCGCCGCGCTTCGCCAGCTGCAGCATCGACTGCTCGCGCTGGTTCTCGTTGGTGATCTCGAATTCGCGATAGGCGAGCCCGGTTTCCTTCTTGAACCGCTCGGCGCCGTCGTAGGCCGCCTGGTTGAAGGAGCGGTCGAACTTGCCGCCGTAGTCATAGATGAGCGCCGGTTCGAACCCGGCAGCCTCGGCCGATGCGAAAGGGCCGAAGCCGGAAAGACCGGCGGCTGCCGTACCGAGCATCACCCGGCCGAAAGACCGGCGCGACATGCCGTCGAAACCAATGCCCATACGTTCTCGAAGCCCCTCGAGTGGATTTTCCCTATCTCTATGCTGGGCCGCCGGACTTGTCTACGCGTCCGCAGCAGCGCAACGCGCTGTTGCGGATCCGCGCGAAACGAGGCGGGAGACTGGCCCCCGCCCCAGCGCTGCCGTTACTGCTTCGGTGCCGCGTCCGTCTTCGGAGCAGCGTCCTTCTTCTTCGGCATCTTCATGCCGCCGGCCTTCACGACCTGGCCGCGGATCTCGCCCTCCGGGTTGGCCTGGGTGTGGATGTTGAAATACATCTGCCCGCCGGTCAGCGCCGTCGCCTGGTCATCCGTGAGCGTCGCCGACCCGATGATCGGGCTGATGAGGGCTTCGCCCTTCATGAAAGCCGGCACCATGACGCCGGCGGCAACGCCCGGCTTGGCAGGGCCGTGGAAATGGGCCGCCTTCGCGTCGCCCGTCAGGCCAGAATACTTGATGTTCCAGCTCAGTTCCTTGGTTGCGTCGTCATATTTGACGGTGCCGGTACCGGTGCCCTTGGTCGTGTTGGGCGGCGTCTCGCTCTTGCCATTCAGCACGACGCGGTAAGTGGTGGTCTTGGCCTCGGCCGACGGTGCGGCGGCGAATGCCGCGAGCGCCAGCGCCATGGCGGCCATGCCGACTTGGAATCGGATCTTCATTCGCCCACTCCCCTCTTCGGTTCAAGTCATTGATGCAGCAAGGTTGCCGCACGCAGTTGTTTATACAGGACCCGTGACATCAACGCGATCGGCACATCCTGTCGCAGGCCCCCTCTGCTTGCATTGATGATGGCGTGCTGAGGCTCCTGTGGTAGAAGCGCGGCCATGAGCGCGCTTTCCGCCCCCGTCGCCGATCGCCACGTCGCCAACCGACGGACTTTCGCCATCATCTCGCATCCGGACGCCGGCAAGACGACCTTGACCGAAAAGCTGCTGCTGTTCGGCGGCGCCATCCAGATGGCGGGCGAGGTCAAGGCACGCGGCGACAGCCGGCGCGTGCGGTCGGACTGGATGGCGGTCGAGCGCGAGCGCGGCATCTCGGTCTCGTCGGCCGTCATGACCTTCGTCTATGACGGGCTGACCTACAATCTGCTCGACACGCCGGGCCACCAGGACTTCAGCGAGGACACCTACCGCACGCTGACCGCAGTCGACAGCGCCGTCATGGTGATCGACGCCGCCAAGGGCATCGAGACCCAGACGCGCAAGCTGTTCGAGGTCTGCCGGCTCCGCGACGTGCCGATCATCACCTTCGTCAACAAGATGGACCGCGAGGCGCGTGATCCGTTCGATCTCATGAGCGAGATCGAAGAACAGCTGGCGCTCGATGTCACGCCCGCGACCTGGCCGATCGGCATGGGCCGCGACTTCCTCGGCACCTACGACATCCTGAACGACACGCTCCTCCTGTTCGATCGCGGCGAGGGCGCGCGCGTGACCGAGGCCGTGCGCTGCTCGGGGCTCGACGACCCGAAGCTCGCGGAGCTCTTGCCGGCTCATGCGCTGGCAAAGCTCACCGAAGAGGTCGAGATGGTGCGCGGCCTCTGCCCGCCGTTCGACGTCGAGAGCTATCGCGCCGGCCACCTGACGCCGGTGTTCTTCGGCAGCGCCATCAATAATTTCGGCGTGCGCGAGCTCTTGGGCGGTGTCGCCGAGCTGGCGCCGCCGCCGCGCCCGCAGCCGGCTGAACCCAGGGCGATCGCGCCGACCGAGACCAAGGTCGCGGGCTTCGTCTTCAAGGTCCAGGCCAACATGGACCCGCAGCACCGCGACCGTGTCGCCTTCGTGCGCCTTTGCTCGGGCCGCTTCCAGCGCGGCATGAAGCTGAAGCATGTGCGCACCGGCCGCATGATGGCGGTGCAGAACCCGATGTTCTTCCTGGCCCAGGACCGCAACCTGGCCGAGGAGGCCTGGCCCGGCGACATCCTCGGCATTCCGAACCACGGCACGCTCCGGATCGGCGACACGCTGACCGAGGGCGAGGAGCTCAAGGTCACCGGCATCCCGAACTTCGCACCCGAGATCCTGCGCCGCGTCCGGCTCGACGACCCGATGAAATCGAAGCACCTGAAGCGTGCCTTGGAACAGATGGCCGACGAGGGTGTCACCCGCGTGTTCAAGCCGCTCATCGGCACCGACTGGATCGTCGGCGTCGTGGGCCAGCTGCAGATCGACGTGCTGGCCGAGCGCATCCGGGCCGAATACGACCTCAAGATGCATTTCGAGCAGGCGCCCTACGAGACCGCCCGCTGGGTGAGCGCCGACGACAAGACCCTGATGAAGCGCTTCCTCGACGAGGTGCGCGGCAGCCTGGCCGAAGACCACGACGGCGCCCCCGTGTTCATGGCCCGCAACAGCTGGGAACTGAACCGCACCCAGCAGGACTGGCCGGACGTGAAATTCTCGGCGACTAGGGAGCAGGGGTAGGAAAGAGGCCTACCCCTGACGCAATTCAGCTCGCTGCTCTCGCCTTATGTTTGGGATCGAGCGTCTCGACCTTCGTACAATCAGCGTCCGCTTCATTCGTTCGACCCATTTGTCGCAAAAGCAAACACCGCTCGGCAAGGGCCGGTACTTCAGTAGGGTTGATACGAAGCGCCTCGTTCAGGTCGGCAAGAGCAGGCGCCATATCGCCAGCGGCTCGCGCCGCTGTTGCCCGTCGAATGTAGAGCGACGGATCGTCAGGCACGATCGCAATAGCGGCAGTGGTATCCTGCCGCGTCGCAACGAAGTCCGCGAGACCGACATCGGTTTCGCTCCGATTCTTCAGCACGGCGAAGCTGCTGGGCATTCCCTGAAGCGCCGTATCAAAATCTGCCCGCGCCTTGGGGTAGTTCTTGAGGGCGAGATATGACAGGCCGCGCTGGCGGAACGTCTCAGGCGTGAATGCGCCGCTTGCTATTGCATTGGTGTAGTCGTGGATTGCCTGCTCGAATTGTTTCTGTTTGACGTAGGCCTGAGCTCGCACTTCATAGGCGGCACCCTTTATGGCGGTTGGGGCGTCCGGCCAATCGATCGCCTTACTGCAATTATCTAGAGCGACCGGATCGTTCGGATGGCTGCCCAGCGTCGCGCATATTGCCCACCCCGATCGCAGCAAATTACCCCTCTGAACAGGCAGGTCGTCGGCCAAATCGAAGCGAATGGTGAAGGTGTGAGCTATTTCAGGGACGGGCGTGCCGTCCCGCATGGCCGGCCGATATTTAGCCGCCCGGACGAATTCCAGAGCAGCATCGCCGAATAGTCGTGAACCATCGATCATATTGACGATGCAGCCTTCGGTGTTTCCTTCTGCACTGATATCGCACAGAACTTCGACATTGCCCTCTACACCCTTTTCCAGCATCGGCACGGGATAACGTAGAGAGATTGGTCGCGCCGAGGGCGCGGCAGACGGCGGAGATGGCGTCGGCGCGGCACAGGCCGACAGATAGAGCGCGCTGGCGAGCGGCAGAAGAAGTTTGCTCGGAAGGTGCATCCCGATCCCACTAGTTTTGCGTGTTCATGCCGATATCTTCTACCCCGGAATGACCCAGCCGTCACTGATCCGCACGCGCACCGGCGTCCCCGGCTCCGGTACCGTGCCTGGCTTCGCCAGGAGCTGCAGCGGCCGTCCCTCCTGTCCCTCGACCGTGACGTCGACCAGCCATTCGCCGCCCTGGTAGCGGGCGCGGCGGCAGCGCGCGGGCAGGCCGTCGTCGGCGAGGGCCAGGTCTTCGGGCCGGAGGCATACAAGCGCGCGCCCGGCCGCCTGTTCCGGCACCGCCCGCACGAATGCCCGATGACCGGCGATCTCGATCAGCGCCCGCCCCTGGTCCGCGCGCTGCGGCACGGTCGCCGCCACCACGCCGCCCCGGCCGATGAAGTCGGCGACGAACGCGGTCGCCGGCGCGTGATAGAGCGTCTCGGGCGCCGCCACCTGCTCCACCCGGCCTTGGTTCATCACGGCGATCCGGTCGGCGAGCGCCATCGCCTCGCTCTGGTCGTGGGTGATGTAGAGCATGGTGGCGCCGGTGCGGGCACGGAACTCCTGGAACTCGTCCAAGAGGCTCGCCTTCAGGTGCACGTCGAGATTGGCCAAGGGCTCGTCGAGCAGGACCAGGTCCGGCGCCATGGCGAGGCAGCGGGCGAGCGCCACCCGCTGGCGCTGGCCACCCGAGAGCGAGGCCGGCCGGCGGTCGACGGCGCTGCCGAGGCCGACCACATCGAGCGCCGCTGCGACGCGTGATCTGTACTCGGCGCCCCGAACGCCGCGCGTGCGGAGCGGATAGCCGACATTCTCGCCCACGGTCATATGCGGCCAGAGCGCATAGCTCTGGAACACAATGCCGACGTGCCGGTCCTCCGGCGGGACATGGGTGCGGCCGTCCGCCACCAGCCGGTCGCCGAGCCGGATCTCGCCGGCACCCGGTCGCTCGAAGCCGGCGACCAGGCGGAGCAGCGTAGTCTTGCCGCAGCCGGATGGCCCGAGGATCGCCAGGAACTCGCCATGGGCGACGTCGAGCGAAACAGCATCGACCGCCGGCGCCGCAGCGTCGGCAAAGCGCTTGGTCACGGTACGAAGGATCAGGCCTGCCATGGCAATACCGGCGTCGCGAGATGACGGGTCAAGAACGAGGCGAGCGCCATCAGGCCGACCGTCGCCACGACCGTCAGGCTGGCAAGTGCCGCTGCAACGGTGTTCTCGCCGGCCTGCTCCAGGCTGAAGACGACGACGCCCAAGGTCTCGTGCCCGGCCGACCAGAGCAGCGCCGAGACGGTGAGCTCGTTGAACGCGGTCAGGAACACGAGGAGCCCGCCTGCGGCCGCGGCCGGCGCCACGAGCGGCAGCGCCACCGTCATGACGCGCCGGACGAAGCCGGCACCCGACATCTGTGCCGCCTCCTCGAGGCGGAAGTCGAGCTGCCGGAACGCGGCCGCGACCGGCCGCTGGGCGAGCGTGAAGAAGCGTGCGAGATAGGCGATCAAGATGATGCCGAGCGTGTTGTAGAGCGTCAGGCCCAAGACCGGACGTATGAAGATCAGGATCGCCGCGATGGCGAGCACCACGCCCGGCAGCGCGTAGGAGAGCTCCGCCGCCAGCACCAAGAGACGCATCAGACGCCGCCCGCGCCAGACCGCGAAATAGGCGACCGGGACTGCGACCAAAAACAGGATCGCCGCCGCAGCAGCAGCAAGCCCCAGGCTGTCGATGATGGCCCGCCCGGCTGCCGGATCGTCGAAGAGGACGAAGCGAAAATTCTCGAGTGTCGCGGTCGCAGGCCCGAGCGGCTGGCCATAGGCCGCGACGAGCGCAGTCGCGAGCAGCGCCAGGAGCGGCATCAGCAGGGTCAGTGCCAGGAAGCCCCAGGCAGCGGCCACCGCGACCGGGCGCCACCGGCCGAGCGGCAGGTGGATCGATGACGCCGTGCCCTCGACCCGCACGTCGCGCCGGCCGGCGAGCCAGGCTTCGACGAGCACGCCGCCCGCCGCAAGCACGCCCAGCAGCAGGGACAGCGCCGCAACCTCCGACAGCACGCGCGGCCCGAAGCCGGACAGGCGCTGATAGATGAGCGTCGTCAGCATCGGGAAGCGCGCCGGAATGCCGAGCAGCGCCGGTGTGCCGAAATTGCCGATGGTCGAGACGAAGGCGAGCGCCATGCCGGCGATCAGGCTCGGCGCCACGAGCGGCAGGACCACGGTGCGGACCACGCGCATCGGCCGGGCGCCCGCCGCACGCGCCGCCTCGATCAGGTCGCCCGGCAGCACGCGCAGCGCCGGGCGCAGGCTGAGGAACACGAGCGGTGCGTGCTCGAGGCCGAGCAGGAGCGTGATGCCGGTCGCGGAATAGAGCGGGTGCCGGGCACCTGGTGCCGGCGCCAGACCAAAGAGCTTCAGGAGCACGCTCGACGGCCCCAGGAGCTCGATCCAGGCGATGGTCGTGATCTGCGACGGCACGATCAGCAGCATGGTGAAGCCGAACACGAGCGTGCGCCGTGCCGGCAGGTCGCCCAGCGCCACGACGAGCGCCATGGCGCCGCCGATCAGGCCCGAGATCGCCATGGCGGCGAGGCTGACCCAGAGCGTGTGACCGAACGCGGTCCAGGTAGCCGGGTCGCTCAGCACCCGGTCGAGGGCGCCGAGGCCAAGCTTGCCCTGGGGCATGGCGCCCTCGACGAGGAGGCGCAGCACGGGAAAGATCGCGATCAGGCAAAGGAGGGCGGCCAACGCCCAGAACAGGGACTGCTCGGCGGCGATCGACCGTCTTCGCCCCGATCCCGGCCGCCCCGATCCTGTTCCGGGCATCGCCTCCGTGCTCATCCGCCGAACAGGTCGCTGAACTGGCGCTTCAGCAGGTCGGCGTCGGCCGCGGTCTTGGCGAGATCGACCGGCATGATGCGGAGGTCGGCGGGCTTCGGGAAGCCCGCCGGCGGCGCCACGTCCGTGCGTGCCGGCAGGAAGCCCTGCGCGACCGCCAGCTCCTGCCCTTCCTTGGACAGGATGAAATCGACGAACGCCCGCGCGGCCTCGGGATTATGCGCGGTCTTGAGGATCGCGACCGGCTCGGTCACCGCCGAGACCCCTTCGGACGGGAACACGAAATCGACCGGCGAGCCCTTAACCTTGGCGTTCAAGGCCATGAACTCGACGATCATGCCGTACATCTTCTGGCCGCCGGCAACCGCAGTGACCACGGCGCCATTGCCCTTGGCGGCGTCGGCGCCGTTGGCGGCAAGCTGCATGTAGTAGCTGGTGCCGAGCGACGGCATCGCCTCGATCGCCGCCATATGGATCGCGGCAGCACCGGAATAGAGCGGGCTCGGCAGCACGACCTGGCCCTTCGCCTCCGGCTTCAGCAGGTCCTTCCAGGAGGCCGGCTTGAACGGTGCCGCGGTGTTGTAGATGATGCCGGTCGTGATCAGCTTCGTGCCGAAATAGGTCTTGTCGGGATCATAGGTGCCGGCCGGAAACGCCCGCAGGTCGGCGCCGGGATAGGCAGCGAGCCGACCGTCGGCCTTGAGCTGCTCCATCGAGACAGCGTCGGCGATGAACAGCACGTCGGCATGCGGCGCACCGCCGACCAGTTCGGCCTCGATCTTGTTCATGATCTCGGTCGTGCCCGAGCGGAAGATCTCGACCTCGACCTGAGGCTCGTGCTTGTTGAAACCGGCGATCGTCTCGGCTGCGATCTTGTCCGGCTGCGAGGTATAGAGCACGAGCTTGCCCGACGCCGCCACGGCCGTCCCGCTCGCAAAACCGGCTCCCGCCATCAGCCCCGCGATCAGAATTCCGGCACCCTGGCGCATCACCCGCCGACGATCAATGAACTGCATCTTGCTCCCCCGCTCGTGAGCCTCGGGAACGAGGCATCGCGAGACTGCCGCTTCTCGGTGACGGATTTTTGACAGGGCACCTCGGATCAACCCTGCTGTGCGCCTCCATCGACGGCGCGCAGCACGGCTCCGCCGTCGCCACGCCCGGCCCGGATCTCCTCCGCCGCGCGCTTGAGACGGCGGTAGGAGCGCACCGAGAGCGGGATGAGCCCCAGATAGATCAGGCCCAGCACCAAGAGCGTCTCCCACGGCTCCGCTGCCAAGAACGCGGCAAAGGCGCCGATGCCGAGCATGACCGGCACCACGTAATCATGCGGGATGCGGAAGCGCTTGAACGAGAAGGTCGGCACGCGGCTGACCATCAGGCCTGAGATGATCGCCGTCGTGGCGGCGATCAGATAGGGCGACCGCAGGAAGTCGGCGCCGAATTCGAAGTTCGCCACGACCGGCATCAGCGACAGGCCGGCCGCCGCCGGCGCGGGCACGCCGGTGAAGAAATTATAGGCATAGGGCGGCGGATCGGGCAGGCCCAGTTGCGTATTGAACCGCGCGAGGCGAAGCGACATGCACACTGCAAACAGGCAGGCGACGGCCCAGCCGGGGCTGCCGATCGACTGCATCGTCCAGACATAGAGCAGCACGGCCGGTGCCACGCCAAACGAGATGAAGTCGGACAGGCTGTCGAGCTGCGCGCCGAAGCTCGACGTGCTTTTCAAGAGACGGGCGATGCGGCCGTCAAGCCCGTCGAGCACGCCCGCGATCAGGATCGCGCTCACGCCCTGTTCGAACTTGCCGGCGACGGCGAAGCGGATCGCCGTCATCCCGGCGCACAGTGCCAGCAGCGTCAGCATGTTCGGGATCATGCGATTGATCGACAGGCCGCCGATCGGCCGCATGCGCACCCGGCGGCGGCGCGGACCCTGGGGTCGTTGGTTTGGTCGGATCATCTGACGGAACCCACACGTTTCGGCTCGACCGAGGTCGCGTCGGCCAGCACCGTTTCGCCGCCGACGACGCGCTGCCCCTCGATCGCATGCACCGCCCAGCTCCGCGGCACATAGAGATCGGTCCGGCTGCCGAAGCGGATGAGGCCGAAGCGCTCGCCGGCCTGGACCTGGTCGCCGACATGGACCCAGGTGACGATGCGGCGGGCGACCAGGCCCGCGATCTGCACAACGGCGATGTCGACGCCCTCGGCCGTGGTGATGCGGATCGCGTTCCGCTCGTTCAGGTCCGACGCCTTGTCGAAGCTCGCATTGAGGAACTGGCCCTTGTGGTAGTGCATCTTCGCCACCGTTCCGGGCACCGGTGCCCGGTTGATGTGCACATCGAACACATTGAGGAAGATACCGATCCGCGTCATCGGCTCAGTCCCCATGTCGAGCTCGGCCGGCGGCGGCACCTCGGCGACCGAGACGACGAGCCCGTCGGCAGGCGAGATGACCAGGCCTTCGCGTACCGGCGTCACGCGCGGCGGATCCCGGAAGAAATAGACGCACCAGAGCGTCAGGATGAGACCGATCCAACCGAGCGGCCCCCAGATCAGCGCCAGCACCAAGGAGACGGCGGCGAAGATCGCGATGAATTTCCAGCCATCGCGATGGATCGGCACCAGAACATGTTCGAGCAATTGGGTACTTCCTCCGTTGGGCCGGCGCCCGGTCCCGACACTGATGGTCCCGACGCTGATGAGGCGCTAAACTAACGCCAAATGCGGCATTCCGCATCCGTCGGTAATGCACGGCCGCCTTCTGGCCCGCTTTATGCTTCTGATCCGGTGCAAGAAGCGCCGAACGGGCGGCCCGTAGGGCTGTTCCGATCCAGGCCCATGGCTGCTAGCCTAAAATCGGCTCCTTCCGAGCCGCCAGGGAACGAACGGACGACCGATGACCATCCATGTCGCCCTCCATCACAAGACCACCTACCGCTATGACCGACCGGTGGCGCTCGGACCGCAAATCGTTCGGCTGAGGCCCGCACCGCATTGCCGCACCCGGATCCTCGCCTATTCGCTGAAGGTGACGCCGGCCCTGCATTTCATCAACTGGCAGCAGGATCCGCAATCCAACCATCTGGCGCGCCTCGTCTTTCCCGACAAGACCCGGCTGTTCGAGATCGAGGTCGACCTGATCGCCGAGATGGCGGTCTACAACCCGTTCGACTTCTTCCTCGAAGAGAGCGCACGCCACTATCCTTTCACCTATGAGCAGGATCTGGCGCGCGATCTCAGGCCCTATCTCGAGACGGGCCTTGCCGGGCCGCTGCTGCTCGACCTGCTCGACGAGATTCCGCGCGACCAGACGCCGACCATCGATTTCCTGGTCTCGATCAACCGGCTGATCCAGCGCAAGGTCGGCTACATCATCCGCATGGAGCCGGGCATCCAGAGCTGCGACGAGACGCTGGCCACGGCCAAGGGTTCGTGCCGCGATTCCGCCTGGCTCATGGTCCAGGTCTGCCGCCATCTGGGCATCGCCGCGCGCTTCGCATCCGGCTACCTGATCCAGCTGGCACCCGACCAGAAGTCCTTGGACGGCCCGTCGGGCACCGAGGCCGACTTCACCGACCTGCACGCCTGGGCCGAGGTCTATTTGCCAGGCGCGGGCTGGATCGGCTTCGACCCGACCTCGGGCCTGCTTGCCGGCGAAGGCCATATCCCGCTTGCCTGTTCGCCCGACCCAAGCTCGGCAGCCCCCATCACCGGCGCCGTCGACAAGGCCGAGGTCGACTTCGCCTTCGAGATGTCGGTGAAGCGCATCCTCGAGACGCCGCGGG
The DNA here is from genome assembly GCF_014643535.1 of Aliidongia dinghuensis. Lineage (NCBI taxonomy): Bacteria > Pseudomonadati > Pseudomonadota > Alphaproteobacteria > Rhodospirillales > Dongiaceae > Aliidongia > Aliidongia dinghuensis. The sequence goes on along the minus strand of NZ_BMJQ01000007.1, from coordinate 154,175 downwards.
TGACGAAGCCCTATACGGACGAGCAGTGGCAGGCGATAGACCGGCTGGGCGAGCAAATCGACCGGGAGCTCGAAGCTGGCGACGTGCGCCTCACCATGGGCGGCGAGCCGACGTTCGTGTCGATCGACGACATGGATGGTGCGGAATGGACCGTGTCGGCGCTGGGGCCGACCAAGCGGCGGCTGGCCGGCAATCTCGCCCGACGCTTGAAGGCGCGCTTCGCGCCCGGCGCCGTCCTGCATTTCGGCCAGGGCAAATGGTACCCGGGCGAGCCGCTGCCGCGCTGGGCATTGAGCGTCATCTGGCGCAACGACGGTGTGCCGATCTGGCACGACGACAAGCTGATCGGCGACGATTCGCTGCCGGGCCGGCTCGACCCGGACGTCGCCCGGTGCTTCATCGAGGCGCTCGCCGACCGGCTCGACGTGGCGCCCGAATTCGTCATCCCGGCGCACGAGGACGCCTGGGCGTACCTCTCCCAGGAACGCCGCCTGCCCGTCAATGTCGATCCGATCGACAACCGGATCCCGGACACGCAGCAGCGCGAGCGGATCGCCCGCGTGTTCGAGCAGGGGCTCGACAAGGTCGTGGGCTACGTGCTGCCGGTCGAGCGGCGCAAGCGGAACGGCGCCTATCACGCCAACGGCGGTTATCATTGGGCGTCGAGCCCGTGGTTCCTGCGCCACAAGCATCTGTTCCTGCTGCCGGGCGACAGCCCGATCGGCTTGCGCCTGCCGCTCGACAGCCTGCCCTGGGTCAGGCCGGAGGATGCCGAGCCGATCGTCGAGCCCGATCCGTTCGAGGGCCGGCCGCCGCTGCCGCCGGCAATCCGCCGCACGGTGCCGTCGGCGCATCCCGTCCCCGCGGAACAGGCGATCTACGCACCCCGGCACGGCCAGTCGGCAACCAACATCGTGCGCACCGCGCTCACGACCGAGGTGCGCGACGGCAAGCTCTACGTCTTCATGCCGCCGGTCGAGCGGGTCGAGGATTCGCTGGCACTGATCGCCGCCATCGAGGAAACGGCGGACGAGCTTCAGGTGCCGGTGTTCCTCGAAGGCTATTCGCCGCCGCGCGACCCACGCCTCGGCCATCTGAGCGTGACACCCGACCCCGGCGTGATCGAGGTCAACATCCATCCGGCAACGAACTGGCGCGACCTGGTGCTGAACACCACGACGCTCTATGAAGAGGCCCGGCTCGCCCGGCTCACGACCGAGAAATTCATGATCGACGGGCGACATGTCGGGACCGGCGGCGGCAACCACATCGTGCTGGGCGGCCCGACCGCCGGCGATTCGCCGCTGCTGCGCCGGCCGGACTTGCTGAAGAGCCTGATCGCCTATTGGAACAACCACCCGGCGCTCTCGCGCCTGTTCTCCGGCCTGTTCATCGGCCCGACCAGCCAGTCGCCGCGGATCGACGAGGCGCGCGACGATGCGCTCTACGAACTTGGCCTCGCGTTCGAGCAGATCCCCGACGGCGGCGATTGCCCGCCCTGGCTCGTCGATCGGGTGCTGCGGCACCTGCTGGTCGACGTAACCGGCAACACCCATCGGGCTGAATTCTGCATCGACAAGCTCTTCAGCCCCGACAGCGCCACCGGCCGGCTGGGCTTGCTCGAGCTGCGCGCGTTCGAGATGCCGCCGCACGCCCAGATGAGCCTGGTCCAGCAGCTCCTGCTGCGCGCCTTCGTCGCCCGCTTCTGGCGCGAGCCCTATTCGGCCCCGCTCATCCGCTGGGGCGGCGCCATCATGGACAAGTGGCTGCTGCCCCATTTCGTGGCGGCCGACATGAAGGAGGTGGTCGAGGACCTGGCGAGCCACGGCTTTCCGCTGTCGTTCGACTGGTTCGCGCCGCACCTCGAGTTCCGCTTCCCGCATTACGGCCAGATCCAGGCGGCGGGCCTCATGCTCGACGTGCGCCAGGCGCTCGAGCCCTGGCACGTGCTGGGCGAAGAGACGAGCGCCGGCGGCACGGTGCGCTACGTCGACGCCACGGTCGAGCGGCTCGAGGTCAAGGTCCAGGGCCTGAGCGGCGAGCGCTATGCCGTTGCCTGCAACGGGCGGCGCCTGCCGCTGGCGCCGACCGGTGCCACCGGCGAATTCGTCGCCGGCGTACGCTTCCGCGCCTGGAGCGCGCCAAGCTCGCTCCATCCGACGATCGCGCCGCACGGGCCGCTCACCATCGACATCGTCGACACCTGGCACGACCGGTCGATCGGCGCCTGCACCTATCACGTCGCCCACCCAGGCGGCCGCAACTACACGACTTTGCCGATCAATGCCTACGAGGCCGAGAGCCGCCGCCTCAATCGGTTCTTCGCGATGGGCCATACGCCGGGTACCATTGTCTTGCCTCCGGCCCAGGTGAACCCATCCTTCCCCTTGACGCTGGATCTGCGGCTGCGCGGGTAACGGCGAACGTTGGAACAAACGGAACTGGCAATTCCGCCATGAGCACGAGTTTCCTGGCCGGCTATCAGGTGCCGGCCGGTACCTTTGACGAGATGCGCGGCGCCGATGGGACGGTGCGGCCGTCCTGGGCGGCATTGCTGGAGGCGCCGGACTTCGCGTCGGCCGAGACGGTCGAGTCGCGCTGGCGGCTCGCCGAGCGGCTGATCCGCGAGAACGGCGTCACCTACAATGTCTACGGCGACCCCAAGGGGTTGGCGCGCCCCTGGCCGGTCGATCCCCTGCCGGTCATGGTGCCGGCGGCGGAATGGCGTCGGATCGAGGCCGGGCTTGCCCAGCGCGCGCGGCTGCTCGACCGCCTCTTGGCCGATCTCTACGGCCCGCAGACCGTGCTCCGCGACGGCACGCTGCCGCCGGCGCTCGTGTTTGCCAATCCAGGCTTCCTCAGGCCGTGCCACGGCATGCAGCCGCCGGACGGCGTGCAGCTCCATCTCGCCGCCTTCGACCTCGGCCGCCGCGCCGACGGCACCTGGATCGTGCTCGACGACCGGACCCAGGCGCCGTCGGGCGCCGGCTACGCGCTCGAAAACCGGATGGTGCTGTCGCGCAGCCTGCCGGACGCGTTCCGCGCGCAGCCGGTCGAGCGCGTGTCGATCTTCTTCCGCACCTTGCGCGAAACGCTCGCCCGCGCCGCCGCCGCAGCCGCCGCCCGCTCGCGGGGGTCGTCGGTCGAGCCGCGCATCGTGCTGCTGACCCCCGGTCCGTACAACGAGACCTATTTCGAGCACGCCTATCTGGCGCGCTACCTCGGATACCCGCTGGTCGCGGGCGAGGACCTGACGGTTCGCTATGACCGGGTCTACCTGAAGACGCTGGGCGGCCTGCAGCCGGTCGACGGCATCCTGCGCCGGCTGGACGAGGATTTCTGCGATCCCCTGTGGCTGAAGAGCGATTCGAGCCTGGGCGTCGCCGGCCTGGTCGCCGCGGCCCGGCGCGGTCATGTCGCGATCCTGAACCCGCTCGGCAGCGGCCTCGTCGAGGGCGCCGGCCTCATCCCCTACTTGCCGGCGCTCGCCCGCCGGCTGCTGGGCGAAGAACTGCTGCTGCCCCAGGCCGAGACGCGCTGGTTCGGCATGCCCGGCGCCACCGACGATCTCGACCAGGCGCTCGTCGGCCAGGTGGTGAAGCCCGCCTTCGTCGGCCTGGACGCCTCGCCGATCCATCCGGATCACCTGGATGCAGACCGGCGCAAGGCGCTCATCGAGCGGATCAAGGCCGCACCGCACCGCTGGGCGCTGCAGCGGCACCTGCCGCTTTCGACCGTGCCGACCTGGGTCGACGGCCAGGCGGTCGCGCGCGAGCTCGTGCTGCGCGCCTATGTCGCCGCCGACCGGGACGGCGGGCACAAGGTCATGCCGAGCGGCCTCGGCCGCGTCGCTCCCGAGGCCGGCCGCCTCATGGTGTCGATGCAATCGGGCGGCGGCAGCAAGGACGTCTGGATCGTCGGCGACCGGCCGAGCGAGCATGTCAGCCTGTGGCAGGCACAGCCCGACGCGGTCGAGCTGAAGCGCCACGCCGCCGACCTGCCGAGCCGGGTCGCCGACAATCTCTACTGGCTCGGCCGTTATGCCGAGCGCGCCGAGATCACGATCCGCCTGGTCCGCGCCGCGCGCCAGCGCAGCCTGCCAGACCTCAACAATCCGGGCGGCCCGGCCGTGGCGCCGCTCCGCGAATGCCTGGCGAGCCTCGGCTTCCTGCTGGCCGAGGGGCCGCCGCAGCCGGCCGCGATCATGGCCGGCCTCGCCCAGCCGATCGAGGCGCTGCATCGGTCGGCGACCACGGTGCGCGATCGCCTGTCGATGGACACCTGGCGCGTGCTGAACGCGCTGCCGGCCCTGGGTGAACTCGACCAGATGCTGCAGCGGCTCGCGGCCTTCAACGGCCTCGTCATGGAGAACATGACGCGCGGGCTCGGCTGGCGCTTCCTCGAGATCGGGCGGCGGCTGGAGCGCGCCTACCAGACACTCTCCTTCGTCCGCGTGCTGGGCCGCGCCGTCGGCCCAACCGAGCCGGCGCTGCTCGAAGCGCTGCTCGAGGTCGCGGACAGTTCGATGACCTATCGCGCGCGCTATTTCATGGGGCTGAAGCCGGCGGGCGTCTTTGACCTGGTGCTGGCCGATGAGGCGAACCCGCGCGCCGTCGCCTTCCAGCTGAATGCGATCGGCGAGCATATCGCGGCCCTGCCGCGCGAGCGCCACGGCGTACGTGCGACCCCCGAGGCGCAGGCGACGGCCGGCATGATCGCGGCACTCCGCCGGGCCGACATGGTCAAGATCGCGCGCGGCGGGCCCGATGAGGCCTTGGGCCGGCCCAAGCTCGACAAACTGTGCCAGAGCCTGACGGCCGACCTGGCCGAGACGTCGGACCTCCTGAGCGAGAGCTATTTCAAGCATGCGGCGGCCGAGCCGTTGATCGCCACCTCCCAGCCGGCCCGAGCCTGAGCGCCATGCTTTATTCCGTCCGCCATCGCACGACCTACCACTACGACGAGCCGGTGGCGCTGTCGCACCACGCGGCGCATCTCAGGCCGCTCGACCGGCGCCAGCAGACCTGCCGGTCGCACCATCTGATGGTCGAGCCGCTGCCGACCAGCATCGAGGAGACCTGCGACTATTTCGGCAATGGCGTCGCGGTCTTTTCGATCGCAGCGCCGCACCAGTCGCTGGTCGTCGAGGCGATGAGCGAGGTCGAGACGCGGCCTGTGACGCTCGACCCGTCGATCGGCCGCGCGGGCTGGGAGCGGATTGCCGAGGGCGCGCTCCATCCGGCCGACGCGGACGCGTTGACCGCGGCGGAATTCGCCGTCGCCTCGCCCGCAGCCGAGGTGACGCCGCTGGTCAGGAGCTTCGCCGCCCCCTCGTTCGCGGCCGGCCGCCCGTTGATCGAGGCGGCGCTCGACCTGGCGCACCGGATCAATCGCGATTTCACGTTCGATCCGACCGCGACGACCGTGTCGACGCCGACGGACGAAGTGCTGCGGCTCAACCGCGGCGTCTGCCAGGATTTTGCCCATCTGATGATCGCGGGCTGCCGTGCCCATGGCGTGCCGGCGCGCTACATTAGCGGCTATCTCGAGACCGACCCGCCGGCCGGCGGCAAGCGCCTCGTCGGCGCCGACGCGTCGCACGCCTGGGTCGCGGTCTATGCCGGCGACGGCGTCTGGCTCGAGATCGACCCGACCAACGACCGGCTGGCCGGCACCACCCATGTCGCGGTCGCCGAAGGGCGCGACTTTGGCGACGTGAGCCCGCTGCGCGGCGTCATCCTCGGCGGCGGCGACCACACGGTCACGGTCGCGGTCGACGTCGAGCGCCTGCTCATTTGACGCGATGATTCTGACGGGCGCGACCCGGCGCTATTTCGGCGCGGAATAAAGCGCCTGCACGTCGCGTGTGAGCGCCCGGCGCGAATCCGGGACGAGATAGAGCATATGGCCACCGGGGTAGAGCTTGAGCTGGACCCGCCCGGGCTCGCCCATCTCCGGCAGATGGTCGAGCAGGTAGCGGCTGATGCCGTAGGCGGTCATGAGGTCGGTATAGCCGTGCGCGACCGTCAGCTTGAGCGAGGGATCGAGCGCCAGCAGCTGCCTGAGGTCATCCATGGCACCCGGCAGGTTCGGGCCGCCGCTGTGCCAATCCCATTTCTCGTTCACGTCCTCGGCCAGGAGCCGGTAGTCGAGATCCGTCTTGAAGCCCAGCTGGTCGTGCGCGTAGCCGGCGAAGCCGCCCGCGAACGCCCGGGTGAAGCCGTCGAGCGCCGGGTCGTCGTGCCGGGTCTGCTCGCTGTCCGGGAACGGGTCCGGGGCCGCGAGCGTCGCGTCGTAGAGGCTGACGATATCGCCGTCCGCAGCCCGGAAATGCTTGCCCATCGCCTCGATCGGCACGAGGCCGCGATATTGCGCGACGAGCGGTTCGGCCAAGCCGGTGAGCTCGGCAACCTTGCCGTAGAATGTCGCGGCCGCCTCGCCGACCGGCGGCTTGCCGACCAGGGTCGAGAGATATTCCGTCCGGGCGAACTGCTCGATCTCGGCGAGCGCCGTCGGCGTGAAGGTGCCTTTCCGCGTCAGCTCCGCAGCACCCAGCGACGGCAGGCGCAATGCCGCGACCAGCGGATTGCCGCGCGCGCCAAACAGCATGTTCGCCTCGATCAGCGGCGAGACCATGGTGATGGCCTGGAGTACCACGCCCTGGTCGCGCTGGAGCGCGCGGGCGATCTTGGCGGCGCGCAAGCCGCCGTAGCTCTCGCCGAGCAGGTATTTCGGCGACGCCATCCGGCCGTTGCGGACGAGGTAGAGGTCGACCAGCCGGGCCAGATAGTCCGCGTCCTGGCGCACGCCCCAGAACTGCTTCGCCGCGGCCTCCGGCTTGGCGGCGATGCTGTAGCCGGTGCCAACCGGGTCGAGAAACACGAGGTCGGTGAAGTCGAGCCAGGTCTCCGGGTTCTCGACCAGCTTCGCCTCAGCACCGTCGCCGTTGCCGAGATCGAGCCGATAGGGTCCGGCAAGCCCCAGCTGCAGATAGGCGGAGCCCGCGCCGGGACCGCCGTTGAAGGCGAAGGTGATCGGCCGGTCGCCCGGCTTGGCGCCGTCGGCGACATAGGCCGTGTAGAAGACGCGGGCGATCTCCTCGCCCTTGTCGTCCCGGACCGGCAGCGTGCCGGCCGTGGCGGTGTAGGCGAGCTTGCGGCCGGCCGCGTCGATCGTGTGCCGCGTCACCGAGTCGGGCGGCAGCAGCGCGAAGAGCCCCGACGGCGTCGCCTTCCGCTCCGGCTGATGATCGGCCTCGCCCTGCTTCGCCGGCGCATCCTGGGCCGACGTATCCTGGGCATGGGCCGGCCCCGGCTGCAGCACAAGGAACGCGGCAGCGAGACAGGCGGTTAGACGGCAGATGGCGGTCATGGACGGGGCGGCCTCTCCCGAAGCGATCGGCGGCACTCTAGGGTCCGGCCGGCGTCCACGTCCATGCGCTTTGCCCCGCGCCCCTTCGCCGCGGGTCCGTTCCGCAGTATCGTGGAAGACATGATGATTCGTGGGATCCCGCCGGCATGTTGCCCCGCACCCTGATTCCGCCCGAGCGGCCCAAGGTGACGGTCCGGCCCGAGCAATTTCCGTTGGAGCGTCAGGCGGACGGGACGCGGCCGCTCGCCGAGGTCGTCCTGGTCGAGATCCAGGACGGCAGCAAGCGCGGCCGGGGCGAGTGCGTGCCGAGCGCAGCACTGGGCGAGACGGTCGATGCGGTCATCGCCGCGATCGAGCCGCTCGCCGACGACATCTCAACCGGCGTCATCACGCGGCGGAGCCTGCAGCGCACGCTGCCCGCGGGCGCCGCCCGCAACGCCATCGACCTGGCGCTCTGGGATTTCGACGCGAAACGGTCGAGCTCGTCGGTCTGGCAGATCGCCGGGCTCGACGTGCCGCACCGGCTCACCACCGCCTTCACGATCCCGCACGGCAATGCCGAGACCATGGGCGCGCTCGCCGGCGAGGAGGCGCATCGCCCGCTGCTCAAGCTCGAACTCGATTCGATCCATGAGTTCGATCGGCTGCTCGCGGTCAAGGCGGCCGCTCCTCGCGCGCGCCTCATTATCGACGCCCACGCCGGCTGGACGGCCGACAGCCTGATCCGGGCCCTGCCGACGCTGAAGGAGGCCGGTGTCGAGCTCATCGAGGACCCGTTCCCGGCAGAGGCCGAGGCGGAACTCGCCCGCTTCAAGCACGAGATCCCGATCTGCGCCAACCGCACCTGCCACGACCGGTCGAGCCTGCCGGCGCTCGCCGGCCGCTACGACGTGATCAATATCGAGCTCGACCGCACCGGCGGCCTGACCGAGGCGCTGGCGCTCGTCGAACAGGCGCGCGACGAGGGCTTTCGCATCAAAGTCGGCTGCCGGGTCGGCACCTCGATCTCGGCCGCCGCGGCGGCGATCGTCGGCCAGGAGGCGGACTGGGTCGATCTCGATGCCCCCTTGCGGCTCGCGCGCGACCGGCAGCCGGGCTTGCGCTTCGACGGCAGCCTGCTCTACCCGCCGAGCGTCTCGCTCTGGGGATAGGGTGAAAACCCAATCTGGAAGGACTGCGACGGGTGGACTCCGGTCGGTCCGGCTATGGCCAACGGCATGGAGCTAACGGACGTTCGCTCGCCGGCCAGGTCGGGCCGACGGCGGACCGGACGCTTTGCGCAACTGGCAGGATGAAGCGGACATTCCTGCCTGCACGTCCTGGAATGATCCTCAGCTCAGAGTCGCCTGTCACATGAGGGCTGGCTCGCGCGGCCGATGCTCCGTTTGCCCACAGACCCGTCCGAAAATCTATTTGTCCGGAAACTCATCCGATCCGAGTTGCCGGACAAATTGGCCGCTGACCGCCAAACAGCCGTCTGCGGACAGGCTACCCCTTTATGGTCGCTGCATACGGAGTTCGACCTCGGCCTTCGCCCAATCGCGGAAACGCGACCTACGACAGGGCGAATTCCTTACGCAGGCTCTTATCGACCGGACCTGCCGGCATGAACCGACGCAGTTTGCTGAGAAGCGCCGCCCTGCCATCTGCGGGACGACGCATCCGGTAGGGCTCTTCGATCGCGAGCAGAATGCGTTCGGCAACCTTATCCGGTTCCGGCGCCGACTTGATCGTGGCGGTGATCGCCGCGATCGTGCGCTTGAACTGATCCACATAGACGGGAATACGCTGTGCGGTCGGGGCGGCATTGGTGTCGAGACCCGTCCGGGTGAAGCTCGGCTGGATGAGCACGACGCGGATGCCGAAGTTCCTGACCTCATGGTCGAGACTTTCGGAGAGCCCTTCGACCGCGTGCTTCGACGCCGCATAGAGGCCCATGAACGGCGCCGGTAGAAAGCCCAAAACCGAACTGATGTTGATGATGCGCCCGCTCCCCTGCGCCCGCATCGCCGGAAGAACCGCCCGGGACATGCGGAGCACGCCGAACACGTTCGTGTCGAACAATGCCCGGGCTTCTTCCGGGCTGGTTTCCTCGACGGCTCCGACGATCGAGTAGCCGGCGTTGTTGATCAGCACGTCGATCCTGCCGGCGCGTTGCAGCACGGTCTCGACGCCGGTCTTGACCGATGCCTCGTCCCGGACGTCGATCGGGACGAAGGTCACGTCCTTGATGGCACGAGCCTTCTCCGGCGAGCGAACGCCGCCGAAGACCTTGTAGCCTTTGCGCGCGAGCAACTCGGCGGTGGCCCGGCCGATGCCGGACGATACGCCGGTGATCAAAACGACTTTCTCACTCATGTCCCCACTCCCTTGTTCGGCTTGAGCGGCTCACCGGTGCGACCTGTCGGCGGGTAAGCTTCGCCGACAGGTTGGAATGAGTGATAAATTTGTCAAGTTGTCATTAGTCACTATATCATAGCCGGACGGATCGCTTCCAGACGATCGGAAAGGCATCGGATCGCGCGATCAGGTGTCGGCGGAACATGGTTTTCGCGTTTGCGCGGAATCCGATTTGCGGTAGGAGGGACTTATGGCGGACGACGAAACCCAGATGCCCGATAGCAATCAGCCGTCCGGCCGACGCGGCCCTGCCGAGCATGAGCGCCGGGCCCAGATCATTGCGGCGGCGGACGAGCATTTCCGCCGCTATGGCTATGACAAGACGACGGTGGCCGACATCGCTCGGGCGATCGGCCTCTCCAGCGCCTACATCTACAAGTTCTTCGATTCCAAGCAGGCTGTGGGTGAAGCGGTCTGCCATCTCTGCCTCGGCAAGATCGCGAGCGAGCTCGCCATCATCGCAGCGGACGACAAGCCGGCGGTGGATAGAATTCGGCGGTTGTACAAAAGCCTGACCGCTCAAGGCGTGGAGCTTCTGTTCAACGAGCGCAAGCTGCACGACATCGTCGCCGCGGCGATCGACGGCCGTTGGCCTGTCATCAAGCGCCACGAAAAGGCGCTGCTCGCCCTCATCCAGCAGATCGTCACCGACGGCCGCGAGGCGGGCGAATTCGAGCGGAAGACGCCGATCGACGAAACCTGCCGGGCCATCCTGCAGACCATGCAGCCGTTTCTCCACCCGGTGATGCTGGAACAGAACTTCGACGACGTCGACGAGAACGCGACGATCGTGGCGAACCTCGTGCTGCGGAGCCTGGCTCCATAGATGTGAATAGTGACGACTTGACGAACTTGTAACTCGTACCTAGCTTAGGGCATCCTCTCTTGCTGGAGCCCGGCTATGCCGCGAGTGCGTTCAAGTCTTTCCGTGTTGGCGGTCGCCGCCGTATTCGGCCTCGCCGGCTGCAAGCCGGCCGATGAGGACGCAAGGGTCGGCGCGCCGCTCGTCCGTGTAGCCGCAGTGAAGCCGGCCAGTGCCGCCGATCGCAGCTTTACCGGCACTGTCTCGGCGCGGGTGCAGAGCGATCTGGGCTTCCGCGTGTCCGGCAAGGTGGTGGAGCGGGTCGTCGATACCGGCCAGACCGTCCGGTCGGGCCAGGTGCTGATGAAGATCGACCGGACCGATCTGGCGCACGCCATCGCAGCACAGGCCGGGGCGGTCGCTGCCGCCCGGGCGCGGCAAATTCAAACGGCCGCCGACGAAGCGCGCTATCGCGAGCTGGCCAAGACCGGCGCCGCATCGATCCAGGCCTACGACCTCGCCAAGGCTGCCGCCGACAGCGCCCGTGCCATGCTCTCCGCCGCCGAGGCTCAGGCGAAGGTCGCCGAGGACGAAGGCGATTATTCGGAGCTGCGGGCGGACGCGGATGGTGTGGTCGTCGCGACGCTGGCCGAGCCGGGTCAGGTCGTGACGGCCGGGCAGGCGGTGGTCCTTTTGGCCCACGCGGGTCCGCGCGAGGCCAGGGTCGACTTGCCCGAAGGCGTGCGTCCCGCCCTCGGGTCGGAGGTCTGGGCGAGCCTTTACGGCGGCGCCGATGGGCATGCGGCCGCGAGGTTGCGCCAGCTATCGGATGCGGCGGATGCGCGGACCCGGACGTTCGAGGCGCGCTATGTGCTCGAGGGCGACGCCGCAAACGCGCCGCTCGGGAGCACGGTCACGATCCATCTGCCGGTCCCGTCGGCACACGACTCCGCTGAGGTGCCGCTCGGCGCGATCGACGATGAGGGCAAGGGGCCGGGCGTCTGGGTTTTTGATGCAAAGGTTTCGACGGTCTCGTTCCATCCGGTGAAGATCGCGCGGCTGGGCGGCGAGAGCGTGACGCTCGCCGGCGGCGTGCGGGTTGGCGATCAGGTGATCGCGATCGGCGGCCATCTGCTTCACGAGGGCCAGCAGGTTCGGCTTGCCGACAATCAGAGTGCCGCCAGATGAGCGGCTTCAATCTCTCCGCGCTCGCGGTTCGCGAACGCGCCGTCACCCTCTTTCTGCTGGTAGCGATCACCGTGGCGGGCGTCTTCGCCTTTCTCCAGCTCGGCCGTGCCGAAGACCCCGCCTTCACCATCAAGGCGCTGACCGTCTCGGCCGCCTGGCCGGGCGCCACCGCCGAGGAGATGCAGAACCTGGTGGCCGAGCCGCTTGAAAAGCGGCTGCAGGAGCTGCGCTGGTACGATCGGGTCGAGACCTTCACCCGGCCGGGCCTGGCTTTGATGACGCTGCAGCTGCTCGACAAGACGCCGCCGTCCGAAGTGGCGGAGCAGTTCTATCAGGCCCGCAAGAAGCTGGGCGATGAGGCCCGCAAGCTGCCCCAGGGCGTGCTCGGTCCGTTCATCAATGACGAATATTCCGACGTGAGCTTCGCGCTCTATGCGCTCAAGGCCAAGGGCATGCCGCCGCGCGAGCTCACCCGCGAAGCCGAGACGCTGCGCCAGAGGCTGCTCCATGTTCCGGGCGTGAAGAAGGTCGACCTTCTGGGCGAGCGTCCCGAGCGCATCTTCGTCGAATTCTCATACGCCCGGCTGGCGACTCTCGGCGTGAGCCCGCGCGATGTGTTCGACGCGCTGCAGCGCCAGAACGCCGTGACCCCTTCGGGCTCGATCGATACCGACGGCCCCCAGGTGTTCGTGCGGCTCGACGGCGCCTTCGACGATCTCAGAAAGATCGCCGATACCCCGATTGTCGCCGGCGGCCGGACGCTGAAGCTGTCCGACATCGCCGAGGTGACGCGCGGCTACGAGGATCCGCCGACCTATCTCATTCGGCATGAGGGCGATCCAGCGATGGCGCTGAGTGTCGTCATGCAGGACGGCTGGAACGGGCTCGAGCTGGGCAAATCGCTCGACGCCGAGGAAAGGCGGCTCGCCGCGGTCCTGCCGGCCGGCCTGACCTTCACCAAGATCAGCGACCAGGCGGTCAACATCCGCGAGGCGGTCGACGAGTTCATGCTGAAGTTCTTCGTGGCGCTCGGCGTGGTGATGCTGGTGAGCCTGCTCAGCCTCGGCTGGCGTGTCGGCGTCGTGGTCGCCGCCGCGGTTCCGCTGACGCTCGCCGCGGTGATGGTCATCATGCTGGCGACGGGACGGGTGTTCGACCGCATCACGCTGGGCGCCCTCATCATCTCGCTCGGCCTGCTGGTCGACGACGCGATCATCGCGATCGAGATCATGGTCGTGAAAATGGAGGAAGGCTGGGACCGCATCAAAGCCGCGTCCTATGCCTGGAGCCACACCGCCGCCCCGATGCTCTCGGGCACGCTCGTGACGATCATCGGCTTCACGCCGGTCGGCTTCGCCCGGTCGACGGCCGGCGAATATGCCGGCAACATTTTCTGGATCGTCGGATTCGCGCTGATCGCGTCCTGGGTCGTCGCGGTCGTGTTCACGCCCTACCTGGGTGTCAAGCTGTTGCCGAGTATCAAGCCGATCGCCGGCGGTCATGCCGCGATCTATTCGACCCCGCGATATCGCCGGTTCCGCCGCCTGGTTGCCTGGGCCGTCCGGCGCAAGTTCCTGGTCGCCGGTGCCGTCGTGGCCCTGTTCCTTTTGGCCGGCGTCGGCATGGCGGGCGTGAAGCAGCAATTCTTCCCCGCCTCGGACCGGCCCGAGGTCCTGGTCGAGGTGCAGATGCCGGAGGGCACCAGCATCGAGGCGACCAGCACCACGGCCGCCAAGGTCGAGGATTGGCTTAAGCGGCAGCCCGAGGCGAAGATCGTCACGACCTATATCGGCCAGGGCGCGCCGCGCTTCTTCTTCTCCTACAATCCGGAGCTGCCGGATCCGTCCTTCGCGAAGATCATCGTGCTGACGCCGGACGCGGAGGCGCGCGATCGCCTGAAGCTGCGCCTTCGGCAGCGGATCGCCGACGGCCTCGCGCCGGAAGCCCGGCTCCGCGCCGTCCAGCTCGTGTTCGGTCCCTATTCGCACTTCCCGGTCAATTTCCGGGTGATGGGGCCGGACACCGCGAAGCTGCGCGAGATCGCGGATCAAGTCGCGGAGGTCATGCGGGCGAACCCGCATACCCGGCAGGTCAACCAGGACTGGGGCGAGTGTCAGCCGACGATCCATTTCGTGCTCGACCAGGATCGGCTCAGGGCGATCGGCCTGAGCTCGAGCGACGCCGGGCAACAGCTCCAGTTCCTGCTGACCGGTGCGCCGGTGACCGAGGTCCGCGAGGGCATCCGCATCGTCGAAGTCGTCGCCCGCAGCGCCGGCGCCGACCGTCTCGATCCGGCAAAGCTCGAGAGCCTGACGCTGAAGAGCGACGACGGCCGTCTGATCCCGCTCGGCCAGATCGGCCATGTCGAGATCCGGCCGGAGGATCCGATCCTGCGGCGCCGCGATCGGACGCCGACCATCACGGTGCAAAGCGATCTCGATGAGTCGCTTCAGCCGCCACAGGTCTCAACGGAGATCCAGCAGGCCCTGGCGCCGATCATCGCGCAGCTACCCGACGGGTACCGCATCGAAACCGGCGGCAATATCGAGGATTCCGGGAAGGCGAATTCGGCGCTGGCACCGCTGTTCCCGATCATGATCCTGCTGACCCTGCTGGTGCTCGTGCTGCAGGTCCGCTCGATCTCGGCGATGTTCATGGTGTTCCTGACGGCACCGCTCGGCCTGGTCGGGACGGTGCCGGTGCTGCTGCTGTTCCATCAGCCGTTCGGCTTCAATGCCATCCTGGGCCTGATCGGCCTCTCTGGCATCCTGATGCGGAACACGCTGATCCTGATCGGCCAGATCCACACCAACCAGGCGGAGGGGCTCGATACCTACCATGCCGTGGTCGAGGCCACCGTGCAGCGGGCGCGCCCCGTGCTGCTGACCGCGCTTGCGGCGGTGCTGGCGTTCATCCCGCTCACCCAGTCGGTGTTCTGGGGGTCCATGGCCTATACGCTGATCGGCGGCACCGCCGGCGGGACCATCCTGATCCTGCTCTTCCTGCCGGCGCTTTACGCGATCTGGTTCAAGGTTCGCCCGACAGATACGGCCCCCGCGACCCACTGATCGATATCGACCGACCTTCACTAGCTAAAGAGCCAGATCTTGGCGGATTCCAAAGACGCCACTTTCCCCGGCCGAACCTGCTGGTTCCGGAGCGCCGTGCCCGCCGAAGTTGACCTTGCCCTCCCGCTGCCGGGCCTGTTCGCCAATTGAATGGGTAGTTCCTGGCGAGACTGCTCGCCCTTGCGCCGGATCTTCCTGCGCGCTGCAGGCGCTCTCAGGTCGAGAGCGCTGGAGAAAATGGCGTCAGCCGAATGACCGCTCCGGAGCGGTCAATGCATGCTCGGCAACGGCCACAACGGGCGCCGTGCAGTCGGGACGTCAACGGAAGGAACGACCGGTTTCAGGATTGGCGAAATTCGGCATGAACGACCCACGCGGGTCGTGGGCCGCCATCCCGAACGAGGTCTTCACCCCAGCGGGGTACCCGGCGCAACCAGGGCGGGGATGCCGATCCGGCTCGGGAACGTATCATGATATGTCGGTGTTCAACCGACGGCGGCGGCTCTGCCGCTTCTTCATGGCTTCGTCCCGAGGATCCGAATTGCGCCCATCCCGATTTTTGCTGATGCCCCTCGCCATCGCATTCGCGTTGCCCGCCGCCGGCTGCGTCGAGCGCGAAGTGGTCGTGCAACGCCCGGCGCCGGCTGCGGTCGTCGTGGCGCCCAAGCCGCCGCCGCCCCCGCCGCAGGCAGTCGAATATATTCCGCCGCCGCCGGCCGGCCCGCCGAACGGCTGGATCTGGCAGCCCGGCCACTGGCGATGGGACGGGCATGAATATGCCTGGCATCCGGGCCAATATGCCGAGCGGCCGGCGCGGTTCGAGCGCTGGGTCCCGCCGCATTGGGACGAGCGCGGCGGCCAGTGGTTCTTCGTCGAGGGCCATTGGGCCTGAGTTTGAACGATGGGCCGGCCGAAAGGCCGGCCCATTTGCATTCGGATCGGGCACCCCTGCCCTCACATGCCTGCCGGATCTCGACACTTGACCGCCGTGCCGCTTGGGGCCATGTCCGTGGCGTACCCCGTTCCCTTCGTCTCTAGCACTGCGTCGGCCCCGAAATGGTCCCTACGACCACCAAATTCTCCATCGGCCAGATTCTGCGCCATCGCCTTCACGCGCTCCGTGGCGTCGTGGTCGACATCGACCCGATCTACAGCAACGGCGACGAATGGTACGAGCGCGTGGCCACGACCCGGCCGCGCAAGGATCAGCCCTGGTACCATCTCCTGGCCGAGGACGGCACCGAAGGCCATTATCTGGCCTATGTTTCGGAGCAGAACCTCGTGGTCGATGAAGACGCCGAACCCATCATCCATCCGGAACTTGCCGACCGTTTCGGCCCGCTCGTCGACGGCGTCTACCAGATGAAGCAGCGCCTCAACTGAGCGCTTAACGCTGCGTGGGCTCCAGGATCTTGTGGAGCGTGTAGAGCGACTGGCCGCGAACATAGTCGTCGAGGACGCCGATCTCGACATAGTCCAGCCGACGATAGAAACCCGCCGCCGGCTCGCCCAGGGCCGTGAGCCAGATGCTGCGGCAGCCGCGCAGGCGCGCCTCTTCCTCGACCGTCCGCATCAATTCCCGGCCGAGCCCGCGGCCGCGCCGCCCCTCGGCAATCCACAGCGTCTTGATGAACAGCCGGCGCCACATGACGTGGCCATCCGCCCCGCCCTCGATGCGGCCGTCGACGCCCCGGGCGAAGACCGCGAAATGCGCATGGTCGGGCGCGCCCAAACGCGCCTCCTCGAAAGCGAAGAGGCCGCGTTCCAGGACAGCGACATCAGCGGGGCTCGGATTGGCTTCGACGCCGACCGTCACGGTATCGCGGTCAGGACGGATCATAGCCACCGGCAAGCCCCCCGCCGCTCAGTGCTCGTCGATCGCGGCGATGCGCCGTTCCAGCTCGGCGATCTTGCCCTTGATCCGACCGATCTCCTTGTTCCGGTCGACGCGAGGCGCCTTGTGCTCGGTATAGATCTCGCCCGGATGGGCTACCGCCTCGATCGGCTCGCCCGCCTCGAGCGCGATCAGGCGGCGCGAGGCGCGGAGCGCATTATAGAGCTTGTCCTCGGCCATGAGCTCGCGCAGGTGCGCGATGATCGGCGCCGCACTCGGCCAAGCCACAGCGAAACGCTCCATGAGCGCTGCACTGATCGTTTCCCACTCCCCGCGATTGCTCTCGAACAGATAGGCGTTCTGGATGGCGTGGTAGATTTCCTTGGCCGGCGTATTGGCTTCGGGCTGGGTCAGCACATCCTTGTCGCGCAGGATGTTGGCCTTGTTGTGCACCGTGAGCGAAATGTTCGCCGAGCCGCTGTTCTCGATCACGGCGCCATTGATGATGATTTTGGCGCCGGCCGGCAGCGGAATGGAAAGAGGCATCGGATTCCTCGAAACGCAGGACGTGACAAGACTGGCATTTAGGCCGGTGTCGAGCCCGATTGTACCCGATCCCGGCGGAGATGCGAGCCGGCAAGAACCGCCACGCCCGAGACGGCTCACCCGGCAGCTTTTGCCGGGCAAATTCGGCTTCCCGTCAGGTTCGATCAGAATAACACATTGAAAAACAAAGGCCATAGGGGCTGGAACGGTGCTTGCGTCGGGCTTTGCGACCAAATCCGCCAGCCCGGAGGCACTCCATGAGTTTGTTCAGCAGCCTGACGACGGCCGTCAGCGGCTTGAATGCCCAGCAATCCGCGATCGGAAACATCTCCGACAACGTCGCCAACGCGCAAACCGTGGGCTTCAAGGAAATCGGCACCAGCTTCGAGAACCTGGTGACGGATTCGAACCAGAACTTCAATCAGCCGGGCGGCGTGCTGGCCAAGCCGGTCTACGAGAACTCGCTCGCGGGCAACCTGGTTTCGGCCCAGTACTCGACCGACCTTGCCATTTCCGGCAACGGCTTCTTCCAGGTGAAGGCGCCGCCGTCGACCACCGCCGGCACCGCGACGGGCTCGCAGTTTGCGTCATCGAACTACTACACCCGGCGCGGCGATTTCCAGATCAACAACCAGGGCTACCTGGTCAACGGTGCGGGCTATTACCTCGAAGGCTACGCGGTCAATCCGCAGACCAACGTGGTGAACAACGCCAACGGTTCGGCCGTGCCGATCCAGGTGACGCAGCTCCTCGACAATCCGGTCGCGACCACGAAGGTGACGCTCAACGCCAACCTGCCGTCCTCCTATCCGGTAGTGGGTGCCACCAACTACACGTCGCCGGCGCCGGTGTCCGAGCAGCTCTACGATGCGTTCGGCAATACCCACCAAGCCTCGATCCAGTTCGACCACACGGCGACCAACACCTGGACCGCGTCGATCACGCTCGCCGGCGCCACCAATCCCGCCGCGACCTTCACGCTCAAGTTCGGCGACGGCACGACGACCTATCCGACCTCGTCGGGCGGCACCTACACGCCCGCCGCGGGCACGCTCGCGTCGATCACCGAGACGACGGTGCCGGCCCAGGCGACCAGTGTCGCCCAGGCCGCCACCACCGGCACGGCCGCGACCTTCACCATCCCGTACGCGATCGGCGCCGCCACGCAGCCGCTGACGTTCAATTTCGGCCAGTTCGGCGTCGACACCGGCTTGACCCAGTTCGCCGACAGCCAAGTCAACGTCTCGTCGATCGTCCAGGACGGCATCCCCCGCGGCTCGTTCCAGAGCCTGTCGATCGACAACAACGGCAACGTCGCGCTCAACTATTCGAACGGCCAGTCGCTGACCTACTTCCAGATCCCGATCGCCCAGTTCAACGCGCCGAACCAGCTGCAGCGGCTCGACGGCAGCGCCTTCAGCGCGACCCAGGGAAGCGGGGCGGCCCAGCTGTCGCAGGCGAACGACAATGGTGCCGGCTCGATCTCGTCCTCGACGCTCGAGCAGTCGAACGTCGACATCGCGAGCGAGTTCACCAAGCTCATCACCGCGCAGAACGTCTATTCGGCGAACTCCAAGGTCATCACGACCGACAACCAGCTGCTGCAGACGATCATCAACGTCATCCAGTAACCCAGACCAACCGTGACCGGACGCGCACGCCGCGTCCGGTCCCCGGCCTGGTCCTCATGGAACCCGCCCGATGTCGCTCTTGTCGATCCTCAGCAACGCGACGAATGCCCTGCTCAACTCGCAGGCGCAGATCAACGTCGTGTCTTCGAACATCGGCAACGCGCAGAACCCGAACTATTCGCAGCGCAGCGCCGTCGTCATCGACAAAACGCAGCAGAACGGCGGCGGCAACGAAGTCGTCGACGTGCAGCGGGCGGTCGACGGCACGCTGCAGGCCAACTATCTGAACAATGTCACGGATTCCGCGGCCAAGACGACGATCAACCAGCTCTATACCCAGCTGGAGCAGCTGACGGGCTCGTCGACCAACTCACCCGTGCTGACCTCGGCCATGCAGGCGTTCCAGAACGCCTGGCAGGCACTGCAGGCGACGCCGGAGGACAAGACGACCCAGCAGCAGGTCATCACCAGTGCGCAATCGCTGGTCCAGACCCTGCAGACGGTCGCCCACGGCGTGGCGAAGCTCCAGAGCCAGGTCAAGACCCAGCTCGGCACCGACGTCAACACGCTCAACACGTCCCTGAGCCAGATCGCGACCCTCAATGCCCAGATCGCGAGCGGCAAGCATGCCGGCCAGGACACGACCTCGCTCCAGGATGCGCGCGACCAGCTGATCACGACGGTCGCCGGCCTCGTGCCGATCCAGCAGCAACAGAACAGCGACGGCACGGTCTACCTGACGACGCCGTCGGGCGTGGCGCTCGTGCAGCAGAACGCCACGTCGTTCAGCTACGACGCGACCAGCGATACGTTCTATGCCACGAACGATCCGAACAAGACGTCGCTCAATGGCGCGCTCACGTCGGGCCAGATCGGCGCCGAGATCGGCATCCTGGCGAGCGACCCGACGGGCATCAACCAGATCAACGCCTTCGTGGGTGCCGTCAACTCGCCGCTCGCCCAGTTGGGCGCGCTCAATGCGACGATCGCCGCCAATTACGCGGCGACCCCCTCGGTGCCGGCGACCGCGGCCCAGGTCGCCCAGCAGGCCGCCGATGTCGCGGCCATCCAGGCCCAACTGCCGACCGCGACCGTCGTCACGACCAACACGAACGGCACCGTCTCGGTCTCGACGCCGGCCGGGCTCCAGCTCACGACCGCGACCAGCTTCAACCAGCTGGCCTATGATCCGACCAGCAACACGATCTACGATCAGTCGAGCGGCACCTCGATCAACAGCCTGCTGCCGCCCGCCTCGACCAGCCCGGCGACCACGGCCAGCAGTGCCGCGGCCGGCCTGCAGTCGGTCGCGGCCACGACGAGCGGCGGCCCCGGCGCCGCCCCCCTGTTTCAGCTGACGAACCAGCTGAACAGCATCGCCGACCTGTTCTATTCCTCGACCGGCTCGACCGCCTTCCAGACCGCCTACGACAACGCGTCGCCGACCAACGCCGGCGAGCTCGCGAGCTCGTTCTTCACCTTCGGCGGCAATGCGTCGGGCACGAGCTCCGACGTCTTCAATCTGCAGGTCAATTCGGCGCTCGTGAACGGCACCTCGACCGTGAAGCAGGCCGCCGCCATCACCGTCGCGACGGAATTCACCTCGGGCCCGACAGCCTATACCGCGCTCTCCCAGGTGAACGCGGCTGCCTCCGACCAGAGCGGCCGGGCAGCCCAGGCGACCAGCGACCAGACCACGGCCGCGGCCAACACCACGGCGGCACAACAGGCCTATCGCAACGTGACCGGCGTATCGACCGACCAGCAGCTCGCCCAGCTGGTCGCGTTGCAGAACGCCTATTCGGCGGCCGCCAAGATCATCTCGACCGTGCAGGAGCTGGAAACCACGCTGCTGACCGCGGTCGGCGGCGCATAAGGGCGAGAGGAGACGTTCCGATGAGCGCCATCAGCACCCTCAGCAGCTTCCTGCAGAACATCAACCTGGTGCAGACCGAGCAGGACCGCATCGCGAAGCTCACCTACCAGGTCGACACCAGCCAGAAGTCCGAAAGCCTTTCAGGCTACGGCACCCAGGCGAACCAGCTGCTCAATCTCCAGAGCGCACAATCGACCGAGAAGAGCTACGTCGCGAACAACACGCAGACGAGCACGTATCTTTCCGCCTACGACCAGTCGCTGAGCCAGCTGTCGAGCGACGCGACCAAGCTCATCGGCTCGCTCGACGCCTTCACCGTGACCGACCCGAGCGCGGTGTCGAACCTGAAGGCGCTGGTGTCGGGCCTGCAGGTCGACGTCGCCGCCACGCTCAACACCCAGGTCGGCGGCCGCTTCCTCTACGGCGGCACGCGCTATACGACGCAGCCGGTCGGCAACCTCAGCACGCTGCCGACCCCGGCGATCGTGCCGGCGGTGCCGCCCAGCACCACGCCGACCGTGACGCCGCTGACCGTGGCCCAGGTGCCGCTGCCCACGCCGCAAACGGTGCCGGCGACCCTGCCGCTGCCGCCCTACGACACCCAGGCGGCGACGCTCAATTCGGCAACGCCGACCGCGGCCCAGCTCACCGCGGCGACGCAGACCTATCAGAGCCAGACGACGACCATCGCCACCAATCAGCAGATCAACTACGGCGTCAGCTCGAACAACGTGGCATTCCAGCACCTGGTCTATGCCCTGCAATGCGCGCAGGCCGCCACGACCTCGACCGGCGCCAACCAGCAGGCCTATATCCAGCAGGCCGCAAGCGAGGTCCAGGCCGCCCTCAGCGGGACGCCGGGCACGAGCGAGACCGGCATCCAGGGGCTGCATGACTCGAACGGCACGGCCGAAACGCTTGTCGCCAACGCCAATACTGTTCACAATCAGACACTTGCGACGCTACAATCCCAGATCACCACGATCACCCAGGTCGATCCCGCCACCGTTGCGACCGAACTTTCCGCGGCCCAGACCCAGCTCGAAGGCAGCTACAAGGTCGTCTCGTCGGTCCTGAACGAGACCCTGCTCAACTATTTGAAGTAGCGTCGGGTCGGAAGTGAAGTTTTAACCCTGTCAGGCAACACTCGGAGCCAAGGGTTCGAGTCCAGTTGGGAAAGCAGTTGATGTCGGCAGCGTCCGATCCATATCGCCAGTTCGACAACAAGTCGGTGATGGTTACCGGCGGCACGGGTACCTTCGGCAAACGCTTCATCAAGACCCTTCTGGCACGCTCGAAGGTGCGGCGCGTCGCGATCTACTCGCGCGACGAGTTCAAGCAGTATGAGATGCAGCAGGAGCTGAAGGAGTACAGCCCCTTCCTGCGCTTCTTCATCGGCGACGTCCGCGACAGCCAGCGCCTGCGGCTCGCCGCCCGCGAGACCGACGTCATCGTACATACGGCGGCGCTGAAGCAGGTGCCGGCAGCGGAATACAACCCGTTCGAATGCATCCGCACGAACATCCTCGGCGCCGAGAACGTGGTCCACGCCGCGCTCGACAATGGCGTCGAGAAGGTGCTGGCGCTCTCGACCGACAAGGCCGCCAACCCGATCAATCTCTACGGCGCCACCAAGCTCGCCTCCGACAAGATCTTCGTCGCGGCCAACAACCTCTCGGGCTCGATCGGCACGCGGTTCTCGGTCGTGCGCTACGGCAACGTGGTGGGCTCGCGCGGCAGCGTCATCCCGTTCTTCATGCGCCTCATCGCCGAGGGTGCCGATCACCTGCCGGTCACCGACCGGCGCATGACGCGCTTCTGGATCACACTGCAGCAGGGCGTCGATTTCGTCGCCTCGTCGATTGCCATGATGCACGGCGGGGAGATCTTCGTGCCCAAGATCCCGAGCATGCGCATCACCGACCTCGCCGCCTGCCTGGCGCCGCACCTGCCGCTCAGGGAGATCGGCATCCGGCCGGGCGAGAAGCTGCACGAGGTGATGGTGACGGACGACGATTCGCGCATGACGCTGCAACTGCCCGATCGCTTCGTCATCGAGCCGGCCTTCAGTTTCTGGCAGCGCGAGACCTATCTGAAATCCGGCGCCAAGTCGGTCGCGGAAGGCTTCCGCTACGCCTCCGACACCAACGAGGACTGGCTCGACGGCGGGCGGCTCAAAGAGCTGATGGCGGAGACGATCGGATGAGCGTTGCCGATTCCGCGGAACGGTTCCTGCCCTATGGCCGGCAGGCGATCGACGACACCGACATCGCCGCGGTCGTCGAGGTTCTGAAAGGCGATTACCTGACGACCGGCCCCAAGGTCGCGGCGTTCGAAGCCGCCCTCGCGGCGAAGCTCGGCGCGCGCTTCGCCGTCAGCAACTCGAGCGGCACCGCGGCGCTGCACCTCGCCTGCCTGGCGCTGGGCCTGGGCCCGGGCGATGCCGCCATCGTGCCGTCGGTAACGTTTCTTGCCACCGCCAACGCAGTGCGCATGGTGGGCGCTGACGTCGTCTTCGCCGACGTCGACCCCGACAACGGCCTGATGCGGCCGGAAGACCTGGAGGCCGCCTTCGCGCGCGCCGACGCGGCCGGGCTCAAGGTCCGCGCCGTCTTCCCGGTTCACCTGGCCGGCCAATGCGCGGATATGACCAGCCTTTCGGCCCTCGCCCGCCGGCGCGGCGCCGCCGTCGTCGAGGACGCGTGCCACGCCATCGGCGCCTATCACGCCTGCGGCGACGGCGCCGCGGCGGCGGTCGGCAGCTGCCGGTTGTCGGACATGGCGATCCTGTCGTTTCACCCGGTCAAGACCGTGGCCGCCGGCGAGGGCGGTGCCGTCACCACCAACGATCCGGCGCTGGCCCGGCGGCTCGAGCGCTTGCGCGCGCACGGCATGGTGCGTGACGGCGCCGAATTCGAGAACGCCGACATGGCGTTCGACGAGACCGGCCGGGCCAACCCCTGGTACTACGAAATGCCCGAGATCGGCTGGAACTACCGGCTGTCGGACATCCACGCGGCGCTCGCGCTCAGCCAGCTCGAGCGGCTCGACGGATTCGTCGAGACGCGGCGTGCGCTCGCCCGGCGGTACGACGATCTCCTGGCGCCGCTCGCCCCGCGCATCGAGCCGATCCGGCGCAGCCGCTTTTCCATGCCGGCCTGGCATCTCTATTCGGTGCTGATCGATTTCACCGGTGCCGGGACCGAACGCGCGCAGGTGATGAACCGGCTGCGCGCCCAGGGCATCGGGACCCAGGTGCACTACATACCGGTGCACCGGCAACCCTACTACCGCAAGCTCAATCCCGGGCTCGTGCTGCCGGGTGCCGAGCGATATTATGCCCGCACCTTGTCGTTGCCCCTGTTCGTCGGCATGACGCCCGCGGACGTCAAGCGCATTGTCGCGCGTCTCAACGATGCCGTCGGCGTCTCCGCGGTCCGGGAGGCCTCATGATCCATCCCTTGGACGCCGATGGTTTTGATGCCCCAATCCAGGCGGCTTCGCCGCCTGACTTATCGCGTGACGAGGACTTGGTAGAGGAACGGCGATGAAGACCGGATACGCGAAGCAGCAGACGATGGCGTTGGAACATGCCAGCCCGGAGCAGACGCTGGCCTGGGGCCTGACCACGGCCGCACGCAAGCTGGCCGACGTCATGGCGCCCGGCACGCCACGCGAAACCATGCTGGACGCGGTTCGCATCAATTGGCGCCTGTGGACGATCATTCAGGCCGAACAGGCCGACCCGGACTGCCAGACGCCGCGCGGCATCCGCGAGGGCCTGCTCAACCTGTCGAACTTCGTCGACAAGCGATCGGTCGACCTGCTGGCGTCGCCGACGGCCGAGAAGATCGAGGTCCTGATCAACATCAACCGCAATATCGCGGCCGGGCTGCTCGGCACCGACCTCACTCCCGAACAGCGCGCCGAGCGCGATCGGCAGGCGGCAGCGGCCAGCGCCGGAGCTTGAGTACCGGAGCCTGAGTACCGGGGGCCTGAGCGTCACGCCATCGCGGTCGGGCCTGTTTCGGTTGCGTCCGCCCCAGCCGGCTTCGGCACTTCGGGCGGCACCTCATAGAGGAATTCCCGGCCGTGCAGCACGACGCTCATGCGGCTGCCCGGTTGTTCGGCGAACGCCCGGCGCCGACGCTCGAACTCCTCACGGTCGATATCCGGCGTCACCCGGCACATGGCGTCGATATCGGCGCGCCGTGTCTTGGTCCCGCTCCAATGGTCCGTCGACCGCGGCAGCGGCCGCTCGTTACTGGCGAGCCACGGCGCCCAGCGGATCAAGAGCTGGATCGCTGCCTGATAGGCGCGCATGCCATAGTCCATCTGGCTGCCGCCCTCAGGCATGTCGAACCATTGCACGTCGACGATCGGCCCTTCGTCGACCCGCGACACCATCTCATGCAGCGTCGCGCCGAAGCGCCGCGCCCCCCGATAGGAGCCCCAGCATTCCGGATGCCGGCCGGGGAAGCTCGGCGGGCCGGGATGGACGTTGTAGGACGGGCCGGGCAGGAGTGCCAGAAGCGGCGCCGGCACGATGACGCTCGTGCAGAAGGCGACGAGGCGCGTGCCCTCAATGCCGGCGAGCACTGCAGCCTCGAGTTCGCCGCCGAAATGGATGGCCTGGACCTGCACGTCCGGCCCATGGCGCGTGAGGAAGGGAACAAGGACACCGGCCTCGAATTCACCGGTCAGCAGCAGGAGACGCCGGGGCATGCAGCACCTTGGAACGAGGCAGGCGCTCTGACGCGGACCCTGCCGGGATCAAGCCATTAGAGCAAAAGGCCGGGGGCGCCGGGAAGCCCCGAGCGTGCTGCCGTCGTTGTGAGTCGGGCGTTGTGAGCGGGCGATGCGAGTCGGGCGATGCGTCTGACGTGAGGCCGGCGCGGAGATCGAAGGCCGATCTGCGAAATGAAGGGCAGCCCGCGGCGCCACGCGAATCGCGGTCGAGACGAACGGCCGGATCGATCGTCTCAGGCGACCGCGTTGGTCGCTTTCGCCGGCACGAGGCCGGTCTGCGGCTCCCCGGACGCGTGCGCCCGGGACTGGCTCGCCTGATAGAGTCGCAGCTGCGACTTCGAGGGGATCTGATATTCCTCCTCGCCGTTCGTGCTGTTGCGATATTCGATGACGACCTGACTGGTTGCCGGATCGATCGATTCGGTCGGACTCGGGTACAGGACGGACGCGCTGGCTTGCGTCGTCGACTGGCTTTTAGCCGTCTCGCGCGTCGTGACCGGTTCCGTCGTGCCGTTGCCGGATTTTACTGGCGAGACGACGGGCGGCCCCGAGGCTGGCTGGACGGAAATGCTTGACATTTTGCAAACACTCCTCAGGGGTCCGGCCATGATACAGGCGAATCCGACCCTGTCAAGTGGAGACAATTGGTTAACTGGGCGAGTTTTATCGTTCCGGAGTCGCGCGACCACATCTACTCAGTAACGGCACAGATTTTATTCGGTCGCCCCCATAAAGAACTGCCGCCCGATTCCGAATTGTGCTGCCCAACTTCATGCCCCGCGCGAAGGAAAAATCGTTAACAGCTCGCGTAAAAAGACGCTTCGATCAATCGGGTCTCGGGTTGCGCAGTCCTGCGTTTACGACTTTATTAACCACGCCAGGGAGATAGTACCGACCAGGACGCGCCGGCTGCGCCTTGCCGCACCCGGATCGGAGACGCAATGGCCGAAGACCAGGATTCGAGGACAGAAGACCCAACCGGCAAACGGGTGAGCCAAGCCCGCGGCCGCGGCCAGGTCGCCATGTCCAAGGATGCGACGATGCTCGTCATCCTACTGGCCTCGACCGTCACCTGCTATTCGATCCTGCCCATGACCATGCGCCCGGTGCTGATGCTGATGCGCCGCTTCATCGAGCAGCCGGAGCGGATCACCGTCGACGTCGAGCCGAGCTTCGAGACGCTGTTGAGCGAGATCGCGGCGGCGCTCGCCTGGGCGCTCCTCCCGCCGTTCCTGCTCATGATCACGGCGGCCGTCGTCGCAAGCATCGCCCAGACCGGCTTCATCTGGGCCACGGACAAGTTCGACTTCAACCTGAACTTCCTCAATCCGTTCAACGGTTTGGGCAAGATCTTCTCGATGCGTCAGCTGGTCGAGTTCGGCAAGGGCCTGATCAAGGCCGCGATCGTCGGCACGGTCGCCTTCACCTATGTCTCGCCTGAGCTCGCCAAGATCGAGACGCTGACCGGCATGGAGCCGATCGCGATGACGCAGGAGCTGATGCACCTCCTGCTGCACCTGATGATCGGCGTGCTGCTGGCCATCGCCGCGATCGCGCTGTTCGACTATTTCTACCAGAAGTGGTCGACCTTGCAGCAACTGAAGATGACCAAGCAGGAAGTCAAGGACGAGCATAAGAACGCCGAAGGCGACCCGCACATCAAGGGCCGCATGCGCCAGATCCGCATGAGCCGCGCGCGCAAGCGCATGATGGCGGCGGTGCCGAAGGCGTCGGTGGTCATCACCAACCCGACCCATTATTCGGTCGCCCTGCAGTACGAGATGGGCACGGCCGGGGCACCCAAGGTCGTGGCAAAAGGCGTCGATTTCCTCGCCCGCAAGATCCGCGAGATCGCGACCGAGCACGACGTGCCGATCATCGAGAACCCGCCGGTCGCGCGCGCGCTTTACGCCACGGTCGAGATCGACGAGGAGATCCCGCCCGAGCATTACAAGGCGGTCGCCGAAATCATCGGCTACGTCATGAAGTTGAAGCGCTTCAAGCGGGCATCGTAGGGGGCACGTTTTGCCTTCAAACCGTCATTCCCGCGCAGGCGGGAATCCAGGGTTGCCGCAAGGATTTCTTCGCTCTGCGCTTCATTGTGCCTGTTGCCCTGGATCCCCGCCTGCGCGGGGACGACGGGAGATTATTTGAGCCCCCTTGACCCCGCAGCCCATTCCGCCGATGACGCTCGGGCCATGGCCGACCCGCTTTCCGCATTGCCGCCCGACCTGCCGATCCGCGCGGCGCTGCCTCAGTTGCTCACCGCCCTCGCCCAAGGCTCGAACGCCGTGCTGCAGGCGCCGCCCGGTGCCGGCAAGACGACCGGCGTCCCGCTGGCGCTGCTGGGCGAGGCCTGGCTTGGCACGGCCAAGATCCTGATGCTTGAGCCGCGCCGGCTCGCCGCGCGCGCTGCCGCCCGTCGCATGGCCCAGCTTTTGGGTGAACCGGTCGGCGAGACGGTGGGATACCGCGTGCGGCTCGAGACCCGCGTCACGCGCCGCACCCGGATCGAGGTCATCACCGACGGCGTCTTCACCCGTATGATCCAGGACGACCCGGGCCTCGATGGCGTCGGCTGCGTGCTGTTCGACGAGTTCCATGAGCGGCGGCTCGAGACCGACCTGGGCCTGGCGCTCTGCCTCGATGCGCAGGGCGGCCTCCGGCCCGATCTTCGGCTCGTCGCCATGTCGGCGACGCTCGACGCCGCGCCGGTCGCGGCCCTCATGGGCGAGGCGCCTGTCGTTACCTCCGAGGGCCGAGCCTTCCCGGTCGAGATACGGCACCTGCCGGCGCCTGCGTCCGGACGCCTCGCCGAAGCGGTCGCCGATGCGGTCGCCCAGGCGCTGAATGAGCCGGGCGGCCTACTCGTGTTCCTGCCCGGCGGCGGCGAGATCCGGCGGGTCCAGCGGCTGCTCGACGGCCGGCGTCTGCCGGACGGCACGGACGTGCTGCCGCTCTACGGCGACCTCGACCCGGCGGCGCAGGACCGGGCGCTCAGCCCCGCCCCGCCCGGCCGGCGCAAGATCGTGCTCTCGACCTCGATCGCCGAGACCAGCCTTACCATCGACGGCGTGCGTCAGGTGATCGACGCTGGTTTGGCCCGCCAGTCGCGCTACGACCCGCGCACCGGCATGGTCCGACTGGAGACGAGCCGCGTGTCGCAGGCGGGCGCCACCCAGCGCACCGGCCGCGCCGGCCGGACCGAGCCCGGTATTGCCTGGCGCCTCTGGCCCGAGGCGCAGCATCGGGCACTGCCCGCCCGGCCGGAACCGGAAATCGCGCTCGCCGACTTGGCACCGCTGGCGCTCGAGCTCGCCGAATGGGGCCTGGCCGACGAGTCGAGCCTGAAGCTCCTCGACCCGCCCAATCCGGCCGCCTTCGCGACGGCGCGACGGCTGCTCGCCGACCTGGGCGCGCTCGACGAGGCCGGGCGCCTCACCGGCCACGGCCGGCGCATGGCGGAACTGGGCCTGACGCCGCGCCTCGCCCATATGGTACTGGCCGCGGCGGAAGAGGGGATAGGCGTGCTCGCCACCGCCATCGCCGCGGCCTTGGACGAGCGCGACATCGCCGGACGCGACGCCGACCTCCGAGCCCGTCTGGAGCAGATCGCGCGGCCCGGGGGTAATGATGCGGCGCGCCGGGCGCGCGAGATCGCCCGGCGCCTTGCCCGGCAGCTCGACGTGCCCTGGGGAGCGATCGACCCGGCGGGCGCCGGCGCCGTGCTGGCCTTGGCCTATCCCGACCGGATCGCCAAGCGCCGTCCGGAGGCCGGCCGCTTCCGCCTGTCCGGCGGCCAGGGTGCCTTCCTGCCCGAGGCCGATCCGCTCGCCGCCGCCGACTATCTCGCCGTCGCCGATCTCGACGGCCAGGCACCGGACGCCCGCATCTGGCTCGCAGCACCCCTGACCCAGGCCGAATTGGAGCTGGCACTCGGCGCCCGCATCCGCACCGACGACGAGGTCGTCTTCGAGCCCGCAACCCGCTCGGTCCAGGCCCGCCGACGCCGACGCCTGGGCGCGCTCGTGCTGGGCGACGCGCCGCTCGCCAAGCCGGCCCCGGAGGCGATTACGGCGGCTCTCCTCGACGGCATCCGCCAGGTCGGGCTCGCCACCCTGCCCTGGACCGAGGCGGCCGAGACTTTCCGGCTGCGCGTGGCGTTCGTCGCGCGGCTCGACGAGGCCGGCGACTGGCCGGTGCTCGATGACGCGGCTCTTCTGGCGAGCCTCGACGACTGGCTGGCGCCGGCGCTCGAGGGCAAACGCAGCCTCGGCGACCTCGCTGGCCTCGACCTGCTGGCGCTGCTGCGCGACCGGCTCGACTGGAACCAGCTGCAGGCGCTCGATCGCCTGGCGCCCACCCATGTCACCGTGCCGTCGGGCTCGCGCATCGCCATCGACTACAGCGCCGACGACACGCCGGTGCTCGCCGTCAAGCTGCAGGAGATGTTCGGCCTGGCCGACACACCGACGATCGCCGGAGGCCGGGTGCGCCTGAAGCTGCACCTGCTCTCGCCAGCCCGCCGGCCGATCCAGGTGACGAGCGACCTGGGCGGCTTCTGGGCCGGGTCCTACAAGGCGGTGCGCGCCGACCTCCGTGGCCGTTACCCGCGCCATCCCTGGCCGGAGAACCCGCTCGAAGCACTGCCGACGGCGCGGGCGAAGCCGAGGGGGACGTAAGACGGGGGACGTAACAAGGCAGGCGTGGCCGCCGGGCGACACCGGTCACGATAAAACGGTCGGACGGCGGCATTCGCCTCGCAAGCCCGCTCGCCCATCACTAGATAAGGGGGCAAATCTCTCGCCCGTCCGGAGCCCGCCTTGCGCCCTCTTCTGCCGTTTCTGTTGGTCCCCGCCCTGCTCGTCGCCGGCTGCAAGCCCTCGCCCGAGGAGGTGGCGCTCGCGACGCGCAAGACAGTGACCGCGACAGAGCCGCTCGTCGCGCGCTGCAAGGCCGAATTCGTGAAGTCCTTGGCCGGCCTGCCGGTCACGTTCGATCCGGGCCCGACGATCGCCAACTATGGCGACGCCGTCACCATCCGCCTCGAAGCGCAGCCGACCGACCCGAATGCTATCAACGACAAGATTTACAGCTGCGATTTCGAACAGGGCGAAATGGTCCGCCACGGGCCGGCGTGAGCGGACGCGCCCTGTCTCGTCATCCCCGCGCAGGCGGGGATCCAGGGCCGGTGATGGCTGACAAAATTTTTTTGCGGCAACCCTGGGTTCCCACCTGCGCGGGAACGACAGAAAGAAGGGTCCTTACTCGGCCGGCGCCGGGATGGCTTTGAGCCGGCGGCTGCGGCGCGAGCGCATTCGGTCGATGAACAGGTAGATGACCGGCGTCGTGTAGAGCGTCAGCACCTGGGAGACGAGCAAGCCGCCGATGATGGTGATGCCGAGCGGCTGGCGGATCTCGGAGCCGGCGCCATGACCAAGTGCGATCGGCAGCGAGCCGAACACGGCGGCGAGCGTCGTCATGGTGATCGGCCGGAAGCGCTGGCGCGCCGCGCGCAGGATCGCCTCTTCGGACGAAAGCCCGTCGCGTCGTTCCGCCTCGAGCGCGAAATCCACCATCAGGATGGCGTTCTTCTTGACGAGGCCGATCAGCAGGATGATGCCGATCATGGCGATGATCGACATGGCCGTGCCGGTCACGATTAGCGCCACGAGTGCGCCCAGGCTCGCCGATGGGATGGTCGAGAGGATCGTGAGCGGGTGCGCGTAGCTCTCATAGAGCATGCCGAGAACGACATAGACCGCGACGACGGCGCCCAGCAGCAGGAGCGGCATCGAACTGTTCGAATCCTGCGCGTCGCGGGCGTCGCCCTCGAACGTGCCCATGACGCCTTCGGGGAAGCGCGCCTCGGCCTCGACCTTCTTGATCGCCGCCATCGCCTGGCCGATCGTGACGCCGAGCTTGGTGTTGAACGAGATGGTGATGGCCGGGCTCGCGTTCTGGTGATTGAGCTGGACCGGTGCCGCCCCCGGCTCGGTCTTGACCAGGAAGCTCAACGGCACCTGCGCCGCGCTTGTACCCGGCACGAAGATGCGGTCGAGCGCGCGCGGGTCGCCCTGGAAGCGAGGGTCGACCTCGAGCACGACCTTGAACTGGTCCAAGGGGCCATACATGGTCGCGACTTGGCGCTGGCCGAAGGCGTTGTAGAGCGCATTGTCGATGGCGCCGATCGTGACGCCCAACCGCGCCGCCCGCTCGCGGTCGATCTTGAGATCGATCTGGAGCCCGGCCTTGTCCTGGTCGGTCGAGACGTCGGCGATCTCCGGCAGCGTTTTGAGGCGATCGCGCATCGTCTCGGCCCATTGTTCCAGGAGCGTCAGGTCGTTGGCGTGCAGCGTGTACTGGTACTGCGCATTGCCCTGGCGCGGGCCGCCGCCGAAATCCTGCACGGGCGAGAGGAAGGTCTGGATGCCCGCGACCTGTTCGAGCTGCGGGCGCAGCCGGTCGATGATCTCCTCGACCCTCGGCCGCCGGCTCGGGTCGACCAGGTTGACGCTGATGCTGCCGTTGTTGAGCCCCTGAAAGCCGTTGGAGCCGATGTTGGATGTGATGCTCTCGACTGCCGGATCCCGCTCGATGACCGAGACGACGGCGCGCTGCCGGTCGCTCATGGCGGTGAACGAGATGTCGGGCGGGGCGAGTGTCGCACCGCGGATGACGCCGGTATCCTGGGTCGGCAAAGCGCCCTTCGGCACGACGCCGAACAGCCAGACCGTGCCGACCGCGGCACCGATGGTGACGCCCAGCATGAGCCAGCGATGGCGGAGCGCCCAGCCGAGCGAGCGGGCGTAGCGCTCGATCGTCCCGTCCAGGAAGCGCTCGATCGCCTGCCCGAACCGGCCCTCGGTCACGCGGAGATTGCCGATCGACAGGAAGCGCGCGCACATCATGGGTGTGAGCGTGAGCGAGACCAGCGCCGACATCAGGATCGCAGCCGACAGGGTGACGCCGAACTCGCGGAAGAACAGGCCGAAGATGCCCGGCATGAACAGGATCGGGATCAAGGCCGCAAGCAGCGAGACGGTGATCGAGACGATGGTGAAGCCCATCTGCCGGGAGCCGCGGATCGCAGCCTCGATCGGCGGATGGCCCGCCTCCATCAGCCGCGTGATGTTCTCGATCATGACGATCGCGTCGTCGACGACGAAGCCCACGGCCACGATCAGCGCCATCAGCGACAGGTTGTCGAGGCTGTAGTCGCACGCGTACATGATCGCGAAGGTCGCGAGCAGTGAGACCGGGATCGTGACGCTCGGGATCATCGTCGCCCAGAAGCGGCGCAAGAACAGCGCGATCACCAGCACGACGAGCCCGATCGTCAGCAGCATGGTGAACTGCACGTCGGCGATGGCCGAGCGGATCATGCGCGTGCGGTCGGCCGTCACATGTACCTTGATCGATGGCGGCATCCAGCGCTCGAGCTGCGGCAGGACCGCCTTGATGCGGTCGACCGTCGCGACCGTGTTCGCGTCCGGCTTCTTGCGCACCTGGACGACGACGCCGCGCGCGTCGCCGAACCAGCCGGCGAGCTTGGTGTTGGCGACGCTGTCCGTGACCCGCGCCACGTCCTTGAGGCGCACCGGCGCGCCGTTGCGCCAGGCGACGACGATGTTGCTCCAGTCGGCGGCGGAGAACAGCTGGTCCGTCGCGGTGATCATGAGCGCGCGATCGTCGCCCTGGATGCTGCCCTTGGGCCCGTCGACGTTCGCCGACTGGATCGCGGTCGAGATGTCGGAGAGCGACAGCTTCATGTTGGCGAGCGCCGCCGGGTCGACCTCGACCCGGACGGCGCTCTTCTCGGCGCCGTTGATGTCGACCTCGGACACGCCCTCGAGCTGCGAGAGCTTCTGCGCCACGACCGTGTCGGCATAGTCGTAGACCTTGCCCGGCGGCAGCGTCTCCGAGGTGAGCGCCAGCGTCAGGATCGGGAAGGCCGCCGGATTCGCCTTGAAGAAGGTCGGCAGGCGCGGCAGGTCCTGCGGCAGGTTCTGGACCGCGGCGTTGATCGCCGCCTGCACGTCGCGCGCGGCGTCGTCGACGTTCCGGCTCAGGTCGAACTGCAGCATGATCATGCAGGTGCCGAGCGTGTTGATCGACGTGATCTGGTTGAGACCCGAGATCGTGCCGAGCTGCCGTTCGAGCGGGGTTGCGAGCGAGGAGGCGACCGTCTCCGGGTCGGCGCCCGGCAGGGTCGCCCAGACGCGGATGATCGGCAGGTCGACGTTGGGCAAGGCCGCAACCGCCAGCTGCCGATAGGCCACGATACCCAGCAGCATGATGCCGATCGCGAGCAGGGTCGTCGCGACCGGGCGCCGGATGAAGGGCTCCGAGATCGCCATCGGCCTATTCCGCCGCGTCCGGGTCGCGCATGGCGTTGAACGGCGCCTGGTGCGCGGGCGCCGGGTGCATGGGCGCCGGGTGCATGGGCGCCGGATGCATGGGCGATGGCGCCGTCGCCGCCCGCCGGCCGAACCGGTGCGCCGCCATGTGCCGGAGCCGCTCGAAGAACAGGTAGATCACCGGCGTCGTGTAAAGCGTCAGGAATTGCGAAAGCACCAGGCCGCCGACAATGGCGATGCCGAGCGGGCGCCGGAGCTCGGAGCCCGTGCCGGTGCCGAGCGCCAGCGGCAGCGCGCCCAAGAGTGCCGCCATGGTCGTCATCATGATCGGCCGGAAGCGCAGCAGGCAGGCCTGATGGATCGCCTCCTCGGCGCCGATGCCGCCCTGGCGTTCGGCGTCGATCGCGAAATCGATCATCATGATCGCGTTCTTCTTGACGATGCCGATCAGGAGAATGATGCCGATGAGCGAGATCACGCTCAGGTCCTGGCCGCAGAGCATGAGCGAGAGCAGCGCGCCGATGCCGGCCGACGGCAGGGTCGACAGGATCGTGATCGGGTGGATGTAGCTCTCGTAGAGCACGCCCAGCACGATATAGACCGTGACGATCGCGGCCAGGATCAGCCCGAGCTCGCTGTCGAGCGAGTTCCTGAACTCGGCGGCGCTGCCGGTGAAGCCGGTCGCGATCGTCTCCGGCAGGCCGATCGCCTGCTCGGCACGCTGGATCGCGGCCAGGGCGGCACCGAGCGAGGTACCTTCCGGCACGTTGAACGACAGCGTCGTCGCCGGGAACAGGCCCTGGTGGGTCACGACCAGCGGCGCCAGCCGGGTCACGATGCTCGCGACCGCCGAGAGCGGCACCTCCGTGCCCTTGCCGGTATTGAGGCTGGTCGTGGTCGCCGTGTTGCTCGTGGTCTGGCTGCCGTTCGAGGTCGGCGTCGTGCTCGCAACGACGCCGCCCGACAGCTGCGTGCCGTTCGTGAGCGTGCCGTTCGTCGCCTGGACGTAGATCCTGTCGAGCGCGTTCCGGTCCTTCTGGAACGCCGGATCGACACCCAGGATCACGTGATACTGGTTGAGCTGCGTATAGATCGTCGCGATCTGGCGCTGGCCGAACGCGTCGTAGAGCGTGTCGTCGATCGCCTGCATGCTGACGCCGAGCCGGGCGGCGGCATCCCGGTCGATCTTGACGAGCGCCTGCAACCCGGCGTTCTGCTGGTCGGTCGCAACGTCGATGAGCTCCGGCTGCTGCTTCAACTCGGCGACGAGCTTCGGCACCCACTCGCCGAGCTCGGCCACGTTCGCATCCTGCAGCGTGTACTGGTACTGGGTGCGCGACAGCCGGTTGTCGATCTGAATATCCTGGGCCGACTGCATGTAGAGCGTGATGCCGTGCACGCCCGCGACGCGCGCTTTCAAGCGCTCGATGATCTGGTCGGAGCTGGCCGTACGCTGGTCGCGCGGCTTCAAATTGATGTAGAGCCGGCCGCTGTTCGGCGTCGTGTTCACCGTCCCGGTGCCGACGAAACTGTCGACGGCGGTCACCTCCGGGTCCTTCATCACCTCGGCCGCGATCGCCTGCTGGCGCTCGGCCATGCCGTTGAACGAGATGTCCTGGGCGGCATCCGTCACGCCGACGATGAGGCCCGTGTCCTGCTGCGGCAGGAAGCCCTTCGGCACCTCGACATAGAGCGCGGCCGTGACACCGATCGTGACGACGGTGAAGATGAGTGTCAGCGCCTGATGGCGCAGCACCCAACGGAGGCCGGCGTCGTAGCCGTCACGCATCCGGTCGAAGAAGCGCTCGCTCCAGCGGAAGAGCGCCCCCGGCCGATGGTGCGGGTCCTCGGGCTTGAGCAACAGCGCGCACATCATCGGCGTGAGCGTCAGCGAGACGATGGCCGAGATCACGACGGCGGCGCTCAAGGTGATGGCGAACTCGCGGAAGAGGCGCCCGATGACGCCGCCCATGAGCAGCAGCGGGATGAAGACCGCGATGAGCGAGACGGTGAGCGAAATGATCGTGAAGCCGATCTGCTTCGCCCCCTTGAGTGCCGCGTCGAGCGGGTTCTCCCCGTCCTCGATGAAGCGGACGATGTTCTCGATCATGACGATCGCGTCGTCGACGACGAAGCCCGACGCGATGGTGAGCGCCATCAGCGACAGGTTGTCGAGGCTGAAGCTCGCGAGCGACATGATGCCGAACGTCGCGATGAGCGAGACCGGCAGGGTGACGCTCGGGATGACGGTCGCCCAGAACTTGCGCAGGAACAGGAAGATGACCATGACGACGAGCGCCACGGTCAGCACCAGCGTGAACTGCACGTCGGCAACCGAGGCGCGGATCGTCTGGGTCCGGTCGGTCAGCACGTCGATCTTGATCGACGGCGGCAGTGCTGCCTGCAGCTTCGGCATCAGCCTGCGGATGGATGCCACCGTCTCGATGATGTTGGCGCCGGGCTGGCGCTGGATGTCGAGGATCACCGCCGGCTTGCCGTTGTACCAGCCGGCAAGCTTGTCGTTCTCGACGCCGTCGACGACATTCGCCACGTCCTTGAGGCGGATCGGCGCGCCGTTGCGGTAGGCCAGGATCTGGTTGCGGAAGCCGTTGGCGTCGAACAGCTGGTCGTCGGCGCCGATCTGGAAGGATTGCCGGGCGCCGTCGATCGAACCCTTGGCGAGATCGATCGTCGCCGACGAGATCGCCGTGCGCACGTCGTCCAGGGCCAGGCCCAGGTTCGCAACCTGGGTCGGGTTGATCTGGATGCGCACCGCCTCCTTCTGCCCGCCCTCGATCGTGACGACGCCGACACCCTCGACCTGGGAGAGCTTCTGCACCACCACCGTGTCGGTATAGTCGTTGACCGTGCGGAGCGGCAGCGTGTCCGAGGTCAGCGCCAGGATCATGATCGGCGTGTCGGCCGGGTTGACCTTGCTGTAGGTCGGCGGGTTCGGCAGCTTGGTCGACGGGATGATGCCCTGGGCCGCATTGATCTGCGACTGCACGTCTTGGGCTGCGGCATCGATGTCGCGGGACAGGTCGAACTGCAGCGTGATCTGGCTGGTGCCGAACGAGCTGGTCGAGCTCATGGAAGTGAGCCCTGAGATCGTGCCCAGCTGATGCTCGAGCGGCGTCGTGATCGACGACGCCATGATCTCCGGCGCCGCCCCGGGATAGTTCGTCACGACCTGGATCGTCGGGAAATCGACCGATGGCAGGGCCGCCACCGGCAGCTGCCGGTATCCCAGCAGGCCGAGGAGCACCACGCCGACGATGAGGAGCGTCGTCGCGATCGGCCGGAGGATGAAGGGCTCTGAGACGCTCACGCCGGATTCGCCCCGCTCTTGTCGGGCTTGTCGCCCTTGTCACCGTGATGCGGCCCCTTCGCCCCCTCGGCTGCCGGGGTGGCACCGGTCGAACCGCTGCCAGTCGAACTGCTGCCGGTCGAACTGCTGCCGTCGGGCGCCTGCGGCGCGATCTTGCTGCCGGCCTGCAGGCGGTACTGGCCGTCGACCACGACGGACTCGCCGGCGGCCAGGCCCTTGTCGATCAGCGCCCGGTTGCCTTGGGTCTGCGCCACCACGACGTCGCGCATCTCGACCGTCTTGTCCGGCTTCACGACCCAGACATAGTCGCCCTTGGGCCCGTGCTGCACCACTGTCGCCGGCACGGTCAGGCCCTGATGCCGGGTCGCGACCAGCACGCTCGTATTGACGAACTGGCCGGGCCAGAGCGCGCCGTCCTCGTTCGGGAAGGTCGCCTTCAGCTTCACCATGCCGGTCGTCTGGTCGATCTGGTTGTCGACCAGGTCGAGCGTGCCGTTGGCGAGTGCCGTGACGTTGTCGCGGCCATAGGCGATGACCGGCAGGCTGCCGGCGCCCAGCCCCTTCGTCACCGACGGCAGATTGTCGGCCGGCAGGGTGAAGATCACCGAGATCGGGTGGATCTGGGTGATGGTCACGAGGGCCGTCGTGTCGGCGGCATGGACGATGTTGCCGACGTCGACGTTACGGATGCCGGTGCGGCCGTCGATCGGCGAAGCGATGTTCGTATAGTCGAGCTCAGTCTTGTTGTAGTCGATCGTCGCCTGGTCGGAGGCGACCTGCGCCGTGTACTGGTCGACGAGCGCCTGCTGCGTCTCGAGCGTCTGGACACTCACGAACTGCTTGCCGATCAGACCCTGGTCGCGCACGAGGTCCCGCTTCGCGTTCGCGAGCAGCGCCTCGTCCTTGGCCTTGGTCGCGAGCGACTGCTTGTAGTTGGCGTCGTAGGGCCGCGGATCGACGACCGCCAGCACGTCGCCGGCCTTGACGTCCTGGCCCTCGCGGAACAGCACCTTGGTGAGCGCGCCGTCGACCCGGCTCCTGACCTGGACGGTGTTGTAGGCCTGGACCGTGCCGAGCCCCGAGAGATAGATCGGCACATCGCCCTCGGCCACCGCACCGATCAGCACCGGGATCGGCTCGTCGCTGGCCCCGCTCATGCCGCGCTGTGCCATCTGCTCGCGCACGCCCGGCCGCCCGCCGGCCATGGAATGGGTCTGGCTCCCGCTCCGAAGGTACAAATACCCCCCGCCGACGGCGGCGAGGACGACGACGGTCAAGATCCACTTAACGCGCATGATGCCCCTTACACGACCGGCCCATGGGACTGCCGAACGCCTCTCGGTAGACGGCCGCGGACGGCGCTCTCGCCGTGCGATGCCGAACGGAAGACCTTCGCGGACGGTCTTTGCAGGATGCTCCTATAGCATCCGAATTCGGCAGGGCGATGTCGATCTGCCGGCTTTCTGTAACAGCATATTTCAACCGCCGGCTTATGGGACCGGCTGGAAGCTCCGGTAGTGATCGATCGTCACCCACTGGCGCTCGGCATTATAGACCAGTCGCTTCGCCGCGCGATGGCCGCAGTGGTAGTCGAGGTCGGCTTCGTGGTAGGTCGCGCCGCGCGGCAGGCGGCCCTCGCGATTGTCGAACAGGTCGCCGCCGATGCTCTCGCCCGGCAGGACGGCACACAGGTCCTGCCCCGGGTGCCAGCCCTTCCTCTCGGCCGCGTTCTTCGTGACGTAGAGCCCATCCGGCAGGTGGCCGTCCCGGCGCAGCGCCGTGATCGTCGCCTCGAACCGGCCGACGTCGCCGATATGCTCGGCTGCTGCGAAATCTGCCAGAGGATCGGCGAATGCCGGCCGGACCGCCAGGAGAAGCAGGACGAGGAGCAGAGAAAAATACCGCCGCATCGTGATGGTTTTTCCCATTCGGCCACGGGTTTGCCATCATGATAATCGACGATGCCCGATAATCCACGATACCGGCGCCGCACGAGCCCGCCTCCGTGCGGCGCCGATCCCCCATGCCGCCCGACCGACCGCGCCGGAGACCCACCCTGTACCTGACCGACGTCGCCACCATCGTTCTTGCGGTCGCGAGCCTGCTCCTCGTCGTCAGTGTCGTGCAGCCGCTGGCGGGGCGCTTCGCCCTGCCGACGAGCGTGCTGCTGGCCCTTGTCGGCACGACGATCGGGGCTGCGGCCTCCTTCGTGCTGAATTCGCCCACCATCACGGCGTTCGACGCCGTCGCCCGGCCATTCGCCGCGCCGCCGGTCACGGCCGCCGTCTTCCTCGATTGTTTCCTGCCGATCCTGCTGTTCCAGGCCGCCGTCACGATGGATATCCGCCGGCTCCTTGAGGATGCGGTGCCGATCCTGCTGCTGGCGGTGCTGGCGGTGCTGGTGACGACCGGGCTCATCGGCTGGAGCGTCTCGATGGTCTCGGGCGAGGCCCTCATCCCGGCGCTGCTCTTGGGCTCGATCGTCGCCACGACGGATCCGGCGGCGGTCGTCGCGATCTTCCGCGACCTGGGCGCGCCCGCCCGGCTGACCCGCCTCGTCGAGGGCGAAAGCCTGCTCAACGACGCGGCGGCGATCTCGATCTTCACGATCCTGGTGAGCCTGCTGAAGTCCGGCGGCGCCGTGGCGGTCGGCCCTGCGATCGGCCATTTCGTGCTGAGCTTCGGCGGCGGCATCCTGCTGGGCGTCGCGGCCGGCCGGCTCGCGACATCCCTCCTGCCGCTGTTCCACGGCGACCGCGCGGCCGAGATGACACTGACCCTGGCGCTGCCCTACCTCGTCTTCATCGTGGGCGAGGACGAGCTGCATATCTCGGGCGTCGTCGGCGTGGTCGCCGCCGGCGTCACCTTCGGCTCGACCGGGCTTTCGCGCAT
Source organism: Aliidongia dinghuensis (assembly GCF_014643535.1). Taxonomy (NCBI): domain Bacteria; kingdom Pseudomonadati; phylum Pseudomonadota; class Alphaproteobacteria; order Rhodospirillales; family Dongiaceae; genus Aliidongia; species Aliidongia dinghuensis. The sequence goes on along the minus strand of NZ_BMJQ01000007.1, from coordinate 114,130 downwards.
CTCGCCGTTCAACTGGGCTTTCCTGAACGAGCTCTGGGAACAGCTCGCCTTCTGGGCCGGCTCCTTCATTTTTATCCTGGCGGCGATTCTGGTGCCGACCCTGCTGGTCGATGTGGGCGTGCGCGACCTTCTGCTCATGGTGACGGCCCTCGCCGCGGCCATGGTCGCCCGCATGGTCGTGCTGTGGGGCGTGCTGCCGCCGCTCACCTGGCTGAAATGGAGCGCCCCGGTCTCAACCCCCTACAAGCTGGTCATCACCTGGGGTGGCCTGCGCGGCGCCGTCACCGTGGCGCTGGCGCTTGCCGTCACTGAGGATCCGGGCCTGCCCGAGACAGTGAAGCGCTTCGTCGCCGTGCTTGCGACCGGCTTCGTGCTGTTCACGCTCCTGGTCAACGGCACGACGCTGCGCGCCGTCATCCGCGTGCTCAAGCTCGACCAGCTGAGCCCGCGCGACGAGGCGCTGCGCGACAGCATCGTGGCCTTGTCGCTGGTCGACTTGCGCGACTCGCTGGCCGCGACCGCGGTCGACTATCGCATGAGCGAGCCGGCCGCAGCCGAGACGCTCGCCCGTTATACCCGGCGCATCGAGGCGGCGACCCGGCGGCGCGACGATCACGCGGCGACGCTCGATGCGGAGCGGCCGGAGATGCTGGAGCGCGACCGCCTGGCAGTGGCGCTGGTGGCGCTTGCGAGCCACGAGCGCCGGCTGGTGCTCGACCACCACGCCCAGGGCACGGCCTCGCGCCGGGTGATCGAACGGCTCCTGCACGGCGCCGACGTCATGGCCGACGCGGCCCGCACCGACGGCCGCAGCGGCTACGTCAAGGCGGTGAAGAAGATCGCCCGCTACACCATCGGTTTCCGCTTCGCGCATTTCCTGCACCGGCGTCTCGGCATCGAGACGCCGCTCGCGCGCCGGCTGGCCGAGCGGCTGGAGCAGCTGCTCGTCACCCGCATGCTGCTCGACGAGCTGGTCCGTTTCATCTCGCAGAAACTGACGCGCTTCGCGGACGAACGGCTGCTGCAGATCGTGCGGGACATCGTCGACAACCGGCATGACCGGGCCCAGCGCATGCTGGGTGCGCTGCAGGCGCAATATCCGGAATATTCGGTGGCGCTCGAGCGGCGCATCCTGGACCAGGCCGCCCTCCGCCAGGAGCAGCAGGCCTATCGCGGCCTTTACGAGGAAGGATTGATCGGCCAGGAGCTCTATGAGGATCTGAGCCGCCGCCTGCGCAAGCGCCAGGCGGCGGTCGAGGTTCGGCCACACCTCGACCTCAGCCTCAAGCCCGGCGAGCTCATGCGCCGCATCGACATGTTCCGCGACCTGGCGCCCGAGCAGGCCGAACGGCTGGGCAAGCTCGCCCGGCCGCTCATCGCCGTGCCCGGCGAAAAGCTGGTGCGCAAGGGCGATCGCGGCGATTCGGTCTATTTCATCTCTTCGGGCGCGGTCGAGGTCATCCTGCCCGGCAGCCCCGTGACGCTCGGGCGCGGCGACATCTTCGGCGAGATGGCGCTCCTGACCGGCGAGCCTCGGCGAGCGGACGTGGTCGCCGCGACCTATAGCCAGCTCCTGGTGCTGCATGCCTCGGATTTCCGCCGTTTCCTCGGTGCCAACCCGGATATCCGCGCGGCGGTGCAGCGCATCCTCGACAGCCGGCTGACGGCCGACGCCCAGCGGTCCGGCCCGGTGCTGCGCGTGTCGTAAGCCGGCGATTGCCCCCAGCCGATTGCTCCCAGCCGATTGCTCTGGCCGGAGCGTTGCGACTAGGCTCCACAAACGGGGCGCATCACGAAAGCCCGGGAGCATAAAAATGCCAACAAGCAACGCACCCGATTCGACCACTCCGGAGACTGCTGGCCCAAAGACTGCTGGCGCGACCGCCTTCGTCGACCGCTTCGCGCTCGACCGGCTGCCGCCGCAGTCCGCCTGGCCGGAGCTGATCTTCGACCTGCCCGAGCTCCGCTACCCGCCTCGGCTCAACGCTGCCCGGGCGCTGCTCGACGACCGGGTTGCCGCCGGGGACGGCGGGCGCCGCTGCCTCGTCGACGACCGGGGCTCCTGGACCTATGCCGAGCTCAGGGACCGGGCGGACCGGATCGCCGAGGTGCTGCGCGCCGATGGCGTCGTGCCCGGCAACCGGGTGCTGCTGCGCGCGGCGAACAACCCGATGCTGGTTGCTGAGTGGTTCGCCGTGCTCAAGCTCGGCGCCGTCGCCGTGACGACCATGCCGCTGCTCCGCGCGCGTGAGCTCGTCAAGGTGATCGAGAAAGCCCGGATCAGCCACGCCATCTGCGACGCCCGGCTCGAGCCAGACCTGCGCGCGGCCCAGAAGGACGCCCCGGCGCTGGCGCGGATCCTGATCGCGAACAGCGAGGCCGCCGACGGGCTCGAGGCGCGCATGGCCGCGGCTTCCGGCCGGTTCGAGACGGTCGACACCGCGGCCGACGATGTTGCGCTCATCGCCTTCACCTCGGGCACCACGGGCGAGCCCAAGGGCTGCATGCATTTCCATCGCGACATTCTCGCCATCGCCGACACGTTCTCGCGCCATGTGCTGCAGCCGTCGCCCGACGACCTGTTCTGCGGCAGCCCGCCGATCGCCTTCACCTTCGGCCTGGGCGGGCTCGTGATCTTCCCGCTCGCCGCCGGAGCCGCGACCCTGCTCCTGGAGAGCGCCGGGCCGGAGGCGCTGATGCAGGCGATCGAGCGCCATCGGGCGACCGTCTGCTTCACGGCGCCGACCGCCTATCGCGCCATGGCGGCGCTCAAGGGCCGCTACGATATCTCGAGCCTCAGGAAGGGGGTCTCCGCCGGCGAGGCGCTGCCGCTCGCGACCCGTACGTTGGTCGGGCAAGCGTTCGGGCTCGAGCTCATCGACGGCATCGGCGCCACCGAGATGCTGCACATCTTCATCTCCGCCGCGGGCGACGCGATCCGGCCGGGGGCGACGGGCAAACCGGTGCCGGGCTTCCGTGCCGCGATCCTCGATGATGAAGGCCGGGAATTGCCGGCCGGCGAGGTCGGCCGGCTCGCGGTCAAGGGCCCGGTCGGCTGTCGCTATCTCGACGACCCCAGGCAGTCGACCTACGTCCAGCACGGCTGGAACGTGACCGGCGACAGCTATCTCATGGATGCAGACGGCTATTTCTGGTTCCAGGCGCGCAGCGACGACATGATCATCTCGGCCGGCTACAACATCTCCGGCCCCGAGGTCGAGCAGGCGGTGCTGGACCACCCCGCGGTCGCCGAATGCGCCGTCGTCGCCTCGCCGGACGAGGAGCGCACCTTCATCGTCAAGGCGTTCGTCGTCTTGAAAGCCGGCGAAAGCCCGAGCGAGCCGCTCGCGAAGGCGATCCAGGCCCATGTGAAGGCGGAAATCGCACCCTATAAATACCCGCGGGCGATCGAGTTCGTGCCGACGCTGCCGCGCACCCAGACCGGCAAGCTGCAGCGCTATCGCCTGCGCCAGCAGGAACTGGAGCGCGCCGCCAAAAGCTGAGCCCATTGACCCGGGTCGAAACGGCACGACATCTTCGCAGTGCAACATATTCGCGCTACGGTTTCCGCGAGCACCTTCCCAAGCGCCCTTCCCCGCCGCTTTCCGGAGAGTTCCCGATGACCCGCGACGAGATTCTTGGCACGCCCTCCATGCCGGCCGCGGCCCCGTCCTATCCCCACGGACCGTTCCGCTTCATCGATCGCCAATATTTCACCGTCGCCTACAAGAGCGATCCCGATGCGATCCGCGCCGCGGTGCCCGAGCCGCTGGTGCCCGACCCCGAGGGCATCGTCTACTACGAATGGATCCGCATGCCCGACAGCTCCGGCTTCGGCGACTACACCGAATCGGGCATCGTCATTCCGTGCCACTATCACGGCGTCGCCTGCAACTTCACGTCCCAGATGTATCTCGACGACGAGCCGCCGATCGCGGCCGGCCGCGAGATCTGGGGCTTCCCGAAGAAGCATGCGCACCCGAAGCTTGAAGTGAAGCACGACACGCTGACCGGCACGCTGCATTACGCCGGCGAGCGGGTGGCGCTCGGCTCCATGGTCTACAAATGGGAGCCGCACGTCCGCGACGTGAACAAGACCTACGAGTCGCTGACCAAGAAGCAGGTCTGCCTGAAGCTGATCCCGGACGTCGACGGCAAGCCGGCGATCGCGCAGCTCGTCCATTTCCACCTGACGGACGTCACGGTCAAGGGCTCGTGGACCGGACCCGCCCGCCTGCACCTGATCCCGCACGTCAATGCGCCGGTCGCCGACCTGCCGGTGCGCCAGGTCATCGGCGGGCTCCATTTCATCGCCGACCTGACGCTGCCTTATGGCGAGGTCCTGCACGACTACCTGAAGCCCGGCAGCTAAGGCGCGATCCCGCCCCGTTCGGCAGAGCGGGGCGGAAGCCGGTCAGAGCTCCAGCCCGTCCACCTCACGCTCCCGGCCCAGCTCCTTCATCAGCTGGACGAAGCGCGGCACGCGCTTGGCATATTCGGCATGGCGTGCCCGCACGGCGCCGACGAGCGTGCCGTTGCGGCCGAGCAACTCGTCGCCGAGTTCGATGATCCGGAGGTTCGGCCAGGCGCGCGACCGGACGCGCACGACCTCGGCCACGATGTCGGGCGCCGCCACCTCTGGCAGCGCCTGCGCCAGAAGCAGGATCGTGAAGGCGGTCGAGCGCGAGACGCCGGCGTGGCAATGCACCAGCAGGTGCCCCTTGGGCCCCGGCAGGTCGCGTCCGAACTCGAGCACCTGGCGGACATGGTCGCGCTCGACCAGGATCTCGCCCGGCCGCGGGTCGATCGCGTCATGGAAGCGCAGCTGCAGCCGGTGGGTCGGGCTGAGGAGCGCCAGGCACTCCGGCTCCGGAAAGTCGGGATCGAGCACCGACAGGAGATGGGTGACGCCGCGCGTCTCGAACGGCGGCAGTTCCTCGATTCCGCAGATGGAGATCTCAAACGGGGTAAGCGACATCGGCAGCCATCCAGAGCGGGCAAGCGAGGCCGGAAGTCTAGCGCAGGATGTCGCCGCTCAGGCGTGTCGTTCGATGACAACTGCGTTGCGCAGCGTCATTGCTTCGGCCGCGCCACCTTGATCCCGGCCAATCCCTCGTAGACCTTGACCACCGCCGCATCGTCCTCGCCGCCGTGGCCCGATGCGGCGGCGGCGAGGAACTGCTGATGCGCGGCGGCCGCGATCGGCAGCGGAAAGCGCAGCGAGCGCCCGGTATCCAGCACCAGGCCTAGGTCCTTGACGAAGATCTCGACCGAGGACAGCGGCGTATAGTCGCCGTCGAGCATGTGGGGCACCCGGTTCTGGAACATCCAGGAGCCGCCGGCGCTGTTCGAGATCACCTCGAACAATTGCCGCGGGTCGGCGCCGGCGCGGGTGCCGAGCGCCATCGCCTCGGCCGCCGCCGCGATATGCACGCCGGCCAGGAGCTGGTTCACGGTCTTGACCGTCGAGCCGATGCCCGGCCGGTCGCCCAGGCGATAGACCGTCGCCGCCACGGCGGCCAGCACCGGATCGGCCACGGCATAGGCGGCGGGCGAACCCGACGACATGATGGTGAGCTGCCCTTCGCGCGCCTTGGCGGCACCGCCCGACACCGGCGCGTCGAGCAGCAGCAGCCCCGCATCGGCGAGCCGCACGTCGAGCGCCTCGGTGAAGCCGGCCGGCACGGTCGCAGACTGCATGACGACGCCCCCCGGCCGCAGCGCGCCCGCGGCCCCGTCCGGCCCGAACAGCACGGCCTCGACCTGGGCCTGGTTCACCACCATGAGGATGACGAGCTCTGCGCCCTCGGCGGCCGCAGCCGGCGTCGCACCGCCGTGCCCGCCCGCGGCGGCGAGGCTTTCGACAGCCTCGGGACGCACGTCGCTGCCCCAGACCTCGTGGCCAGCCCGCACAAGGCTCAGCGCCATGCCCATGCCCATCGAGCCGAGCCCGATCACGCCAACCCGCATTCCTCACGCCCCCTGCCTGTTGCCCTCGCGGACGATCCTAGGCCGGCGCTCGGCGAGCTTCAAAGGATCTCGGGTTCAAAGGATCTCGGCGAGACGTGCCGGCGGTCGGCAGACCCGCGCGCCCTTGTCGGTGAGCACGATCGGCCGCTCGATCAGGATCGGATGGGCCAGCATCGCATCGATCAGGCGATCGTCGTCGAGCGACGGATCGTCCAGCCCAAGCTCGCCGTAGATCTTCTCCTTGCGGCGCAGGAGTTCGCGCGGCCGGATGCCGAGCCGGGCGAGCAGGTCGACGAGCGTCGCCCGATCGGGTGGAGTCTTCAGATATTCGACGACAGCGACATTGTGCCCCGTGGCCTCGAGTTCGGCCAGGACGGTACGCGAGGTGTTGCAGCGCGGGTTATGGAAGATGGTGAGGGTCATAGGCTTCCGGCGGTCCGTTGAGATGCCCAAAAATGCCACGGCTGGTTCGTCCTTTTGGAGGAATAAACCCGACCGCCTGATCGTATCTATAGCGTACGAGCAATTTTGTTCGGATGAGGAGTGTTGAAAATGCTTCGTCACAAGCTGGCTCTCGCCGCCGCCGGTATCGGCCTAGCCGCGACCCTTGGCGCGGCCGCGCCGGCCGAGGCTCGGACCTTCGTCTCCGTCGGGATCGGCCTGCCGGGCGTTGCCTACGCCCCGCCGCCGCCGGTCTACTACGCGCCGCCGCCGCCGGTCTATTACGCACCCCCGCCGCCGGTCTATTACGCGCCGGCCCCGGTCTACTACGGCTACGGCCCGCACTATTGGCATCATCGCCACTGGGACCGCGACTAGACCGCGGTTGCCGAACGGCTCTCGATGGGCCGCGCCGGGTCTCCGGCGCGGCCCATTGTTTTACGGGAACCCACGCGGCCGACCGGCTGCACCACCCAGGGTCGTGCCGAGCCGGCCCGGCGGCGCCCCTCCGATCGCCGCCGCCGCGACCGGACTGCACTACCGCAAATCACGGCCGGACGGACCATCCGATCGTCCCGCAATCCGCGCGCCAAGCGGCGCGGGCGCGCTGCCCGAACGAACCGACTCGACCGCTGCCCACCGCTGCCGACACCACCCGGCGGCGCGCTTTTCCGACGCCGATACGGGCCTCGCGCAACGAAACGAACAAAAAGGGCACAGCGGCATCACGAAATGACCAATCTGTGGCATCGAGATTCAACTGACCCTTGCGCTCGATAAAATTTTCATAAAGTCTGCAGCGCCCGTCGACATGCGGCGGCTGCCGAGGATCTTGATGCCTTCATTCACACCGAGGAGCTTGTTCTCCCCCGTGCTGGCGCTCGCCGCAGCACTCGTCCTGTTGGGCGGCATTGTGGTGTGGAACTCCTATCAGGGCGCGATCAGCAGGGCGGAAAGCACCGCTCGGACGCTCGCCACCGTCCTCGATGAAAATGCCGCCCGCAACCTGGACGATGTCGACCAGCGCCTGCGGGTGATCTTCGACCTCGCGACCGGCGACATCGGCGGGCGCATGGGCGGCGCCGATGCGGTCACGAGCATGATCGCACGGCTCGGCGATCGGCCGGGCCTCGTCCGCGGCTTCACGGTGGCCGACGACCAGGGGCGGCCGGTGTTCGACCAGATGGGCGGCAACTCGGTCGCAGCACTCGACGTCTTCGCCGAGCAGCGGGACAAGCCCGACCTGGGCCTCGCCATCGGCGTGCCGACCCGGCGCGCGGACGGCGGCTGGCAATTGCCGATCAGCCGCGGCTTCCGCGACGCGGACGGGCGCTTCCTCGGCGTCGCCATCGCCTATCTCGACCTCATGAGCTTCGACCGGCTTTACGCCACGCTCGACCTGGGCGACGACGGCGTGGTGGCGGTCGACCGGGCCGATGGCCAATTGCTCTGGCGCCACCCGATGGTCGATCTCGCGACGGCGCCGATCTATCGGCTCGACGGGGTGGCACCGGGGCAGAGCGGCCATTTCGAAACCCGTTCGCCGATCGACGGGCAGCCGCGGATCGTCGGCTACGTCGTCGACCGCACGCTGCCGATCACGGTCATGGTGGCTCTCAGCCGATCCTCGGCGCTCGCGAACTGGCGGCAGGAGGCCATCATCTCCGGCCTCGTCGCGGCGGCGCTCGTCGGCTGCCTCGCGCTGCTCGGCTGGCGTCTCAAGCAGGGGATGGCGGAGCGCGCCAAGGGTTTCGCCGATCTCGAGCGCCATGCCTCGGCGCTCGCCGTCAACAGCATGCAGCTCGACATCGCCCGCCATCTGGCCCACGAAGCCGAGGAACGGCTGCGCAACGCGCTCGACGCGCTCAGCGAGGGCTTCCTTCTATGGGACTCCGAGGACCGCCTGGTGCTGTGCAACGACGCGGCACACCGGCTCGACCCCGACCCGGGCAGCAAGGTCGAGTTCGGCCAGTCCTTCCCGGAGCTGCTCGACGACCGGATCGAACGCGGCCTCATCCCGGCCGCGGTCGGGCGCGAGGAGGAATATCGCGCCGCACGGCTTGCGGCCCATCTCTCGCCTGGCCAGCCGGTCGAGTTCGAGACTGCCGACGGCAAGATCCTGCGCGTCTCCGAGCGCCGGACGACCGAGGGCGGCATCGTCACGCTGCGCAGCGACGTGACCGCCCAGCGGCATATGGAGCGCGCGCTGATCGAGGCGCGCCAGGCGGCCGAGGCGGCAAGCCGCGCCAAGTCCGAGTTCCTCGCCAACATGAGCCACGAGCTCCGGACGCCGTTGAACGCCGTCATCGGCTTCGCCGAGCTCATCCACGGCGAGATGCTGGGCGGCGACAGTGCCGCCTACAGCCGCTATCGCGAATATGCCGGCGATATCCGCGACAGCGGCAGCCATCTCCTGGGCCTGATCAACGACATTCTCGATTTCTCGAAGACCGAGGCCGGCGAACTGCACCTCATTCAGGACCCGGTCGATCTCCGCGAAGTGGTCGAAAGCGCGGTCCGGATGCTGGCGCCGCGCGCCGAGCGCGCCGGCATCCTGCTCAACACCCGCGTGCCGCCGAACCTGCCGCTCGTCATGGGTGACGGCATGCGCTTGCGCCAGGTGCTGCTGAACCTGATGTCGAACGCGATCAAGTACACGCCGACGGCAGGCCATGTCTCGGTCTCGGTCGAGGCAACCGAGACCGGCGTGCAGCTCAAGGTGGTCGACACCGGCATCGGCATCGCGCCCGAGGACATGTCGACGGTGCTGGAGCCGTTCCGCCAAGTCGACAACGACCTCAACCGGCGCAACCCCGGCACCGGGCTCGGCCTGCCGCTGACCAAGCGGCTCGTCGAGCTGCACCAGGGCGTGCTCGAGCTCGAGAGCGCGCTCGGCCGCGGCACCACCGCGGTCGTGCGCCTGCCCGCTGCCCACGAAAACCTTAACCAGCAGCTCGCTGCCGCGAGCTAACCGGTCCGCCCGACGCCCTGCTCAACGCGGGGAGATCGCCCGCCGGGAATCGACATCATGCTGTTCACCGCCCCAGACCTCGCCCGCCGGCTCGAAGCCGCCGAGGCGCTGCACGTGACCCGGCAGATCGAGAGTTACCGTCGCCTTCGCCCGGGCTGCACGGCGCTGGCGGAGCCGATCGCCGGCGGCGTCGCCATCGCGAGCGACGCTGCGTTCGGCCGCAAGCTCAACCATGTTGTCGGCGCCGGCCTTGATCGGCCGCTCACCCCGGATGATCTCGACCGGGTCGAACGGCTCTACGACGGCATGGGCCTGCCGACGGAGATCGACCTCTGCCCCCATGCCGACGCGGGCGCGCTTACGGCGCTGGCCACGCGCGGCTATCGGGTCAACGCCTTCTCGAACAGCTACGGGCGGCTTCTGACCGCCGCGGACCTGGCGCCCGCGGCGGTGCCCGGCGTCGAAGTGCGCCGGGTCGAGGCGGCGGAGGCCGAACGGTTCGTTGCAACCTCAGTCGCCGGCTTCTCGGTCCAGGCCCACCGCCGGTCGGCCGACCTCTTGGAAGTCCTGGCCCGCATCGCGCTCGATCGCGCCGATACGACCCTCTACCTGGCGTTCGTCGACGGCACGGTCGCGGGTTCGGCTGGCCTGGCTGCGTTGGAGACGCCAGAAGGCCCGGTCGCCCATCTCTATATCGCGAGCACCCATCCGAGCCAGAGAGGCCGCGGCGTGCAGGCGGCCTTGCTCAATGCCAGACTCGCCGACGCCCGGCGCATGGGGCTGGAACTCGCCAGCATCGGGGCACGCCCGGCCAACACCAGCGCCCGCAACGCGGAGCGCGCCGGCTTCCGGCTCGCCTTCACCAAACCGACCTTCGCGAGACCGCCGGCCGTTTGAGCCGCGGCCTCGCGCCAGTCAGTCCGCCCCGGTCACTCCACCCCAGTCACTCCGCGGGCGCCCCGGCCACCGCCTTCGCCTTCCGGCGGCCGGTCAGGCCGCGGATGACCACGTAAAAGATCGGCGTGAAGATCAGGCCGAAGCTGGTCACGCCCAGCATGCCGAAGAACACGGCGGTGCCGAGCGACTGGCGCATCTCGGCGCCGGCGCCGGTCGCGACCACCAGCGGCACGACGCCGAGGATGAATGCGAACGAGGTCATCAGGATCGGCCGGAGGCGCGTGCGCGCCGCCGCAACCGCCGCCTGGAAGCGGTCCATCCCCTCGTCCTCCGCCTGCCGGGCGAACTCGACGATCAGGATCGCGTTCTTGGCCGCAAGGCCGACCAGCACGACGAAGCCGACCTGGGCCAGGATATTGACTGAAATGCCGCGCAAGAGCAGGCCGGACACCGCGGCCAGCAGGCACATGGGTACGATCAGCACCACCGACAGCGGCAGCGACCAGCTCTCGTACTGTGCCGCCAGCACCAGGAACACGAACAGCACCGAGGCCGCGAACACCAGGATGCCGGAATTGCCGGCGAGCTTTTCCTGATAGCTGAGCTCAGTCCATTCATAGCCGAACCCGTCCGACAGGTGCTCGGCCGCGATCTTCTCCATCTGGGCCAGCGCATAGCCGGTCGAGTAGCCAGGCAGCAGCGAACCTTGCACCTCGGCCGCGGGATAGAGATTGTAGCGCGGCACGCGATAGGCGCCGGTAATGTCGCGGAAGGTCGTTACCGACCCGATCGGCACCATCTGGCCCGAGCCGTTGCGGGTCTTCAGGTTGGCCATCTCGTCGATCGTCTCTCGGAACGGCGCATCGGCCTGGGCCGTCACCTGGTAGGTGCGGCCGAGATAGTTGAAGTCGTTGATGTAGGCCGAGCCCAGATAGACCTGCAGCGTCTCGAACACCTTGTCAGTCGGCACGTTCAACATCTCGGCCTTGAAGCGGTCGATGTCGGCATAGACGCGCGGGGTCCGGTTGTTGAAGAGTGTGAACACACTGACCAGGCCGGGTGTGTGGTTCGCGATGCCCAGGATCTCGTTGGTCGCCGCCTCGAGCGCCTGCAGGCCGCGACCGCGCTTGTCCTGGATCATCATCTTGAAGCCGCCGGCATTGCCGATGCCGCGCACTGGCGGCGGCTGGATCACCAGCGTGAACGCCTCTTGGATGGCGCCGAGGCGCTTCCTGAGTTCGGCCTGGATCGAGTCTGCGGATTGGCCGGCCGCGACGCGTTCGGCAAACGGCTTGAACGGCGTGAAGATGGCGCCGGCGTTGGGCGCGTTGGTGAAGGTGGCGCCGTCGAAGCCCGCGAACACGACCGCATGGGCGATGCCCGGGGTCCCGAGAATGATCTTGGTCGCCTGCTTCACGACCGCGTCGGTCCGGGAGAGCGACGATCCTGGCGGCAGCTGGAACACGCAGATCAGATAGCCCTGGTCCTGATCGGGGATGAAACCGGTGGGCGCGCGCGTGAATTGGACGCCGGTGAGCCCGATCAGCCCGGCATAGATCAGCAGCATCACGACGCCGCGCCGGGTCAGCAGCCCGGTCAGCCGCCCATAGCGGTCCGCCAGCCAGTCGAACACCCGGTTGAACCCGGCGAAGAACGCGAGCAGCGGGCGCGCCAGCGCCGAATGATGCTCCTCGTGATGGGCCACATGCGGCTTGAACAGGATCGCGCACAGCGCCGGGCTCAAGGTCAGCGAGACGAGGAGTGAGATGACCGTCGATGCGGCGATCGTGACCGCGAACTGCCGGAAGAATTGCCCGGAGATGCCGGGAATGAACGCGGCCGGAATGAACACCGAGCTCAGCACGAGCGCGATGGCGACGAGCGCGCCGCCGACCTCGTCCATGGACCGGATCGCCGCCTCGCGCGGCGACATGCCGAGCCGCAGGTTGCGCTCGACGTTCTCAACCACGACGATCGCGTCGTCGACCACGATGCCAACCGCCAGAACCAGGCCGAACAGCGACAGGTTGTTGAGCGAATAGCCGAACGCGGCCAGGACCGCGAAGGTGCCGATCAGCGATACCGGGATGGCGACGATCGGGATGAGCGAGGCGCGCCAGGTCTGCAGAAACAGAATGACGACGATCACGACCAGCACGACCGCCTCGTAGATCGTCTTCTGCACCTCCTCGACTGACTGGGCAATGACCTGGGTCGGGTTATAGACGATGTCGTACTTGACCCCGGTCGGGAACGACCTGGACAGCTCCTCCATCGTCTTGATGACATGGTCCGCGGTGTCGAGCGCGTTGGTGCCCGGCTGCTGGAAGATCAGCAGCGCCACTGCCTGCCGCTCGTCCAGATAGCTGTTGGAGCCATAGTCCTGAGCACCCAGCTCGACGCGCGCGATGTCGCGCACGCGGGTGACCCGGCCGCTCGTGTCGGCCTTGACGATGATGTCCTCGAATTGGCGCGTATCGGTCAGGCGGCCCAAAGTCTGAACGTTGAGCTGGAAGGCGCCCGGATTCGGCGTCGGCGGCGCGTTCAGCACGCCGGCCGAGACCTGGACGTTCTGGGCCTGCAGCGCCTGCACGACCTCCCCTGCGGTCAGGTTGCGCGACTGCACCTTGTCCGGGTCGAGCCAGATACGCATCGAGTAATCGCGCGCGCCGAAGATGCGCACGTCGCCGACGCCATAGACGCGGGCCAGCACGTCCTTCACCTGGAGCGTCGCGTAGTTGGAGATATAGAGCTGGTCGCGCGAGGCGTCGGGCGACGACAAATGCACGACCATCATCAGGTCGGGCGAGTTCTTCTTCACGGTCACACCCAGGCGCTGCACCGTGTCCGGCAGGCGCGGCTGGGCGATCGCGACGCGGTTCTGCACCAGCACCTGGGCAATGTTGAGGTCGGTGCCGAGCTTGAAGGTGACCGTGATCGACACGTTGCCGTCGCCGGTCGCCTGGCTCACCATGTAGAGCATATTCTCCACACCGTTGACCTGCTGCTCGATCGGTGTGGCGACTGTGTCAGAGACGACGTCGGCGGAGGCGCCGGGATAGGTCGCGGTGACGACGATGGTCGGCGGCGCGATCTCGGGATATTGCGCGACCGGCAGCGCGAAATAGGCGACGGCGCCGATGATCGTAATGAAGATCGAGACGACCGCCGCGAAGATCGGCCGTTCGATAAAGAAATGCGAGATCTTCATGGGTGCGGCGCCTCAGCGTGCCGTCGCGACGGTCTTGATCTCGCCGGGCTGTGGCGTGACCTTGTTGCCGGGACGAGCCCGCACCAGCCCGTCGATCACGACCCGGTCGCCCGGATCGATGCCGGACCGGACGACGCGCAGCCCGTCGATCGTGGGGCCGAGCCGCACGAGCTTCGGCACCACCGTGCCGTCGGCATTGACCGTCATCAGCAGCTTCGAGGACTGGTCCGTGACCACGGCCGCGTCCGGCACCAGCATCGCCTGGTACGGCTCCGAGCCCGGAATACGCACCCGGCCGAACTGACCCGGCGTCAGGAACAAGTTCGGATTCGGGAAGATGCCGCGCGCCCGGATCGTGCCGGCACCGCGGTCGACCTGGTTGTCGACGAAGTTCAGGATGCCTTCGTGCACCCAATCCTTCTCATCGGTCAGCCGTACGAACGCCGGCACGCCCTTGTCGCGGTTCGACTTCAGCTTGCCGGCCGCCGACGCGCGTTCGTAGGCCAGGTACTGCGCCTCGCTCATGTCGAAATTGAGGTAGATCGGGTCGAGCGAGACGATCGTCGTGAGCAGCGTCGGCGTGCCGGTCGCCCCGCCGCTCACCAGGTTGCCGATCGAGACCAGATGCTGGCTGATGCGGCCGGAGACCGGCGCCGTGATATGGCTGAATTCCAGGTCGAGCTGGGCCTGGCGGACCGCCGCCTTGCCGGTCTCGACCGACGCCGCCGCCGACTTCATGGTCTGCAGGCGCTGGTCATAGGTCGACTGTGCCACGAAATCCTTCTCGCGCAGCGACGCGGCACGGGCGAGCTCGCGGTTGGCGAGCTCGAGCGTCGCCTCGGCGGTCGTGAGCTGGGCCTGGCCCTGCTGCAGCTCGATCTCGTAGGGCCGCGGGTCGATCACGAAAAGCAAGTCGCCCTTGTTGACGATCTGGCCGTCGGTGAAATGGATCTCGGTCAGGTAGCCCGAGACGCGGGCGCGGATCTCGACATAGTCCACGGCCGCAAACTGCCCGGTATATTCATCCCACTCCGTCACTTCCTTCTGCAGGGGCGGGCTGACGGTGACCGGCGGCGGGGCCGCGGGTGCCGCCTGCGCCACCGCCTGCTGCGTGGGATGGCCCAGGAGCAGGACGCAGGCGCCGCTCACCGCCGCGAGGCCGGCGCCTACGAGCAGGAAATGGGTGAGACGGCGCCAACGGGCGGCGCGGATTTTCCGGGGCGAAAGCGGCGATTGCGGCGACACGGCAGCGGATCCCTCTTGGGGCGGGGCAACGGCGATGGGCGTCTTGGAAGCCTCAAGGACCGTGCCCCGGCGATGGGTCGTGGGCGGGAACTATAATGAACTACGAACGGCGGCGGTAGGACGTGACCGCCCCGACCATAGAACTTTGCCGGCACTTCCCGCCAACTGTCTTGTAGCAAACGACTATTACGCGTGTGGGTCTTGTGCCGGCGAGATCAAGCCCCCATGGGCGGTCGTGCGAAAAATAGGCCGCAATCCCCCCTTCCACGCGGTTCGATCCTGGGGCTAGGATCGAGGCAGGACCTTGATTTTCACAGGCACGGGGCGCCTTCAAGACCCTCGGGAGAGACCGCGCATGATTTCACGCCGATCCCTGGCACTCCTCGCCGGCAGCGCTGCCCTCGTCACGGGCCTTGGCGTCCCTGGCATCGGCGCGGCCCGCGCAGCCGACGCGGCCGAATCGACCTTCGAGCGCATCAAGCGCACGAAGAAGCTCCGCATCGGCGGCATCGCCGGCGGCGAGCCCTATTATCACAAGGACATCGTCGCCGGGAAATGGTCGGGCTTCTGCATCGACATGGCAACCGACCTGGCGAGCCAATTCGATGCCGAGCTCGAGGTCGTCGAGAGCACCTGGGGCAACGCCGTGCTCGACCTCGAGGCCAACAAGATCGACATCATGTTCGGCGTCAATCCGACGCCGAAGCGCGCCTTCGTCATCGATTTCTGCAAGCCGCTCTTCACCAACGCCTTCACGATCCTCGCCAAGAAGGGCTTCGAGCCCAAGACCTGGGCCGAGCTCAACGATCCCAAGGTCAAGATCGCGGTCGACATCGGCTCGTCGCACGACGCGATCGCCCGCCGCCTCTGTCCCAAGGCCGAGATCGTGGGCTTCAAGACCGCCGACGAGGCGACGCTCGCGCTCCAGACCGGCCGCGTCGACGCCCAAGTGCTCGTCGTCATCCTGTCGCTGACCATGCTCAAGAAGAACCCGAACGTGGGCCAGCTCATCGTGCTGCAGCCGCTGATGGGCACCACGACCAACCCGGGCGTGCGCAAGGAAGCCGACAAGTCGTTCCGCGATTTCGTCGACGTCTGGGTCGACTACAACCGCAGCATCGGCCAGATCCGCTCGTGGGTGACCAAGAACCTGGAGCTGGTCGGCGTGCAGGCGAGCGACATCCCGCCGGCGGTCAATTTCTAGGACCGGCCGATGTACCATTGGGACTTCGGCGCGCTCTGGGGTTACCGGAGCCTCGTCGTCGTCGGGCTCGGCTACACGGTCGGCTATACCGTGCTCTGCGTCGTGCTGGGGCTCGTCGTCGGCACGGCGACGGGGCTCGGCCGGCTGGCCAGGACCCGGTTCGTGACCTGGCCGCTCCTGCTCTATACCGAGGCGTTCCGCTGCACGCCGCTCCTGGTGCAGCTCGTCTGGTTCTACTATGCGCTGCCGGTGCTGCTCGACATCTCCATGTCGCCGGCGCTGGCCGCGACCCTGACCCTGAGCCTCTATGGCGGCGCCTTCTATGCCGAGATCATCCGGGCCGGCATCGTTTCGGTCGACGTCGGTCAATGGGACGCCGGCCGGGCGCTCGGCCTTGGCCGGCTCCTCTTGATGCGCAAGATCATCCTGCCGCAGGCACTGAAGCGCATGCTGCCGCCGCTCATGAACCAGTCGATCATCCAGCTGAAGAACACCTCGCTCGTCTCGGTCCTGGCCGTGCCCGACCTGCTCTACCAGGGCCAGGTCATCACGGCGGCGCTCTACCGGCCGCTCGAGGTCTATACGCTGGTTGCCGCCGTCTATTTCGCCGTGCTGTTCCCGGCAACGCTCGCGGTCCAGCGGCTGGAACGGCGCCTCGCCGCCAATGCCTGACGTCACCAATGCCTGAGGGGGGCTGGAAAATGCTGCTCCGCACGCTGACGCTGCTTGCCATACTGGCCCTCGCCGTCCCGCCGGCCCGGGCCGAGACAGAGCTGGTCGCGGCCTATCCGGAGGCGATCCGCGGACCCGCCGCGGCCCATGGCGCGATCATCTGGAACCACGGTCTATCGCATGACGAAGCTGTCGCGACGGCGCCGATCGCCGCGGTCATGACGGCGTTCCGCGACGCCGGCTGGGACGTCTACCGCCTCGACCGCGGCATCGTCGGCGATCGCGAGGAGGACAGCACGGTGGCCCTGCTGGCCGCGATCGATCAGCTCAACGCCAAGGGCTATGCCAAGCTGGTCACGGCCGGCCAGTCGTTCGGCGCCTGGATCTCGCTCACCGCCGCCACCCGGACGGACAAGCTCGCGGCCGTGCTGGTGAATGCGCCCGCGGCCTACGGCGACGCTCGAACACGCGGCTTCGAGCGGAATGCGAGCCTGCTCTACCCGAAGCTCGAAGCGCTGCATCCGGTCCCGGTCGTGGTGAGCTTCTTCAACCGCGACCTCTTCGACCCCGGCGGACGCGGCCCCGAAGCTGAGCGCATCCTCGCTGCGCGCAGGGTGCCGCATCTGATCATCGATCAGCCCGCTGTGCTCGAAGGCCACGGCGCCGGCAACTCGGTCTATTTCGCGAAGCGCTTCGGCCCATGCTGGCTCGCCGCCGCCGAAACCGGCCGGGCGCCGACCCGCGACGCCTGCGAAAGCCATTGGGGCGAGAGCCCGAGCGCCGATCTGCCGCTGCCGGCCGATCTTGCGATCGTGCCGGGCGGCCTCGTCGGCAAATGGTACGGCAACTACACCATCGGCCGCGAGGTCATGGTCGCCGTCACCCGGATCGACGGCGACAAGGCCGACGGCGTGCTGTCGGTCGGCCCGACGAATGCTGCGCGGGGCCAGTCGAGCCCTCTCAGCGGCCACGTCGCGGACGGCAAGCTGGTCTTCGCCGGGCCGAACCGGCAGACGCTGACGCTCGCCCCCGCCTCCGACGGCACCGCGTCGCTGCTCTGGGTTTCGGCCGACGAGACGAGCCGGCTCGCGGCCCTGCTTCATCGCGTCCCATGAGCGAACGACCAGGGCGCTTGCCCCCGCGGCAGCGGGCCGTCTACTGATCGTTGTCGTGGACAACCGGCGTGCCAGCCGGCCGGTTTCGAGAAGGATCGAGGGATGAGCTATCGCGTCGCCGTTCTGGGCCTGGGCGTCATGGGCCAGCGCATGCTGGGGCATCTGGCGCTGCACGACCGGTTCGAGATCCTGGGCGGCTGGGATGCCTCGCCCGCGGCGCGCGACCATGCAAAGACGCTGCATCCGTCCGTCAATTTCGACACGCCGGCCGACGAACTCATCCGCTCGGCCGAGACCGATCTCGTCTATATCGGCGTGCCGCCGCTCGCCCATGCCGGCTACGCGCTCGCCGCGATCGACGCGCGCAAGGCGGTGCTGTGCGAGAAGCCGCTCGGCGTCGACATCGCCGAGAGCCGCACGCTGACTGAGCAGATGGAGGCGTCGGCGCTGCCCCAGGCGGTCAACTTCGCCTATGGCTCGTCACGGGCCGGCGAGGTGATCGAGCGCGCTTGGCGGACGGGCGAATTCGGCACGCTCTTGGGCGTCGACATCCGCCAGCATTTCGCGGTCTGGCCGCGGCCGTGGCAGGCGAGCGCCAGGTGGCTGGCGCTCAGGCAGGAAGGCGGCTTCGTGCGCGAGGTGCTGTCGCATTTCCTTTATCTCGCCGACCGGGTGCTGGGCCCGGCGCGGCTCGATGCCGCCGACGTGCGCTACCCGGCCGATCCCACCCTCTGCGAGACCTATGCGAGCGCACGCCTCACGGCCGCCCAAGTGCCGATCACGGTCGCGACCTCGGCCGGCGGCGTCGGCCCCGACCTGGTCGAGATCACCTTCTGGGGCACCAGGAAGTCGCATCGCATCGTCGACTGGTACCGGACCCAGGAGAGCGACGGCGGCCCTTGGGTCGAGACCACACCGGCTGTCGACGACTACCGGCGCGACGGTGCGTTCCGTCAGCTGGACCAGATCGCCCGGATGCTCGAAAGCCAACCGCACAGCCTGCCCGACTTCCGCGCGGCGCTCCGCGTGCAGGAGCTGGTCGAGGCCATTCTCGCGCAGGGAGCGGCCTAATGATCGATCTCGACCTCGCGAAACTCACTGACCATATCGACCGGCTGATCGCGCCCTGGGCGAAGCCCGCGACGCCGGGCTGCACGGTCGGCGTCCTCAGCGGCGGCCGCGTGCTGCTGCAGCGCTCGGCCGGGCTCGCGAGCCTCGAGCTCGACGTGCCGATCGGGCCCGATACCTGCTTCCGCGTCGCCTCGGTCACGAAGCAGTTCACCTGCGCCGCGATCCTGCTGCTTGGCTCCGAGGGCAAGCTCCGGCTCGACCAGGACGTGCATGAGCTGCTGCCGAACCTGCCGGATTTCGGCGAGCGCATCACGCTCGACCATCTGATGCACAACACGAGCGGCCTCAGGGACTTCCTCGAGTTGATGCGCATGGCCGGCATGGATCTGCAGATCCCGTGCACGCCGGAGGATCTGCTGGCCGCAATCAAGCTGCAGCGCACGCTCAACTTCACGCCGGGCGGCCGCTTCGCCTACAGCAACACGAATTTCCTGCTGCTGGGCCGGATCGTCGAGCGGCTCTCCGGCCAGCCGCTCGGCGCTTTCGTCGGCGAGCGCATCCTGGCGCCGCTCGGCATGACCCGCTCGCGCCTGGTCCAGGCCACGAGCGAGGTCGTGCCCGGCCTCGCGACCGGCTACATCCCGCAGGGCGACGGCTATGTCCGCGCCGGCCACGCCTTCCCACAGGGCGGCGAGGGCGGGCTCGTCTCGTGCGTCGGCGATCTGGCACTCTGGGATCATAATTTCACGACCGGCACGGTCGGCGGCGTGGACCTGGGCGAGGCGCTGGCCGCCCAGGCGCCGTTCTTGAATGGCCGGACCAATTCCTATGCCCGCGGCCTGCAGGTGAAGCCCTATCGCGGCTTGCGCACGGTCGACCATGGCGGGCTCTGGCCAGGCTTCAAGACCGAGTTCCTGCGCGTGCCGGCGCTCGGCATCACGGTGCTCGCCATCGCCAACAACGCGGCGGTCGATTGCTATCGCCTGGCCCATCGGGTGCTCGACGGCATCGTCGACGGCCTGCCTGAAGTCCCGGCGGCCCCGCCCCTGCCGCCGCGCGCGGCGCTCGACCGGCTCGCCGGGCGCTATCTCGATCCCGAGACCGCCGCCACCGTCGAATTCTCGGTCACCGACGACGGGACGCCGTCCGCGACGATGCACGGCGTGCCGTTCGCGCTCGAGGCGACGGAGGACGGCCGCCTCACGGCGGCGCGCGGTGCCTTCGATTTCGTGGCGCAGCCGACGAGCGACGGCGAGAGCGTCGCGATCGAGTTCGACGCCGGCACCCACGCGCTCTTCCAGCGCGTGCCGACGGCGCCCGTGCCGCTGCCGGTCGGCCTCGCCGGCCGCTATGCCTGCGCGGAACTGGGCGCCATCTGGACGGTGACGGTCGAGAGCGAGACCTCGGCCCAGGTCGCGGTCAGCGGGCCCCTGCACCATGCCGGCCCTTGGCCGCTCCGCGCGATCGCCGGCGACCGGCTGCGCATCGAGGTGCCGAGCGTGCTGTTCAAGGCCTGGTTCGACATCCAGGTCCGGCACGGCACCGGCACGATCTGCAGCTTCGAGGTCAGCGGGGCGCGGGCGCGCCGCCTGCGCTTCGACCGGCTCGCTTGAGCGCTGGATAGAGATCCGCCAGACCGCGCCAGGCGTCGGGCCCGGCCAGGCGCGGTGCGTGCAGGATCGCGAGGCCTGGCGCGAAGCGCTGGATCGCCGCCGCGGTCTCGGCTGGCGGCACGGGCGAGGCTTCGGACTCGCTCAGCACCAACGCCTCGACCGGCACGCCACGGCCGGCGAGTGTGGCGAGCGCGGTCAGCGTATGGCTGATCGTGCCGAGATAGGTCCCAGCAACCAGGAGCGCCGGGATCTCCAGCGCCTTGACCCAGTCGAGCACGGTGTGCCGCTCGTCGATCGGCGCCATGACGCCGCCGACGCCCTCGACCAGGACGAACTCCTCAGATCCCGCAAGCCCCCGCCGGCAGAAACCGACGAGCTCGTCGAACGGCACGCGCCGCCCCTCACGCGCCGCCGCCATGTCGGGCGACAGCGCCGCCGCGAAATGCCAGGGACAGATCCGCTCGACTTGGACCCAGTCGACGGCCTCGCCCTGGGCGCGCAGCAGTACGGCAGGGTCGCTGTCGGCGAGATTGCCGTCGTCGATGCCGCTCGCGACCGGCTTCAGTCCCTTCACGGTCGCGCCCGCCGCCCGCGCACCGTTGAGCAGTGCCGCGCTGGTGAAGGTCTTGCCGAGCTCGGTGCCGGTCGCCGTGACGAAGAGACGGCTCACGGGAGCACGGCCCGCACGGCCTCCGCCAGCGCCGCGACATCGGCCTCGCTGTGCCCGGCGGAAAAGGTGATGCGCAGCCGCGCCGTGCCGTCCGGCACCGTCGGCGGCCGGATCGCCGTCACGAGGAAGCCCTGCTCCAAGAGCCGTTCCGAGGCCGCGAGTGCCGCGTCCGCCTCGCCGATCACGACCGGCACGATCGGGCTTTCGGCATTGGGCAGGTTCAGGAGCCGCGTGAACTGACGGGCGCGCTCGACCGGTGTGCGCGCCCATTCCGGATCGCCCTCGATCACGTCGAGTGCGGCGAGCGCGGCCGCGACCGAGGCCGGCGGCAGGCCGGTCGTATAGACGAACGAGCGCGCGCGGCTGCGGAGCAGATCGACGATCGGCGCCTTGGCGCAGAGATAGCCGCCGTAGGAGCCGAGCGCCTTCGACAGCGTGCCCATCTGCAGCGGCACCAGCGCCGGGTCCTCCTTCGGCAGCACGCCGATGCCGTGGGCATCGTCAGTCATGAGCCAGGCGTCATACTGGTCGGCGAGCGCCGAGATCTCCGCGACCGGCGCCAGGTCGCCGTCCATGCTGTAGACCCGGTCGATCAGGATCATGCAATGGCGGTGCGCGCCGCGCAGGCTGGCGAGCAGGTCAGTCAGATGCGCCAGGTCGTTATGCCGGAACAGGACGACCTTGGCGCCGGAGAGCCGCGCGCCGGCATTGAGGCAGGCGTGGGCGAGCGCGTCGGCCAGGATGAGGTCGCCCGGCCCCACCAGCGCCGGCACGATGCCGATGTTGGCGAGATAGCCGCTGCCGAACACGATCGCGTCCTCGGTGCCCTTCAAGGCGGCGAGCCGCGCCTCGAGCGCCGCATAGAGCGGATGGTTGCCGGTGACGAGCCGCGAGGCGCCGGAGCCGGTGCCGTGCGTCTCGATCGCCGCGATCGCCGCCCGCTTCACCCGCTCATCCTGGCTCAGGTTCAGATAGTCGTTGTCGCAGAACGCGAGCACGCGCCGGCCGTCACGCCAGGCATGGACGGCACCGTCGCGCCGCGTTTCGCGCAGGCTGCGGCGGAGCGACTTGGCATCGAGCTCGGCGAGCTTCTGCGCCGCGAATTGATCGAGTGAGGTCATGGTGACCGGAACAGAGCGCTCCCCGGCTCTGCTGTCAATGGGCGGGCATGCCCCAGACAGCCACGGTCCCGGTCACCGTCTCAGTAGCCGCCGCCGGCGTGATCAGTCGTCTCCTGGTTCTGCGCCGGCTTGATCTGCCCGCCGCAGGCGGCAAGCCCGCCCGCAAGCGTCAGCACCAGCGCCAGCAGAATGAAGCTTCTCATCGGTCAGTCCCCTCCAGCGCCCCGGCCGCGCGTCTTGCCAAAGATCGGTCCCCGGACTCGATCTCTCCTAAGACTCCATTATGCGCCGTTTATTCCCTCGTCGACTGCCGGGCACACCTACTCCTGGTCGCCGCGCTCCTCCCAGCGATGCTGCCGCAGCTTCGGCACGGCATGCGGACCGAGCGCGCCGGTCGTGATCTCCGCGAGGCCCGCGCCGAGGGACAGGCGCACCATCCGCTCGTCATGACCGAGCCTGACCCAGCCACGGCCGACCTCGGCCACCGTCCAGCCGTCGAGCACATCGCCGGTGGAGAGGCGCGCGAGACCGACGACGCCCGGCTCCTGCACGAACGCCCAGCGCAGGTCCGGGGCGAGCTCGGTGCCGAGCAGGCAGAACGGCGGCCCATTCTCGAGCGGGCTGCAGGCATCGGCTGCAGCAACGGCCGGTTCCGATTTGGCGAGGCCGAGGCCCGCCAGGGCGATCACGAGGCCCCAGCCCCCCGAGCGCATGCCTCTTCGTTTCATGGCCATCCCCGCCGAGAGCGAACACGCCGGCGCCCAAGCAATCCTGGGCAACCACCAGGATAGTCATCGCCAGCGCGATGGTTCGGAATTTTCGCAACCGTCACGAACATTTCATGAAAATCATATCTATTTACTTGTGCGAGATTGCTTCCCGTCCAACCAGGCAACCGCAAGAACATTGTGCGAACCATGGGTATTCTGCGATGCGAAAAACAGTATTGATCGGTATCGGCCTGGTGATCGGCTCGGCGGCGGGCGCCGCCGATCTTTCCGCCATCAAGCAGCGGGGCTATCTGACCGTCGCGGAACCGGAAAATGCAGCGCCGTTCAGTGCCGGCGCCGGAGGCCAAGAGGCCGGTTTCGACACGGCCCTGCTGGCCGACCTCGCGCGCGCCGAAGGGCTGGAAATCCGCAAGGTCGCGACATCGCCGGCCGGCCTCATCGCGGCGGTCATCGAAGGCCGGGCCGATTTGGCGGTCGGCGGCATCGAGATCGCGCGCGACCGCGAAAATCTGGTGACATTCACCCGCCCGCTGGCGGACGCGACCGCGACCTATCTCATCCGCCATGACGACGCCCGCATCCACGGCATTGGCGATCTCGACGGCCGCCCGTTCGGCATCGTCGGCGGGACCGTCGCCATCGCGCAACTGGCGCAGCTTGAGTTCCGCCTTGCCCAAGCCGGCGGCCGGCTCGGACCGTCGAGCGAGTTCAAGGCAACGGCCGACGGGCTCGATGCGCTGGCCGGCGGCAGGATCGACTATCTGATCGCACCCACGGCTGTCGCCGACGCGCTTGTCGCGGCTGAGCCCGACAAGCTCACGCGGGGCGAGGCGCTGTCGTCGGCGGCCTATTTCGCCTGGGCGGTCAGCAGCAACGGCAGCGAACTCGGCGCACTGCTCGACAAGTTCTTCGACGCCGAAGCTACGAACGGGGCGCTCGCCAAGGCGCAGACCACCGCGTTCGGGCACGCCTACCCCGACTTGCCGACCCGCTGGGACGGACATGACTGGTGGTACGCCCGCAAGGACCGTCCGATCCATTTTCCCGTTCCCGGCAACGGCGAGCCCGACTGAGACTAGGGCGTCTGAGATCAGGGTGTCTGGGCGCGGCAGATGGGCGCGCCGTCGAACGGCCCGGGCGATGCTTCCGCCTTGCGCATCGGCCGCTCAGTCGCCGTCGCGGGCAGCACACGGACGATCCCCATCATGCCGTTGTCCTCATGGTCGACGAGGTGGCAGTGGAACAGGATGTCGCCCGCGAGGCTCGCCGGAAAGGCGAGCTTGATGCGCACGCGGCCCGGCACGACGCGGCCAGGATCCGCCTTGGTCACGTCCGCGACGCCGCCCGTATGACTGGTGCCGGCAGAACCGGTGCCGGCGATCGTCGCCGCGGGAACGGTGATCACGTCGAGCAGCTGCGGCTCGGCCACGCGCTTGCCGTCGATCTCGATCACGCGGAAATGCAGTTGATGGATGTGGAAGGCGTGGAGCTCGTTGGTCCAGTTCTCGAGTTCCCATTCTTCGGTCGCGTTGGCATGAACCTCGATGGCCGGCGGCGCGCTCATGCTGAACGGCCGGAAGCTCGTGCCGGGACGCCGTTCGGCAATATAGAAGTCGGTCTGATCGTCCGAGCCGGGACGCGGATATTCGGCCATGGCGATGACGCGGACGCGATCGGTCGGCCGGGCCAAGAGGCCGGTGAAGAGATCGGGCGCCGCCGCCGGACCATGCTCGGCGACGGACGGGTGCGCGCCGCTCGCGGCCGGGGCCGCCGTCGGCACCGTCTTCACAAGCGCGAGCCGACGCTCCGGCACGCGGTCGCCGCTGCAGCCGGTGTCGACGGCCCGGCTCAAGAGGTAGGCCTTGCCGTTCACGGGCGCCGGCACGAGAAACTCGATCCGGCCCGCGGGCGGGACCAGTTGCGGCTCGGTAGTCGTGAGCGGCCGCCGCTGCCCGGCATCATCGGCGATCGGCGCGCCGTCGCGCGCCACGACCTCGATCGGCAAGGCGCGCCCGTTGGCATCGACCAGCGCCAGATTCAGAAAGGCGTCGGTCGCCGCATTCACAAAGCGCCAGAGCTGCCGGCTGCCGCTCGCCATCGGTACGGTCGCAAGATCGGCGTCGGACGGGATGCCTTCCAGCACCGGCGCGCCGTTGAGCGTGATTTCGTCGATCGGCCCCGTACCGCACGCGAGCTCGTCCTGCGTGTCGACCCGCCCGCCGAGCTTGGCGGCGAGTTCGGTGGGTGGGCGATAAGGCGGGCGATGGGGCTTGTGCGATGTCGGCACGGCCGCCGGCACCGCAGCGGCCGGCTGGACCGACGCGGCGTCATTGTCCTGGGACTGGCGCACGACGAAGATCCGGTCCTGGATGCCCGCCGCACGGCGCGCCGCATCGTCCGGCCCCTCGACGACGATGGCACCCGACAGGCCCATCAGCATCTGCGCCTGCGCCTCGCCATGGACGTGCGGGTGGTACCAATAGAGCCCCGGCGGCATGTTGGCCGGAATGTCGTAGCGATAGGTCACTTCGCGCCGTCCGCAGGTTGCGGGTCCGCTCGCCGGATCGGCGCAGGTCATCATGACCTCGTCCTGCGGCACGATCGGCGGCACCGCGAAGCCGTGGACGTGGAGGTTGGTGGCGCCGCTCGCCGTGTGCCGGGCGCCGGGTACGACCGGGGTGAAGCCCGCCCGCTCGGGCACGGCGGGATTGGGCTGGTCGAGTTGACCGACGGCAACGAAGGCGGCGATCCCCGCCGGATCCGTGATCTCGTTGCGCAGCGTGAGCACCAGCTGATCTCCGGGGCGCGTCCGGATGACTGGCGCTTCGGCGATTTCGTCGGCGACGTAGCAGAGCCGATTGCCGTCCTGGCGGACGACGAGCGTCAGGCCGCGCGCCCGGCTTGCCGGCGCCACCTCGCGTGCGAAATGGCCACGCGGCGGCGCGCCGCCGCCACAGGGATGCTCGGGCGTCGAGTCCGGATGCCAATCGGCCCCGGGCCGGTCGTCCCAATCCGCCCAGGCGGTTGTCGGCAGCAACAAGCCGATCAATCCAAGTAACTGGAATCTATGCCGTCGGCCCATCTGCAAATCTATGCAAGATTATTATGGTAAGCAAAATCTTAATGCGAATCACAAAGCACGATGCCGCAGATTTTTTAAATTTATATGACAAGTTGTGACAAATAAAGGATAGCGCAGCGCACATATCGATTCGATTTTCTCGACAGATCGCGGTAATCCGATCGTCACTGAATGCGGCTATTTTGGGGCACTACTCCAAAAACAGGGGAGGGTGGCATGCCGCATAAGTTAGAAGGTGCGCGTTGGACCAAGCGCGTGGTGGTGGCTGCGACGATCGCGTCGATCGTCGGATCGCACGCTGCGTTCGCGGCCCAACTCGGCGCGAACGACGACAAGACGACCAGCCCGATCAAGCACGTGATCGTCATCATCGGTGAGAATAGAACCTTCGACCACCTGTTCGGCACGTACATTCCGAAACAAGGCCAGACCGTCTGGAACATCCTTTCCGAGGGCATCGTCGACCAGAACGGCGCGCCCGGCCCGAACTTCGCCAAGGCGACGCAGCGTTTCGCGGCCGATGCCGGGGCGAGCTACTCGAACAGCCCGGGCTATAAGAACCCTTACTATCTGCTGCCGCCGCCCGGAACGGCCGGCGCGCCGAACACGGCCAGCGACACGAACGGCCCGCCGTTTGCCAGCCTGTCGGTGGCGGCCGCCTATGACGTCGGCCTCTATCCGGGTGATCTCGGCCTGCTCCTGACCGGTGCGTCCGGCCTCGCCTCGACCCACACGGTCGACACGCGCATCAAGAACGCCAACGACATGCTGAACGGACCGTTTCAGCTGACCGGCAAGACGCTGCCCTACGATGCCTATACCGGCAGCCCGGTGCACCGCTTCTATCAGATGTGGCAACAGCTCGACTGTTCGGTCGCGAACGCGAAGCCGTGGAACCCGAGCGGCTGTGCCGCCGATCTCTTCCCCTGGGTCGAGCAGACGGTTTCGGCCGGCAGCAACGGCGCGCCGCGGCCCGCCAACTACAACAACCACGAGGGTGCCACCTCGATGGCCTTCTACAACGTCGCCAAAGGCGACGTGCCTTACCTGAAGTCGCTGGCAGACCAGTACACGATCAGCGACAACTATCATCAGGCGGTCATGGGCGGCACCGGCGCCAACCACATCGCCATCGGCTATGCCGACGCCATCTACTACAGCGACGCACAGGGCAACCCGGCGACGCCGCCGGCCGGGCAGGTCGAAAACCCGAACCCGCAGAAGGGCACCAACAACTTCTATACGAACGACGGGTACGGCTCGACCAGCACCAACATGGGCGGCAGCTACACGAACTGCTCCGATACGAAGCAGCCGGGCGTCGCCCCGATCGTGAAATACCTGTCGTCGCTGAAGCAGCCGGTGAAGGCGAACTGCCAGGCCAACGCCTACTACCTGCTCAACAACTACAACCCCGGCTATGTCGGCAACGGCACGGTCGACCCGACCGACGACGGCCCGTTCACCATCCCGCCGGTCACGATTCGCCATATCGGCGATGCGCTCAACGACGCCCAGGTCTCGTGGCGCTATTACGGCGAGAGCTGGAACGACTACGTGCAGGATCCGACGAACCCGCTCTACTGCAACATCTGCAATCCGTTCCTGTATTCGACCCAGACGATGACCGACAAACTGCAGCGCGAAGAGCATCTGCAGGACACGACGGACCTCTATAACGACATCACCAACGGCGTCCTGCCGGCCGTGTCGATCGTCAAGCCGAACGGCCTGAACGACGGCCATCCGGCGTCGTCCAAGGTCGACCTGTTCGAATCCTTCACCAAGAAGATCGTGACCGAGCTGCAGAAGCAGCCGGATCTGTGGAAGGACACGGCGATCCTGATCACCGTCGACGAGGGTGGCGGCTACTGGGACTCGGGCTATGTCCAGCCGGTCGACTATTTCGGCGACGGCACGCGCATCCCGCTGATCGTGGTCTCGCCCTATTCGGCCGGCGGCAATGTCGTGCACGACTATTACGACCACGTTTCGATCGACAAGTTCATCGAGCGGAACTGGAGCCTGAAGCCGCTGACCAACCGCAGCCGGGACAATTTGCCGAACCCGGTCGTGGACCCGAGCCAGCCCTATGTGCCCACGAACAGCCCGGCCATCGGCGACCTGTTCGAAATGTTCAACTTCAACAAGTCCTGAGCCTGGAACCTTCGCCCTAGAGCATTCGCCCTAGAACATTCGCCCTAGAACATTCGCCCTAGAACATTCGCCCTAGAACATTCGCCCTAGAACATTCGCAGGGCGGGCCGTCGTCTGACGGCCCGCCTCCTTTTTGGCCTCACCCGGTCCGGAGCACGACCGCGATCGGCAGGCGCGCGGCACGGATCGCCGGGAACAGGCTGCCGACCATGCCGATGACGCACGCCCAGACGATGCCGAGCACCACCACGTCCGCACCGATCGTCAGGCGGAACACGACCTGGGTGAAGTTGCCGCTCAAAGTGTTCGCCGCGTCGCCATTGAAGAAGGCCCAGGCGAGGCCCGCGCCGATGGCGCCGCCAACGAATGACAGCAGCAAGGCCTCGACGAACACCGAGATCACGACGGGTGTCGCGCCGAAGCCCAGCGCTCTTAGTGTCGCGATCTCGATCGCCCGTGCGCTCACCGCCGAATACATCGTGTTGAGCGCGCCGAACAGCGCACCCACCGCCATGATGCCGCCCACGACATAGGCGACGAAGAACAGGATCTTCTCGAGCGTCGCCG
Source organism: Aliidongia dinghuensis (assembly GCF_014643535.1). Taxonomy (NCBI): domain Bacteria; kingdom Pseudomonadati; phylum Pseudomonadota; class Alphaproteobacteria; order Rhodospirillales; family Dongiaceae; genus Aliidongia; species Aliidongia dinghuensis. Next base: position 85,392 of record NZ_BMJQ01000007.1, on the reverse strand, counting down.
ACATGGTCGCGTAATAGTCGGGCTCGCGCCGGACGTCGACCGAGAGCGTCGGGTTCGTCGTCAGCGCATCTTTGAACTTGTCGAACGCCGCGGCATCGTCGAGCAGCACCGTGATGCTCTGGAACAGGTTGCGCCGATAGGCCGACATCACCGTCTCGGCATCCGCCAGCATCTCGGATTCATGGGCATCGCCGCCGCTCTCGAACACGCCGACCACAGTCCAGTCGCTGTCGCGGAACGCGATGTGGCTGCCGAGGTCGAGGCCCTTGAACTGGGCCTGGGCCGCCGTGCCGACGATGAGCTCACGCACCGCCGGCTGAAACATGCGGCCGGCGACGAGGTGGATCTCGGGCCGGGTCGCAAGCCCTTGCGGGCCGATGCCGCGCAGCGTGACGTTGACCCCGCTGTCCGTGCCCTTCTGCGGCAGATCGACGATCACCAGTTCTTCGGCCGAGCCGATCGGCTTGCCGTCGGCCGTCTTGCGGACGCCGGGCGCATCCAGGATGGTGAGCGCATTGTCCCGCGACAGCGTACTGCCGAGCTCGGAGGTCGAACCGCCGCGCATGATGATCGCCCGGTCGGCGCGGCCGGTATGGTTGAGCGCGGTCGAGAACCCGACCGCCATGGCGAGGACCGAGATCAGCACGCCGACCACGCCGGCGATGCCGATGACGATGACGAGCGACGTGCCGAGCCGCGACGGGATGCCGGCCAGGTTCATGGCCGTGACGGCGCCGATCTGCTTGAAGAGCGTCATGGCAGAGACCCTCCCTATCGGCCCGCTAGCGCGTCGACGATGTTGAGCCGCATGGCCCGCCAGGCCGGCGGCAGGCCGGTCACGACCGCGAGCAGCACCGCGACCGCGAGGCCCAGGCCCAGCACCTGCAGCGGCAGGCGTACGACACCGAGGAAATCCTTCATCAGCGGGAAGGCGAGTGCCGAGAGCGCCAGGCCCAGCAGTGCTGCGATCACGCACATGACGAGGCATTCCGCCATGACAAGCGCCAGTACGCCTCGGTCGGTGAAGCCCAGCGTCTTCAGGACAGCGAGCTCAGGGATCCGCTCGCGGAGCGATTGCATCATCGTGTTCCAGGTGAGGAACAGGAGCGTGAAGAATACGGCGCCCAGGATCGCGGTCACGATGAAGTTGATGTCGCCGATCTGCTTCAGGAACGACTGCTGGAATTCCTTCTCGGTCTGGGTCTTGGTCTCGTCCGGCGAATTCAGGAACAGATGATCGATCGCCGCCCCGGTCGCGGCCGCGGCCGTCGGATCCTTGATGCGCTCGACGTACCAGCCGATCGTGCCCTTGCCGAAGGCGCGCGCCTCGTCGAAATAGGCGTGGTTGAAGAAGAAGGCGTTCTCCTGGGCCTCGTCCCCGGGGTCCGTGTAGACGCCGACGATATCGAAGGTCCAGTCGGACGTGCCGTCCGGCTTGGTCCAGATCGTCGAATGCAGCGGCACGCGGTCGCCGATCTTCCAGCCGTATTTCCGTGCGAGCCCGGCACCGATCACCGCCCCGGTCCTGGTGTGCTGCAGGGCTGCCATCTGGTCTGCCGGCAGCTTGAATTCCGGATAGAGATCGAAATAACGCTCTGGCTCGATCGGGAAGGAAAAGACGAACTGCTTCGGATCCTGGAAATAGGTGCCGAACCAGCTGGCGAAGGCGACGCGGTCGACGTTCGGCACCGCCTCGATCTGCGCCAGGTCGGCATAGGGCAGCGCCTCGGTGAAGCTGATGCGGCTCACCGTCACCAGCCGGTTGATATGAGCGCCCTCGACGCCGCGGCTGAAGGCCGCGTTGGTGCCCTGCAGCATGCCGAACAGCAGGAACGCGACGACGATCGAGAGCAGGGTGAAGAGCGTCCGGGCGCGCTTGCGCCAGAGCCCGGACCAGACGAGCGGCAGGTATTTCATGCGGCGGCCCTCGCGGCGTCGGCGAGCTGCCCCTTGTCGACCTGGAGGTGGCGCGAGGCGAACTCGGCCGCCTTCGGATCATGGGTCACCATGATGATGGTCTTGCCCTGCTCGCGGTTCAGCAGCTGCAGGAGATGCAGGATCTCGTCGGCGGTCTGACGATCGAGATCGCCCGTCGGCTCGTCGCAGACGAGCAGCGTCGGATCGGACACGAGCGCGCGCGCAATCGCGACCCGCTGCTGCTGGCCGCCGGAGAGCTCGCCCGGCTTGTGCTTGGCGCGGTCGGCCAGGCCCACGATCTCGAGCGCGGTCTTGACGTTGCGCTTGCGTTCCGACCGGCTGAGCGGGGTCAGGAGCAGAGGCAGCTCGACATTCCGCTCCGCCGACATCATCGGCATCAGGTTGTAGAACTGGAAGATGAAGCCGACATGGCGCGCGCGCCAGGCGGCGAGCCGGCTGCCCGTGAGCCGGTCGATCCGCTCGCCGGCCACGACCACCTCGCCCTCGGTCGGCTGGTCGAGACCGCCGATCAGGTTCAGGAGCGTAGTCTTGCCCGAGCCGGACGGCCCCATGATCGCGACGAAATCGCCCTCCTCGATATCGAGGTTGAGCGAATGCAGCACCTCGACCTGTTCCTTGCCGCGCCGGTAACGCTTCAGCACGTTCTTGAGCGTGACGATTGCACCCATCTCCCACTCCTTCGCTGCTGGTCCTGTCGCGGCCTATCGTTCGATCCGGATCCTCGTGGTTTCATCGAGCCTGGCGAGATCGCCGAGCGCCACACGGTCGCCCGCGGCGAGGCCCGCAATGATCGTCTGGTTGTCGCCCATGCGGGCGCCCAAACGGACCGAGCGCCGCTCGAGCCGGTCGTCGCGCAGCACGAACACCGTGCCGGTATCGCCCGCCCCCGCCTGCACGGCTGCTGCCGGGATCAGCACGCCCGTTACGGGCGGCGCGTTCGCCGCCGCCGGCGCATCGGCCAGGAAGGCCACGCGCAAGCCCATCTCGGGCAGGATGCGCGGGTCCTTGAGCTTGATGCCGACCCGCACCTTGAGCGTCGCCTTCGACCGGTCGGCGGTCGGGATGACGGCGATAACGAAGGCCGGAATCTGCCAGTCGGGATAGGCGTTGAGCTTCAGGATCGCTGGCTGGCCGGCATGGACCCGGTTGATGAAATTCTCGTTCACGTCGACCTCGCCCTCGAGCGAGTCCATGTCGACGATCGTGCCGATGCCGGTGCGGGTGAAACCGCCGCCCGCCGAAATGGGCGAGACGATCTCGCCCGGCTGCGCTGCCTTGACCGTGATGACGCCGGCGAACGGCGCTTTCACGACCGTGTCGTCCTCGTTGCGCTCGGCGACCGTCAGATTGGACCGGGCGACTGCGACCGCCCGCTCCGCGACGGCCACCGCCGTCCCCAGATTGTCGTAGGACGCCCTGGTATTGTCGAAGCTCTCGCGGCTGACGAGGTCGGATGCCGCCTGACGCTGGCTGCGCTCGAAGATCGGCTTCGCGTCGGCATAGGCGACGCGCGCCTGGTTCAGCTGCGCCTCGGCCTGATCCAGCTGCGCCCGCGCCTGGTCGAGCGCCGCCCGCGCGTTGGAATCGTCGAGCCGGCCCACGACCTGGTCCTTCTCGACATGCTGGCCTTCCTCGATCAGTACCTCGGTCACCTTACCGGTGATCTTGGCCGAGACCGTCGCCTGCCGGCGCGCCACCACATAGCCCGACGCGTCGAGCAGCGATGCGCCCACGGCCGGGCCGGCGCCGGGCGACACGGGCTCCGCCACGGCCACCCGGATCGGCACAGCCTCGGCACGGCCGAACCCCCACCAAGCGCCGACGGCCGCAATCGCGAGCACCAGAAGGCCGCCGCCCGCGATCCACCGCCACCCGGCTGATCCGCCACGCGCCGCCGGTTCGGGCCGATCGATGCGCAACCGACGTAACTGCGAAGACTTATCGTCCAAAGGTCGGGCTCGTCTTTCGGTAGAGCAAAACTCGGAGAAAACGGCCGGACCCCGGACCGGCTCCACCGGAAGAGGAAGGCACGACGCGGCATGTGGCCGTGATTATTACCAAATACAAGGTCCGCGGCGCCAGGGCTTTGGGAGTTCAATGGAAGAACCGCAGGCTTATTTGCAGTCGCAATGATAACCGGCAAACGAATACGCCGCGCGACCGGGATTGCGCATTTGCCGGAGCCGACGGTTCTCGCCCCGTTGCATCCTTGGTCCTGCCTCCCTATGCTCCGCCCGATTTTCATCGCCTTGTCACGAGAGAGGGCCAATTGCCCGACGCTTCCGCCCCCCAGGAATCCGCCACGGTCGCCACCGTCGTCCGTCACGACTGGACCCGTGCCGAGATCCAGGCTCTGTTCGATCTGCCGTTCGCCGACCTGCTGCACCAGGCACAGACCGTGCACCGGGCGAACTTCGACCCGAACCGGGTTCAGCTCTCGACGCTGCTCTCGATCAAGACCGGCGGCTGCCCCGAGGATTGCGGCTATTGCTCCCAGAGCGCGCATTTCGAGACGGGGGTCAAGGCCGAGAAGCTGATGGCGGTCGAGACCGTGCTGGCAGACGCACGCCGGGCCCGCGACGCCGGCGCCACGCGCTATTGCATGGGCGCCGCCTGGCGCAGCCCGAAGGACAAGGACCTGGAACAGGTCTGCGCCATGATCGAGGGCGTGCGTGCCATGGGCATGGAGACCTGCGTGACGCTCGGCATGCTGAACGCGGCCCAGGCGGCGCGGCTCAAGGACGCCGGGCTCGACTACTACAACCACAACATCGACACCTCGCCCGAGTATTACGAGAAGGTCGTCTCGACCCGCACCATGGACGACCGGCTCGACACGCTCTCCCACGTGCGTGACGCCGGTATCCATGTCTGCTGCGGCGGCATCATCGGCATGGGCGAGGCGCGCGCCGACCGGATCGGCATGTTGTGGACGCTCGCCACCATGGCGGACCATCCGGAAAGCGTGCCCGTCAACATGCTGGCCGAGACCGAGGGCACGCCCTTGGGCCATTCGGCGAAGGTCGAGCCCCTGGAGTTCGTCCGCACCATCGCGGTCGCGCGCATCCTGATGCCGCACTCGATGGTGCGGCTCTCGGCCGGGCGCGAAGCCCTGAGCGACGAGGCGCAAGCGCTTTGCTACCTGGCCGGCGCCAACTCGATCTTCTTCGGCCCTCGCCTGCTCACGACCAATAACCCGGCGAACGAGCGCGACGTCGTGCTGTTCGACCGCCTCGGCATCAAGCCGATGGATGTCGGCGCCGCCGCGGAATGACCCGACCTCCGGGGCCGCCGACGGCACTCTGGCGGCCCTACACGCAGATGAAGCTCGCGGCTCCGCCGCCCAAGGTGCAGGCGACCGAGGGCGTGCGGCTGATCCTCGATGACGGCACGAGCCTCGTCGACGGCATCTCGTCCTGGTGGACGGCCTGCCACGGCTATAACCACCCGCATATCCGTGCCGCCGTCGCGGACCAGCTTGCCCGCATGCCGCACGTCATGTTCGGCGGCCTCACCCACGAGCCGGCAGAACGGCTGGCCCGGCGCCTGGCCACCCTGCTGCCGGGCGATCTCGACCACGTGTTCTTCACCGATTCCGGCTCGGTCGCGGTCGAGGTCGCAATGAAGATGGCCGTGCAATATTGGCTGAACCGCGGCGTCAAAGGCCGGCACAAGTTCGTCTCGTTCCGCGACGGCTATCACGGCGACACGCTCGGCGCCATGTCGGTGACCGACCCGGACGGCGGCATGCACCGGCATTTCGCCGGCTACCTGCCCAGGCAGTTCGTGGCCGAGCTGCCGACCGACCTCGACCGGATCGCCGGGCTCGAATCCCTGCTGGCGCGCCATCGCGACGAAATCGCCGGCGTGATCGTCGAGCCGCTGGTCCAGGGTGCCGGCGGCATGCGCTTCCACGACGGCGATACGCTGCGCCGCATTGCCAATGCCGCAGCCCGCCACGGGCATCTGCTGATCGCCGACGAGATCATGACCGGCTTCGGCCGCACCGGGCGAATGTTCGCCTCGGAAGAGGCCGACATCGTGCCCGACATCATGTGCCTGTCGAAGGCGCTGACCGGCGGCACGATCGCACTCGCCGCGACCGTGGCGCGTGCCCACGTGTTCGACGCCTTCTGGTCCGACGAGCCGTCGGCGGCGCTCATGCACGGGCCGACCTTCATGGCGAACCCGCTCGCCTGCGCCGCGGCCAATGCCTCGCTCGACCTGTTCGAGCGTGAGCCGTGGCTCAGCCAGGTCCAGGCCATCGCGGCGGCGCTCCGCCGTGGGCTCGAGCCGGCGCGCGACCTGCCGGGCGTCGTCGATGTGCGCGTGCAGGGTGCCATCGGCGTCGTCCAGCTGACGGCCTTGAAGGACGCGGGCTGGCTGCGCCGCCGCTTCATCGAGCTGGGCGTCTGGGCGCGCCCCTTCGGCGACATTCTCTATGTAGCGCCGCCGTTCGTGATCGAGCCCCGGGACCTGGACCTGCTCGTCCGCGCCATGGTCACCGTCGCCCGCGATTGGTCGGAGCGCTTCGGCGTGACGTGACGTTGCATGCAATTTTGACCGCGAAGACGGATTTTTCGCAGAAATTGCCGCGATAAACACGGCCGTTGCATACAATTTCAAAATCCGGCATGCTCGGGAAAATTTCTCGAGGGAGGATGTCGTCATGCCGACGCCCGCGTTGCCGCCCGTCGCCGAAGGGTTCGCGAAGCCGGATTTTCCGCTGAATGCCTGGTACGCCGCCGCCTGGGACGTCGAGCTGAAGCACGCGCTGCTGCCGCGCACGATCTGCAACAAGCACCTGGTGTTCTATCGCAAGACCGACGGCACGCCGGTGGCGCTCGAGGACGCCTGCTGGCACCGGCTGCTGCCCTTGAGCAAGGGCCGGCTCGACGGCGACACGCTCGTCTGCGGTTATCACGGCCTGCGCTATGAGGCTGGCGGCCGCTGCATACACATGCCGTCGCAGGACACGATCAACCCGTCGGCCTGCGTCGAGAGCTACCCGATCGTCGAGAAGCACCGCTATCTCTGGGTCTGGATGGGCGACCCGGCGCTGGCGGATCCGGCCAAGGTGCCGGACATGCACTGGAACCACGATCCGGCCTGGGCCGGCGACGGCAAGACCATCCATGCCCGGTGCAATTACAAGCTGGTCATCGACAATCTGATGGACCTGACGCACGAGACCTTCGTGCACGGCGGCAGCATCGGCCAGGCGGCCGTCGCCGAAGCGCCGTTCGAGGCGCATCACGGCCCCGACTTCGCCGAGATCGCGCGCTGGATGATCGACATAGAGCCGCCACCGTTCTGGGCGAAGCAGCTGGGCAAGCCCGGCCGGGTCGACCGCTGGCAGATCATCCGGTTCGAGCCGCCGGGCACGGTGGTGATCGACGTCGGCGTGGCGCCGACCGGCACCGGCGCCCCCGAAGGCGACCGCAGCCAGGGCGTCAACGGCTACGTGCTCAACACCATGACGCCCGAGACCGACCGCACCTGCCACTATTTCTGGGCCTTCGTGCGCAATTACCGGCTGGAGGAGCAGCGCATCACGACCGAGCTGCGCGAGGGCGTCACCGGCATCTTCCGCGAGGACGAAATCATTCTCGAGGCGCAGCAGCAGGCGATCGACGAGAACCCGGACCGCGTCTTCTACAATCTCAACATCGACGCCGGCGCCGTCTGGTCGCGCCGGTTGATCGACCGGATGATCGCGGCCGAGCGGGCGACCGCCCCGGCGGCCCCTCAGGTTGCCGCCGAATGAGCGGCGAGGCCGCCGCGCGGCCGGGCCAGCAGCTGAAGGCGACCCTGCGCCTGCGCGAGCTGCTGCTGTCCGGCGAGGTGAAGCCCGGCGAGCGGGTCGCCGAGATCCCACTCGCGGCCCGGCTCGGCGTCTCGCGGACGCCGCTCCGGCTGGCCCTCACGACCTTGGCGCACGAGGGGCTGCTCGACGTGCTGCCGAGCGGCGGCTTCGCCGTGCGCGACTTCGACCCGGCCGATATCGCCGATGCGATCGAGCTGCGCGGCGTGCTCGAAGGCACGGCGGCGCGTCTTGCAGCCGAGCGGCTCGCCAACCCGGCCGAGCTTGCACCCTTGCGCGCCGCGGTCGAGGCGATGGACCCGCTCGTGCGCACGCCCGGGGCCGAGGTCGATTTCGAGCGTTATGTCGCGGCCAACGCGCTGTTCCATGCACGCCTCTTGGACCTTGCCAAGAGCTCGATGCTGCGCCGGGCGATGGCGCAGGCCATGGCCCTGCCCTTCGCCTCGCCCAGTTCCTTCGTGCTGGCCCAGGCCGACCTGCCCGAGAGCCGCGAGATCCTGTTCCTGGCCCAGGCGCAACACCGGGCGATCCTGGAAGCCATCGAGGCGCGCGAGGGCGCCCGCGCCGAGGCCCTGGGCCGCGAGCATGCGCGGCTCGCCAAGCAGAATTTGAAACTGGCACTGGGCGACGCAGCCCTGCTCGCGACCATGCCCGGCGGCGCGCTCATCCGGCGCGCCGCACCCCAGGGAGGACGCAAGATTGCAAGCTGACGGCAGAGAAATCCGGGTCCGCGTCCGCGCGATCAGCGAGCCGGCGGAGGACGTGCGCCTGTTCGAGCTGGTGCCGGAGACCGGTGCTGCGACACCCTACCCGGCCGGCAGCAACCTGACCGTGACGCTCGCGGCAGAGGACCGCACGATCCAGCGCTGCTATTCGCTGATCGGCGAGGCGCCGGCGGACGGCGCCTGGCGCATCGCGGTGAAGCGCATGAACCCGAGCCGCGGCGGCTCGGCCGCCATGTGGGCGCTCGCCCCCGGCGCCGTGCTGGCCGTGACCGAGCCGCAGAGCCATTTCGAGCTGGCCGTGGGCCGGCCTGACTATCTTCTGATCGCCGGCGGCATCGGCATCACGCCGATCCTGGGCATGGCCGAACGGCTGGAACGGCTCGGCCACCACCCTCGCCTCGTCTATGCCGCGCGCACGCGCCGCCAGATGGCGTTCCTCGACCGGCTCCGGATGTTGCTCGGCGACCGGTTGATACTCATCGTCGACGACGAGGGCGGCCGGCTCGATTTCGCCGCCGAGATCGCGCGGCTCGACCCGGCGGGCGAGACCTATATGTGCGGCCCGGCCGGCATGATGGACGCGATGCGCGCGGCCTGGACCGCCGCCGGGCGCGCGCCGACCAGCCTGCGCTTCGAGACCTTCGGCTCGAGCGGCAGCCGTCCCGTCGTGCCATTCACGGTCGAGGTGCGAGATCATGGCCAGACCGTCGAGGTGCCTGCGGACCAGAGCCTGCTCGACGCGCTCGGCGACGCCGGCATCGAGCTCGCCTATGATTGCCTGCGCGGCGAATGCGGTCTGTGCGCTGTCGAGGTGACGGACGGCGCTGCGGCGCTCGACCATCGAGACGTGTTCCTGAGCGCCGAGCAGAAGCAGGCTGGGCAAAGGCTCTGTGCGTGCGTTTCGCGTGCAGCGGGTAGGATTACAATCGACACGGGTTACCGACCCGCGCTATCTAGGGCAAGCCAATAATCCTATAGACAAACAATCACTGAGATGAACAATCAAGCAGGTTAACAACTGCGACCGGGACGCCGAGAGCCCGACTTCCAGGGGGAGAGAACGACATGCGCATTCCATTCCGGCGCGCCGGCTTCGCCGCGGCGCTGCTGCCGGCGCTGGCCGTGCCGCTCGCGGCGCCCAGCACCGCCAAGGCTGAGATCCCGAACAACACGCTCAAGATCGGTATCCTGAACGATCAGTCCGGCCCGTTCGCCGACCAGTCGGGCAAGGGCTCGGTCGCGGCCGCCGAACTCGCGGTCGACGACTTCAAGAAGGAAGCCGGCCCGCTCAAGGTCGAGATCCTCTACGGCGACCATCAGAACAAGCCGGACATCGGCTCGAACATCGTGCGTCAGTGGGTCGACCAGGACGGCGTGACGGCGGTGGCGGACGCGGTCAATTCCGGCGTCGGCCTTGCGGTCAACCAGATCCTGAAGGACAAGAACCGCACCTTCGTCGCGACCAACGTCGGCACCTCGGACCTGACCGGCAAATTCTGTCAGCCGACCACCGTGCAGTGGAACATGGACACCTGGGCCATGGGCAACGCCACCGCGCGGACGCTCTATAAGCAGGGCGGCAAGAACTGGTATTTCATCTCGTTCGACTATGCGCTGGGCCAGGCGCTGCAGCGCGACGCGACCGATGCGCTCTCCAAGCTCGGCGGCACGGTCGTGGGCTCGGTCAAGCATCCGCTGGGGACGACCGACTTCGCTTCGTACCTGCTGCAGGCGCAGAGCTCGGGCGCCAAGGTCGTGGCCTTCGCCGACACGGGCGGCGACCTCATCACCGGCGTCAAGCAGGCGAACGAGTTCGGCATCACGCCGAACCAGACTTTGGCCGGTTTGTTCACCCAGATCACCGACGTCGAAGCCATGGGCCTGAAGGCGGCACAGGGGCTCATCGTCACGGAATCCTTCTACTGGGACCTGAACGACGCGACCCGCGCCTTCTCCAAGCGCTTTGCCGAGAAGATGGGCGGCAAGATGCCGACCGCGAACCAGGCCAACGTCTATTCCTCGGTGCTGGCCTATCTGCGCGCCGCCAAGGCCGCAAACACCATCGACGGCGACAAGGTCATCGCCCAGATGCGCAAGGCCACGATCCAGGACCCGCTGATCGGCCCGGTCACCGTGCGCCCCGACGGCCGCGCGGTCCACGCCATGTATGTGTTCCGCGTCAAGAAGCCGGAACAGTCCAAGGGCAAGTGGGACGACTACGAGCTGGTCGACACGATCCCGCCCGACCAGGCGTTCCGCCCGCTCGCCGACGGCGGCTGCCCGCTGGTGCATTGATCAGAAACGGGCGGGTGAAAACCCGTCCGTTTCCTACCAACGATGCATGCCGATGCTGCCAGGCTGGTCCGCCGAGCACCGTACAAACGTCGCTGACAATTCAGGGACAAATATGCGGGAGTCTTGGTCGACGATGGTCAGCGTGTAGGTCTCGCCACCGGATCCTGGACTGTCCCAGCCACCGCTTGTCTCCAGATGCTCCTGCATCTCCAGCCTGAGCGTATGATCGTCGACCTGTCTGACTGCTCGGACGTAGTCGAAGATCAGGCGATGCTCTGAGCGAAAACCCTCACCGAAAATCCAATAGTGCGCTGGCCCTAGTAGCTCGAACTGTAGCCACCGCGGCTTCGATCGCCGGCCGGCTGGCGCATTCCCTTGACACAGGTCGGCATCGGACACAGCTGGATCCACCTCGATAAACCCCTGGCTGCCCGTGATGTCAGGCGTTAGCTTCTGAAGCATCGCCGACGGAATGGCGTCATCGACCTGCGTAGACGCATCGTCACAGCGATAGGCGTCTCCCGGCTTGCCTCCGCTCGCCGACAGTATTTCGAATTGGTCTGGTGACAGGCGGCGCAAGCGCACATCGTCGGCGTAGGACCCGTCGCGCCGCTGCCGCCGGACGGTAATGATGTCGTTCTCTACCGAAATTTCGGGAATAGCTATTGCCGAAAAGAGATCTGGCGGCTCGAAGACCAGTATCCGTCCGCCGCTCTTCCGGAAATCGAACTCGATCTGCGTATTTGGCGTACCTTCCGCAAGACAGGAGCTGGCGTCGGGTCGTTTGTTGGTCAGCCAAATACCTTCGAGATAGTCCCTAGCAGCCTGTTCCGGTTGACCCGCGGCTGCCTGAACGCTGCCCCATAGCAGGATGAAGACAACACACAACGGCAAGACGCGGCTCATTTGGCTCCTACCCGGAAGCTGTTGGCGTCCGGGCCGTCGTAATACACGAATACGGCGAAATGCTGGTCGCCATTCCTCTTCTTTTACGGAGGAAGGGATTCACCATGCGACGCTACCTGGTTATGCATCGAGAAAGCCAAAGGCACTCGCTCTCGCACATCCGTTTCTCGCAGACGACAAGAGGTGGCATTTTCGCTTACCCCCCGCGACGCGGGATAAGTCCGCCAGTGCTTTGAGCAGACCGCCGGCCGCTACGCGCCTCAGGAGGCGACGCGTGCCGGCGCCGCCTCCTCGATCGCGGCGCCGACCGCGGCACGGCCGAGGAAGCTGCCGTAGATCATCAGCGCGTGATCGAGCGGATCGATCTTCGGCGGGTCGAGCATCGGGCGCCCCGCCCCCTCGAGCAGCCGGAGGTCGACCGGCCGGCCGGCCTCGACCGCCGCCGCGATCGTCGCGAACTGCCGCCGATGCCGCGGCGACAGGAAATGCGCAGGCTGCAGGAAATGGCAGACCGCGCGATAGGCGCGGTTGTCCACCAGGATCGCGGCGATCAGCTCGCGCTCCGCATCCAGGATACTGAAGCTTCGGTCGTCTTCCGCACCGGCCATATGTTCCTCCCATGCTTCCGTCATGATGGGCGCCGGGCGAGCCGGTTCTGCAGCAGCACCACAAGCAGCAGGAAGGCGCCGCGGATGACGGATTGCCAATATGCGCTGAGCGTGAAATCGCCCTTGCCGTTCTCGAAGTTGAGAATGTTGAAGATGAGCCCGAGCAGCAGCGTGCCGGCGAGCGTGAAGCCGACCGAGCCCATGCCGCCGGTGAGCAACGTGCCGCCGACCACGACGGCGGCGATCGCGAACAGCTCCCAGCCCTGCCCCTCGGTCGGCTGACCCGCGCCGAACTGGGAGGCGAGGATGACGCCCGCGAGCCCGGCCAGGGCGCCGGTCAGCACATAGACGGCGAGCTTCACGCGCTGCACCGGCAGGCCCATGAGCCGTGCGGCCTCTTCATTGTCGCCGATCGCCAGCACCGCCCGGCCGAAGCCCGTGAGATTGAGCAGCACCGCGCCCAGGACATAGGCGGCGACCGCGATCCAGGCCGGGATCGGGAAACCCAGGAAATCACCGCCGCCGAGATCCGTGAAGCTCGTGTCCCACGAGACCGAGACCGACTGGTTGCCCGCCACAAGCAGTGCAATGCCGCGCGCGGCCAGCATGGTCGCGAGCGTGGTCACGAAGGGCGGCAGGCGCGCCCAGGCGATCACGAGGCCGTTCAAGAGACCGATCGCCAGGCCCGCGGCGACACCGGCGGCAAGCCCGGCCGTAAGCCCGACGTCGCTCAAGCTCGCCGAGACGACGCTCGCCAGCGCCGCCGTGGCGCCGACCGACAGGTCGATGCCGCCGGTCATGATGACGAACGCCATGCCGAGGGCGACCAGCGCGAACATCGCGTTGTAGCGCAGTACGCTCATGACGTTGTAGAGGCCGAGGAAATCGTCGTAGCGCACGGCGCCGAACAGGATCAGCAGCAGCAGTGCCACGACGACGCCCTGGCGCTGCAGGATGGCGCCGCGCCGCCCGGTCGACGGCCGATAGGCGATGGTGTCGCCGATGCTGGTCATGATGCCCGCCGCATCTGCTGGAGATAGACCGCGGCCAGGATGATGGCCGCCTTGACGACGAGCGCTGCCGCATCCGGCACGCCGTGCGACAAGAGCGTGTAGCGCACGAGTTGGATGATGAGCGCGCCCAGGAGCGTGCCGACGATCGACGCGCGCCCGCCGGTCAAGGGCGTGCCGCCGACCGCAACCGCGGCGATCGCGTCCAGTTCCATGCCGAGCCCGACCAGGTTGGCGTCGGACGAGGAGTTGATCGCGATCACGATCAGCCCGGCGAGGCCGGCGAGCAGGCCCGAGGCGGCATAGACCAGGATCTTGACGCGGCCGACCGGCAGGCCGGCGAGCGCTGCCGCGGCTTCGTTGCCGCCAACGGCCAGCAGCTGGCGGCCATAGAGCGTGCGGCCGATGACCCAGGTGGCCGAACCGACCACCGCCGCCATCAGCCAGACCTGCACCGGCACGCCCGCGACCCGGCCCAGGCCCAGCGCATGGAAGCTCACGTTGTGGAACGCCTGCAGATTGCCGTTGGTCATGACCTGGGCAATGCCGCGGCCGGCGATGAACAGCACGAGCGTCGCCACGATCGGCTGGATGCGGAAGCGGGCGATGAGCCAGCCATTGACGGCGCCGAGTGCCGTCGCGGCCAGGAGCGGCACGACGAAGGCGAGCGCATCGGCAAGCACCCCCGGGCCGACGCCGAGCAGCCGCCCCATGAAGATGAGCGGCGCCAGCGCGCCGGCGATCGCCATCAGTGAGCCGACCGAGAGATCGATGCCGCCGGTCGCGATCACCATGGTCATGCCGACCGCGACGATGACGATGGTCGTGACCTGGGTCAGGTTGATGTAGAGCGTCTGCAGGCTGACGAAATGCGGTGTCGCGATCAGGTTGAAGACCAGCAGCAGCGCCAGTGCCGCAGCGGTGCCGCCGAGGGCACTCCAGCGCGGCGGGACGAACCGCGCGCGCCGGTGCCGCGCCACGATCTCAAGCTCCTGCATGGCTCTCTCCCACCGCCGGACCATGCGCCATGGCGCTCATGATGGCGTGCTCGCTCGCCGCCCGATGCTCGAACGCGGCGACCGAGCGGCCGTCGCGCAGCACGCTCACCCGGTGGCAGCCCTCGGTCAGCTCCTCGAGCTCCGACGAGATCATCAGCACGCCCAGTCCTTCGCGCGCGAGCTCGCGGATCAGCGCCTGGATCTCCGCCTTGGCCGCGACGTCGATGCCGCGCGTCGGCTCGTCGAGGATCAAAAGCCGCGGCTCGAGGCAGAGCCAGCGGGCCAAGAGCACCTTCTGCTGGTTGCCGCCCGAGAGCTCGCGGATCTTCTGGTCGGGGCTGGCGAGCCGGATGCCGAGCCGCTGGATCAACCGATCGACGATCTGGCGCTGGCGCACCTGGTCAACGACGCCATGGCGCGTCAATTGCGGCAGGAGTGCCAGCGTCAGGTTGTCTCGCACCGACATGTCGGGGACGATGCCCTCGGTCTTGCGGTCCTCGGAACAGAAGCCGATGCCGGCCCTGATCGCATCGCGCGCGCTGCGGAAGGCCGTGGGCTCGCCTGCGACCCGGATCGTGCCGGCTTCGGCCCGGTCGGCGCCGAAGATCGCGCGCGCCGTCTCGGTCCGGCCGGAGCCCAGGAGCCCCGCGAGCCCGACGATCTCCCCCTCGCGGACATCGAGGTCGACTGCGGCGACGCGTGGTGCTGACTTCAGCCCCTCGACCTCGAGCACCCGGGTGGCACTTGGTGCCCAATCCTCCTCGAACGCGGTGGCACCGAAGCGCTTCACCTCTTCCAGGCTGCGGCCGAGCATGGATGCCACCAGCTCGAGCTTGCCGATGCTCGCCATCGGCTGGTCGGCGACGGTCCGGCCGTCGCGCATGACGGTGACGCGGTCGCATACGGCATAGAGCTCGTCCAGCCGGTGGCTGACGAAGATCACGCCGATGCCGCGCTGCTTCAGCTGGCGGATGACGTCGAACAGCACGGCCACCTCGCGGTCGTCGAGCGAAGAGGTCGGCTCGTCCATCACCACGAGCCGCGCCTGCTGGTCGAGCGCGCGGGCGATCGCGACCATCTGCCGGGTCGCGGTATTGAGTCGGGAGAGCGGCTGGCGCACGTCGACCACGACATCGAACTGAGCCAGCAGCGCTTCGGCCTCAGCATGCATGCGTCGCCAATCGATGAGGCCCCAGCGCCTGGGCTCGCGGCCGAGGAAGATGTTCTCCGCGACCGAGCGCAGCGGCACCAGGTTGATCTCCTGATAGATCGTCGCGATGCCGGCAGCCTGCGCCTCCTGCGGCGTGCGGAAGGCGGCCGGCCGGCCGTCGAACTGCACCGTGCCACGGTCGCGTGCGACGGCGCCGGTCAGGATCTTGATAAGCGTCGACTTGCCAGCGCCGTTCTGGCCGATCAAGGCCAGCACCTCGCCACGCGCAACGGTCAAGCTTGCCTCCTCGAGCGCCGGCACGCCGGAGTAGCGCTTCGAGATACCCGACATCGAAAGCAACAGGTCGTCCGTCATGGCGCTCCCATTGTTAAGGCGGAGCGCCCCCCGAGGGCCGCTCCGCTCCGGACCGATCAGTAGGACCCGGCCAGGCTCTCCGACGCATTGCTCTTGTCGTAGAAATGGTCCTTGTTGACGACGATCGGCGGGATCTTCTTGCCGCCGGCATAGTCGGCCGCGGCCTGGAACGCGCCCGGGCCGAAGCGCGGGTTGCATTCGACCGTGGCGCCAAGCTTGCCGTCGACGATCGCCTGCAGCCCATCCTTCTCGCCGTCGATCGAGACGAGCGTGATGTCCTTGCCCGGATGGCGGCCGGCCGCCTCGAGCGCCGTAATCGCGCCCAGCACCATCTCGTCGTTATGGGCGAACACCGCCGTCGCCTCCGGATGGGCCTGCAGCAACGTCTCCATCACCTGCCGGCCCTTGTCGCGCGTGAAGTCGCCGTCCTGGCTCGCCACGATCTGCATGCCGGGCGTCTTGGCGATCGCCTCCATGAAGCCCTTCTTGCGGTCGTTCGCCGGCGACGAGCCGCTCGTACCCTGCAGTTCGATGATCTTGGCGTTGCCGTTCGTCGCCTTGATCAGCCACTCGCCGGCGCGCCGGCCTTCCTCGACGAAGTCGGAGCCGATGAAGGAAACATAGTCACGCCCGGGCTTCGCCAGGTTGGCGTCGACGCTGCGGTCGATGAGGAACAGCGGAATGCCCGCCTTCTTCGCCTTCATGACCGCAGGGATGAGCGGCTTTTCCTCGCGCGGGGAGAGGAAGATCACGTCGACATGCTGCGCGATCATGGAATCGACGTCGGCGACCTGCTTCGCCGCGGAGCTGTTCGCGTCCGTATAGACGAGCTGCCAGCCGCGCTTCGCCGCCTCGTCCTTCATGCTCTGCGTCTGGGCGAGCCGCCAGGGATTGTTGCTCTCGGTCTGGGCGAATCCCACCTTGTACGTGGGCTTTTCCGCGAGCTTCGGCAGGTCATCTGCCCGTGCCGCCGATGCCGTCACGAGGACGGTCAAACAGGCGGCGGCACCCAGCCAAGCGATGAGCCCTCCCGAACGTGTGCCGTTCATGCGCTGTCCTCCCTCAATCACCGATCGACGCTCTAACGGCGTCGTCGCAGCGAGAGTGATCGCGGCGCATTTGCCTGTCAATATGTATGAGTAATTCTTCATTAACCGTATTTTTGTCAAGCGGTAGGCTAATTTCAAAATTACTTGCAACCGCAATAGAATAGAATTGTAGACAATTGCGACACCCTATCAGGGTAAACCTCTGACTATTCGGACTTGCTTGCGGCAAAGTCGTTCGTATACTAACGATCAGCGAACAAGCCACGGGAGGCGATGATGGCGCACGACGAACCGGCGAAGACGGGCGGGCCAGGGAAGCTCGTCATCCGCAACATCGGCCTCTTGTTGAGCGGCGAGCTCGCCCGCCCAATCCTGGACGCCGACACGATCGTCGCGGTCGGCGGCCGCATTACGGGCATCGGCCGGGAGAAGGATCTCGACACGGCCGAGGCCACGACGCTCATCGACGCCGCCGGCAGCGCGCTTGCCCCGGGCCTGATCGACAGCCACGTCCACCCGGTCGCTGGCGACTGGACGCCGCGCCAGAACCAGCTCGGCTGGATCGACAGCTGCCTGCACGGCGGCGTCACGACCATGATCTCGGCCGGCGAGGTGCATACGCCCGGCCGGCCCAAGGACATCGTCGGTCTGAAGGCCATGGCGGTGTTCGCCCAGCGCGCCTTTGCCAATGCCAGGCCGTCCGGCGTCAAGGTGCTGGCCGGGGCGCCCGTGATCGAGCAGGGCATGGTCGAATCGGACTTCAGGGAACTGGCCGAAGCCGGCGTCAAGCTGCTAGGCGAGGTCGGGCTCGGCAGCGTCAAGGCGGGTGCTGAAGCCAAGCAGATGGTCGCCTGGGCGCGCAAATACGGCATCCAGTCGACCATCCACACCGGCGGCCCATCGATCCCGGGCTCCGGCCTCATCGACAAGGACGTGGTGCTGGAGGCCGATGCCGACATCATCGGCCACATCAACGGCGGCCACACGGCGCTGCCCGACGACCAGATCACGTGCCTCTGCGAAAGCTGCCACCGCGGGCTCGAGCTGGTGCACAACGGCAACGAGCGTTCCGCCCTCCTGACACTGCGCGTCGCCAAGGAGCTGGGGCAGTTGGAGCGCATCATCCTCGGCACCGATGCGCCGGCGGGCTCGGGCGTTCAGCCGCTCGGCATTCTGAGGATGGTGGCGATGCTGTCCTCGCTGGGCGAAGTGCCGGCCGAACAGGCCTTCTGCTTCGCGACCGGCAACACGGCACGCATGCGCGAGCTCGACAGCGGGCTTATCGAGACCGGCCGCAGCGCCGACTTCGTGTTCCTCGACAAGGCGCAGCATTCCGCCGGCAAGGACCTGCTGGAGAGCGTGCGGCTCGGCGACCTGCCTGGCGTCGGCATGACCGTGATCGACGGCATCGTGCGCAGCCAGCGGAGCCGCAACACCCCGCCGGCGACGCGGGTGCCGCTGGTGGTGAAGGGGTAGAGAGCGCTCGGGCCGCCGGCGCGGACAATCAGCGGCGAACCATCTGCGGGCCCGGCACCGGGGGTCTTGCCGGCGGGGCCGCGGTCTTGGCGAGAAAGTCGGCTCGCAAGGTCTGACGATCGGTCTTGCCGCTCGGCGTCCGGGGGAACTCGACGGCCCGGTGGAACGACACCGGCCGTTTCTCTGGCGGCAGGTGTGCCGCGCAATGCGCCGCGAGACTGTCCGGCTTGAAGCCTTCGCCCGGCACGACGATCGCGACGAGTTCCTCTTCGCCGCCCTGCTTGGCCGGGCGCCCGATGACGGCAGCGTCCCGCACCCAAGGGAGCGCCAGGAGAACCTCCTCGATCTCGAACGGATAGAATTCGACGCCCCGGCGCAGGATCAGGTCGGATTTCCGCCCCTTGAGCGTGATCCAGCCGTCTGCGTCCATGGTCGCGATGTCGCCGGGATAGTACCAGCCGTCGCGGAACATCTCCGGACCGGTGTTGGAGCCGGAGCCGGCCAGGAACCCGTCGGCAATGGCCTCGCCCCGGCAGCGGAGATGCCCGAGACCGCCGGCCGGCACCGGCACGCCGTCCGCATTGACGATTTCGACGATGGGCGCGGGCGCACATCGCCCCACGCTGTCCGCGTGGGCTTCGAAATCTGCCGGCCGCACCCCCGTGATCAGGCCGCTTCCCGCCGCACCGTAGACCTCGAAGAAGTTCGGCGTGATGTGGGCGAGCACGCGCTTCTTTTCCGCGGCCGACAAGGGAAGGCCGCCGCAAATCAGGGCTTGGGCGTTGGGCAGCAGCTTATCCCGCGTGCCGCACCGGCTGAGCAGCGCCCGGCAGATCGCCGGAGTCGTGAGCAGCACCGCATCCTGTTGGGCGGTCACCGCACGAACGAAGTCATTGTCTTCGACGAAGCGCGACAGAACATGGACCGGACCGCCGTGCAGGATCTGGCACAGGAAGAAATGGTGGAACGCCGAAGCGGTGATCGTGACGGCCAGCAGGAACTTTCCGGGCCGGTCGGCCGACCAGTGCGACCCGAGCAGCGCGTCGAAGATGCGAGCCCGCGCCATGAACTGGCGATGGGTGATGACGATGCCCTTGGCCGGTCCGGTACTGCCTGACGTCAGCAGGACCAGCCGGTTGAGATCGGCAGTCCGGCCGTCACGGGCATCTCCGCTCTTGCCGTCGAGGTCGCGTCGCCAGTGCGCATCGACGACGATCTTGATGGGGGCTCGGCCCGAAGCAAGGCCGGCCTCGACGAAAATCGCCTTCGGCTTGATTCGGCTGAAAATCTCTTCCTGGGCCTGCGGCGGCAGTTCGGCGGGCACTTCGATCGGCACGGCGCCGATGCGCATCGCCGCGAACATGATGATGAAATGGTCCGTGTGGTTGAACAGAGCCAGCCCGACCCGATCGTCTGCGCCGATCCCGAGGTCCCGCAGATAGACCGCGGCCGCGCCGACCAGTTCGGCAAATTGGCGATAGGTGATCGTGCCCTGGTTGTCCGTGACGGCCGGCGCATCGGGCCGAATCGCGGCGTGATGAAAAATCGCGTCCGACAGATTTTCCCAGGGGGATTCCATTATTCTCTCCGAAATCAAGCTGCTTGCAATGCAAGAATCCGCACGTCAGACCTTACTCAAAAAACTATACGTGTCTCTCATGCCATAGTTAACGCTTGATTAAATTGCCCTGACGGCACCAATTATCGCCGTTTTTCACGCGTCACGCCGAGATTCTTGCATATCACCCGCCGGGGTGTGGCAAGAGTTCTTTCATTCTCTTGTGTTTACAAGGATGCGCGCTTTTTTGCGTCGATGTCCCAGAGCCGGCCTCTGGCGGGCTACCCCAACGGCAAGCAAGCAACTTGGAGCAATCATGACGCATCGGATCCATCGGGCAGGCGCCCGCGCCGCCAAGCCGGGCTTGGCGACTCTCTGCGCCACCTCGGCACTGCTCGTGCTGCCGCAATCGCCCGCCTTCGCCGGCCTGATCACCGGCAACGTCACAGTGAACGGGAATTCGAACGCGGGATCCTGGAACATCTCCAGCTACTTGCCGACGTCCGCAAGCAACACGATCACGTCCGCAACTGCCCTACTCACGTTCTCCGACGTGTCTCCGGGCTTTTCGTCCATGTACAATAGCTCCAGCGGTTATCAATATACCGGGAGCTCATGCACTTCCTATGGCTGGTATGGTTGCGACAGCTATAATTACTACTATTTAAACAACAGCTATGAAAATCTGTCCGAGACACAAGATGTCGTAAAGGTCGCTGCCGGCAAAGATTCCGTGTCGGGCGCAGATACGATGCACAGTTCGGGATACTACCAAACCGGCTCTTCCAGCTCCCAATCTGGAAATTCGATCTTAACGACAAATTATTATCAGCAAACCACAGTGAACGACCCGACCTTTTCCGTCGCGCTGACACTGTCGAACGCGACTTTGGCGGAGCTGGCGAACGGGGATCTCGCCTATTCTTTCCAGACGACGTCGGGTGCCGTCAGGCTGAACTCGGCCGAATTGACGTTCTCCGGGACCTCGACGTCGGTGCCGGAGCCGGGAGCGCTGGCGCTGCTCGCCGGCGGGATCGCGGGGCTCGGTGCCTTGGTCGCCCGTCGGCGCAAGACCGGCTGACCGCCGACAGGGCGGAAGATTCAGCGCTCGCATCCCATGCGTGCGTTTGACGCCATGTCAGGATCAGGCTGTGCTACGGTCGCGGCATGTCGCGCCCTGACCTCAACCTGCTCGTCACGCTTGATGTGCTGCTCGCGGAAGGCAGCGTCGCGCGCGCGGCCCGAAGGCTGCGGCTCAGCCCGTCGGCGATGAGCCGGGCGCTGGCACGATTGCGCGAGACAACGGGTGATCCACTGCTGGTCAGGGCCGGACGCGGCCTCGTCCCCACACCCCGGGCGCTCGAGCTTCGCGAGCGCGTCGGGCAACTCGTGCAGGACGGCGAAGCGGCGCTGCGCCCGGCCGCCCAACCCAGTCTTCAAGAGCTCGTTCGCACCTTCACGCTCCGGACGAGCGAGGGCTTCGTCGAGACTTTCGGACCGGAGCTCATTGCCCGTGTCGGCCGGGAAGCACCCGGCGTGCGACTGCGCTTCGTGCAGAAGCCGGACAAGGACAGCACGCCGCTGCGCGACGGCATGGTCGATCTGGAAACCGGCGTCGTCGGGGACACGATGAGCCCGGAAGTGCGTGCGCAAGCATTGTTCCAGGACCGTTTCATCGGCGTCGTCCGGCCGGCGCACCCGCTCGGCCAAGGTGAGATCACGCCCACCCGTTATGCGCACGGGCAACACATCTACGTCTCGCGACGAGGCCTCGACCGAGGACCGATCGACGAAGCCTTGGCGACGCTCGGGCTGGAGCGGAACATCGCGACGATCGTCGGCGGCTTTTCGACCGCGCTGGCGCTCGCGCGGGCCTCCGACCTCATCGCCACGGTCCCCGAGCGGCACACGGACGGCCTGCGCACCGGCATGGTCAGCTTCCCCCTGCCGGTCGTCGTGCCGGAACTCACGATTTCGTTGCTCTGGCATCCGCGGCTCGATGCCGATCCGGTGCATCGCTGGCTGCGCGGATGCGTCCGCGATGCTTGCACGGAGCAACTCGCCCGTTCATCGCCAGAGGGCTGAGTCCCGGGAGCTGAGTCCGGGGGCTGAGTCACAACGCAGCGTCGTCCGGGAGCAAACGGCGCGCCGCGAGGACATGGCGCGCGACCGCAGCGGCGAGAGCGGCCACGATCAGCAGCGCCGCGACGGCGAACGTGACTCGCAGGCCGGCGGCGACGCCCTCGGGCGGTGCCGCCGTGACGTCCGTCGTCGCCGATGCCAGCGCAAATACCGTGCCCATGACGGCAGCGCCCGTGGTGAGCCCGAGGTTGCGCGACAGACTGAGCATGCCGGACACGACGCCCCGCTCGCCCGGGCTCACGTCCATCATGACGGCCGTGTTGTTGGCCGCCTGGAACAGCTGGTAGCCGGGCGTCAGGATGAGGATGGCACCAATGTAGCCCGCAATGCCGAACATCGCCGGAAACACGGACAGGGCAAAGGCGCCGGCCGCCATCTCGACGAGGCCGATGATGATGACGAGCGGCGCGCCCAGACGGTCGACCAGACGACCGGCGAGAACACCGCTCAGCGTGGAGATCGTCGGGCCGATCGACATCGTGATGCCGACGAGGGCCTCGCTCAAGCCCAGCGCCCGCGAGAGGTAGAATGGTCCGACCACCAGCGTCGCCATCATCACCGTCGCGACGAGCGTCCCCATGATGAGGCACACGCCCAGCGTCGGGTTGCGGAACATGGCCAGGCGGAGCAACGGCGAGGCGGCCCTCGCCTCGGCGAGGACAAAGAGGCCGCCGCCGAGCACGGCGGCCAGCAGCAGCGCCATGTTGAGCGGACCGAAGCGGCCGCGCCCGATCGTCATGGCGAGGGCATAGGCCGCAAGCGTCAGCGCGAGGAGCACCGTGCCGATCGTGTCGAAGCCGGCCCGCTCGGCGTTCGGTTCCCGACGATCAGCGGGCAGATGGCGCTGCGCGAGCAGAAAATTGAGGATGCCCAGCGGCACATTGACGAGAAAGATCGTCCGCCAGCCGAACCCGGCGATCAGCACGCCGCCGAGCGAGGGCCCAAGCGCGGTGCCGATTGCGGACATTGTGCCCAGCAGCCCCATGGCGCTGCCGGTCCGCGCCTTCGGAACCGTGGTACCGACCATGGCGACCGTCAGCGCCATCATGATGGCGGCACCAAGGCCCTGTGCCGCCCGCGCAGCGATCAGCAGCCAGAGCGTTGGCGCCAGACCGCAGATGACGGAGGCCGCCGTGAACAGACCGATGCCGGCCAGCAGCAACCGCCGACGGCCGACAAGGTCGCCGAGCCGCCCGACGCTGACGATCAGCGTAGTGATGGCGAGAAGATAAGCGAGCACGATCCACTGAACTTCCTGGAAGGAAGCGGCAAATGCTTGAGCCAGCGTCGGCAGGCCGACGTTGGCGATGCTGGTGTCGAGCGACGGCATCAGCATGGACAGGGACAGGCTGACGAGCGCCCAGCGGACCGCGGGCGCCAGCGTCACCCGTTCAGCGGCCGCTTCATCTCGCGCTTCCATGATCGGCTTCAACAGGAACTCCCTTTCTGGCAGCTCCGGAAACGGAGCGGCCTCAGACCTAGTCCCTTGCCTCTCATGGCGGAACGCGCATCATTTGCAGCTTATTCGTGCGCCTGGCGCCATGTGTCGACCCTCTGGCCGCCCCTAGAAGCGCTGCGGAGAAAACGCCCTAAGCACCGCCGCGGGCTCGCGGTCGCTTAAGAGATCCGCCACATGCCGCGCAGTGACGGCGGCGAGCGTCAGTCCCAGATGACCATGACCGAAGGCATGGACCACCCGGGGCTCGCCGCGCGCCCGGCCGATGACCGGCAGCGAGTCCGGCAAGGACGGCCGAAACCCCATCCAGTGGGATGTCGGCGGTGGCAGGTCCGGCAGCAGACTGCGGGCTGCCCGGTCGAGCAGCGCCGGACGGCGGGGGTCGGGCGGTCGCGCAAGACCGCCCAGCTCGACCGTGCCGGCCGCGCGGAGCCGGCCCGCCATCGGCGTTACATAGACACCGAACTGGATCGGGCAGACCGGCCGCGAGAAGGGCGGCGTCGCCAGCGCATATTCGACGTGATAGCCGCGTTCGGTGTCGAGCGGCACGGCGTCGCCGGCCTGGCGCGCGAGCGTCCGCGACCAGGCGCCGGCCGCGATGACGACGCGGTCAGCCTCGACCGCGAGACCGGGGCCCGCGAGCAGGATCGACGGCGCCCCGCGCTCGAGGCGATCGACCCTGCCCGTCACGAGCCGCACGCCGGCCGAGGTGACCGCGAGGCGCAGCCGCCGCAGCAGTTCCGCAGGCTCGACGATATGGGTCGCCTCCGGGAAGAAGATGCCCGGTCCGGTCGGAGCCTGAAGGGCGGGTTCGAGCGCGGTGATCTCCCGGGGACCGACGATCTGCTGGCGGATGCCGGCGGCCGCCCGTTGCTCGCGCGGCCAGGCGGCGCCGGCAAAGGCCGCCTCGCTCGGGAACACGTAGAGCGCCCCATTCCGCCGCAACAGATCGGCGGTCCCGGTCGCATCGGCAAGCTCGTGCCAGGCCTCGAGCGAATCGTGCAGCAACGAGGCCAGGGCCGCTGCATTGGCCCGGGCGCGCGCCGGCAGGCATTCGCGGAGGAAGCGGAGAAGCCAAGGGGTGAGCGCCGGCAGCCCCGCCCAGCGCATGGTGAACGGGCTGTCGGCATGGGTCAGCAGATGCGGCAGGCTGCGCAGCACGCCCGGCGAGCCGACCGGCGCATTGTTGTAGGCGGCGATCGTTCCAGCATTGCCGGCCGAGGCGGGCAGCGGGCACGTCTCGGCATCGATCAGCAGAACCTCGCGGCCCTCGGCGGCGAGGCGCCATGCTATCGCAAGCCCGATGATGCCGGCCCCGACGACCGCGACCTCGACCTTGGACCGCTCGTTCTCCATGGATCGCTCAGGCGACGTCGTTCAAGTGGAGCTGGCCGGATCCCATGAGGCCGGCCAGGATCTCGAGCCCCCGGCGCAGATCCTCACGCGAGCGGGCGGCCGCCACGTTGATGCGCACCGCGTCCGGCACGGCTTGGCGGCCGACCGCGAAGGCATCGCCGCCGAGCACGCCGACTCCCTCGCGATGAGAGACGCGCACGAACAGCGGGCCACGCCACGGCTCCGGCAGATGCAGCCAGGCGTGGGTCGAAGTGTCGTGCGTCTGGACGTCGAAGCGGCCCAGCACCGTCCGCACCAGTTCCTGACGGAGGCGTAGTTCGTCCTTCTGCTGCGTGATCAGGTCGTCGATCAGGCCTTCCTCGAGCAGCAGGGTGCCGACGAGCGCCGAGAGCGGGCTGATGCACCAGCAATCGGTCCTGAGCGCCGCCGCGATCTTCATCATGAGCGCCCGGGGCGAGGCCAGGAAGCCCATGCGCAAGCCGGGCGCCACGCATTTCGAGAAGCCGCTGACATGGATTGTCAGCTCCGGCTCGAGTGTGGCGAACGACGGCAGCCGCTCGTCGAGCAGCGGGCCGTAGACGTCATCTTCGATGATCAGGACATTGTGCTGGCGCGCCGTCTTGATGATCGCTTCGCGCCGTTCCAGGGGCAGCGTCACGGTCGTGGGGTTGTGCAGGCTCGGCACCAGGAAGACCGCGCGCGGCCGGCCGTGGGCGCAGGCATGCTCGAACGCGTCGGGCAGCATGCCTTGGCGATCCATCGGCAGCCCGCGCAGCTCGACGCCGCGCGACTGGCAGAGCGCCTTCATGCCCTGGTAGGTGATGGCGTCAGCCAGCATCAGGTCGCCCGGCTGGGTCACCGCGGCCAGCACGCAGGCGAGCGCATGCTGCGCGCCGTCGGTCAGCAACACCCGACCCGGATCGCCGTCGCCGGCGATCGGCGCCAGCCAGGCGGCCGCGGCACTGCGCGCCCAGAGCGGCCCCTCGGGCGTCTGATAATCCTGGAGCGTTGGAAAGCGTTTGTCCCTGGGCAGGCGCGGCAGGATCTTGGCCAGCGCTTCCGGATAGGCCGAGGTCGCCGGCCGATTGACCGACAGATCGATCAGACCGCTCTCGTCGGTCGGCGCCGAGCGGAACGACTGTTCCTCGCCGCCGCGCTTGGCGGCGACCACGGTGCCGCGCCCGGGACGGCCCTCGACCAGGCCGCGCTGCTGCAGCACGGAGAGCGCCCGCGTCACCGTCGTCAGGTTGATATTGAGAGCACGGGCGATCTCGCGCTGCGGCGGCAATCGCTCGCCCGCGAGCAGCTCCCCATTGGCAATCCGCTCCGCGATCGCGTCGACCAGCTGGCGATAGATCGGCTGCTCGTCTGGAGCAAACCGCAAACTCGCCAGAAAGGATGAAGGCTCGGTATCCACGGCAGATCCTGTCTCGATTCCTTCTCCTTTGTATGCTCAGACAATGTACGGAGCAAGCCTGTTTGACTGGTGGCGTCGTTTACGTCGCAATTCGCTTGCAGAGGTGGTTCGCCGCGATCAATCTTGGTTGTATTGTTATAAATCAACTAGTTATTCGAAAATCCTATCGCCATGGAAAACGCATGGCTGACCCGCTCTTTCCTGTTGACAGTACGACTGAGCCAATTGTACGGTCATACAAGATCGTCTTATCCAACAGATTGTCATGCAATCATGGGCGCGATTAACGCGAAAGACATCGTCGCAAACGAGCCGCCTCGGCATGGCACTTCGGCAAGCCAGGGCGGCGATCTATCGACCAACAGGGATGGCGCCGTGAGCTACTTGCGCTTGATCGACGTGCAGAAATCCTACGGATCCGGTGCGATCGGCGTGCGGCAGGTCTCGCTCGACATTGCCGCCGGCGAGTTCGTGACGTTCCTCGGACCGAGCGGCTCCGGCAAGACGACCACGCTGTCGATGGTCGCGGGCTTTGTCGAACCGACCGAGGGGCGCATCGAGGTCGCCGGCCGGGACATCACCCATGTGGCGCCGGAGAAGCGCAACATCGGCATGGTGTTCCAGGACTACTCGCTGTTCCCGCACCTGACGGTCGAGGAGAACATCGCCTTTCCGCTCGAAATGCGCGGCGTGCCGCGGGCCGAGATCACCCGGCAGGTGGGCGAGGCGCTGGAGATGGTCGGGCTCGCGAAATTCGCCCGGCGCTTTCCGGCCCAGATGAGCGGCGGGCAGCAGCAGCGCGTCTCGATCGCCCGTGCCGTGGTCTACCGGCCGTCGATCCTGCTGATGGACGAGCCGCTGGGGGCACTCGACCGGATGCTGCGCGACCGCATGCAGATCGAGATCAAGCACATCCAGAAGGAACTCGGCATCACCACGCTCTATGTCACGCACGACCAGGGTGAGGCCCTGACCATGTCCGACCGCATCTGCGTCTTCAACGAAGGCGAGATCGTGCAGGTCGGCACGCCGACGGAGATTTACGAACGGCCGGCCTCGGCCTTTGTCGCGGGCTTCGTCGGTGAATCGAACTTCCTGCCGGCGCGCGTGCTGGCGCGGCGCAACGGCGGCGGCGGCTACCTCTATGACGTGGCGCTCCTGGAGCAGGCCCAGATCGAGGTGCCGTCGGAACGGGAGCTGCCGGCATCGGCCGGCATCACCGCCGTGGTCCGGCCGGAGCATATCCGCATCCTGCCCGACCACGGCGCCGGAACCGACGGTGTGGCACTGCCGGGCACGATCCGCGAGACGATCTATCGCGGCGAGATCTGCTCCGTGCGCGTCGAGCTCGCGGGTGGCGGCCAGAGCGTGATCCTGCGCAGCCCGGGCAAGAGCCCGCCCGGCCGCGACGGCGAGCCGGTCATGCTCGGCTGGGCCGCCGAGGACATGGTCCTGCTCGCCTCTTGAACCCTGAACTCAGCACCTCTCGGACATTGGACGGAGAAGCATCATGACGAAACGCCATCGCCTTTCCCGCCGGCCTGCCGGCACCGTTCTGGGCCTTGCGGCCGGCGCCTTGACTCTGTCCTTGGCCGGCCCGGCCACCGCCGCCGACAATGAAGTCGTCGTGGCGTCCTGGGGCGGGTCGATCCAGGAGGTGCTGACCAAGGTCCTGTTCGACCCGTTCTCCAAGGAGACGGGGATCCATGTGACGGCCGACGACACCTCGACCATCGGCAAGGCCGAGGCCATGGCGAAGTCGGGCAACATCGCCTGGGACGTGTTCATGGCGTCCGACCAGGACGTGACCCAGGCCGAGGCCGACCATCTGCTGCTGCCGCTCGACTGGAAGGTCATTCCGAAGGCGGACCTGACGCCGGGGGCCGCGACCGACGACGCGGTCGCCTCATACACCTACGGCACGGTCATGACCTACAACACGAAGCAGGTCACGAAGCCGCCGCGCTCCTGGGCGGAGTGGTGGAACACCGAGACCTATTCCTGCCGGCGGACCATGCGCAACGTGCCGGTCGACGATCTCGAGATGGCCGTGATGTCGAGCGGCGTCGAGCCGGCCAAAGTCTATCCGGTCGACCTGAAGCTCGCCTACAAGCAGCTCGACAAGATCCAGCCGTCGATCGTCAATTTCTGGGATACCGGCGCCCAGTCGGTCCAGCTCGTGGCCGAAGGCACCGCCTGCCTCGGCATTGCCTGGAACAACCGGGTCGTGGCCGCGATCAAGGACGGCCAGCCGATCGGCTTCGTCTGGGACGGGGCGCTGATCCATCACGACTACTACACCGTGCTGAAGGGTGCCCCGCATGCGGCCAACGCGATGAAACTCATCGCCTATGCCATGCGCCCCGACGTGCAGGCGAAGATCGCCAACGCCATCGCGCTGGTGCCGGTGAATAACCAGGCGTTCAGCCAGATCGACCCGGCGATGGCCAAGAACATGCCGACCCAGGAGAACCTGACCCACGCGCTCGTCGTCGACATGGGCTGGTGGACGCCGAACATGAAGAGCAGCTACCGCCAGTTCAGCAGCTGGCTCACCCGCTGACCGATCCCAAGAGGAGAGAGGCCATGAGACCGACCATCAGCTGGCTGATCTTGCCAGCCGTGCTCTATCTCCTCGTGGTCTATGTCGTGCCGATCGCGCTGACCTTGGGGACGCCTTTTCAGTCGAGCCTCGGTCAGGGTTGGTCGACGCTCTGGGACGCGCTCACCGACGAGGGTGTCGAGCGCGTGCTCATGATCACGTTCAAGGTCTCGCTCGAAGTGACGGCGATCGCCATCCTGCTGGGTTATCCGACCGCCTATTTCCTGTCGCGCCTGCCGGCCGAACGGGCGGGCAAATACCTGCTCTTGGTGATGTTCCCGCTGCTGACCAGCCTGCTTGTGCGGACCTACGCCTGGATCGCGCTGCTGCAGGACAGCGGCATCGTCAATTCGGCGCTGATGGGCGCCGGCGTCACGGAGGCGCCGGTGCATCTCATGTTCAACGCGTTCGGCACGGTGGTCGGCATGGGCCAGATCCTGCTGCCCTATGCCATCATCACCATGTATGGCGTCATGGTCGGCATCAAGCCGCGGCTGATCCTGACGGCGCAGGTGCTGGGGGCGAGCCCGACCCGCGCGTTCTGGCGCGTGTTCTTCCCGCTGAGCCTGCCGGGCCTGTCGGCCGCGAGCTTGCTCGTGTTCATCATGGGTCTCGGATATTTCGTGACGCCGGCGCTCATGGGCGGGCGCAGCCAGACCATGATCGGCGTGCTGATCCAGCAGGAGGTGTTCACGCTCGGCGACTGGGACATGGCCGCCGTGCTGTCGCTCATCCTGATCGTCATCACCGGCATCCTGCTGGTCATCTACAGCCGCTTCGCCCGGCTGGACCAGCTCGTGCCGGCCGGCTCGTGAGAGGCAGATCATGAGCGCACGCCGCCTTGCCCAAACCTCGACCTGGGTCGCCTGGTGCGCCCGCACGGTCATGGGCTTCCTCGTCATCCCGACGCTGATCATCGTGCCGCTGTCGTTCAACGGCGATCAGTACCTGCATTTCCCGCCGCGCAACCTGTCGCTGCGCTGGTACCAGAATTTCTGGGCGAGCCCCGACTGGCTGGATGCTGCGCGCATGAGCTTCGTGATCGCCATCGCCGTCACGATCCTGGCGGTGCCGCTCGGCACGGCGGCGGCGCTTGCCTTGAGCCGCCTGCGCTTCCGCGGCAAGTCGCTCGTGTTCGGCCTCATGCTGTCGCCGCTGATGGTGCCGGTCGTGGTCCTGGCGCTCGCACTCTATTTCTACTTCAGCACCCTGCATCTCGTGGGCTCCTGGGCCGCGATCGTGCTGGGCCAGACGATCCTCGCCTTTCCGTTCGTGCTGGTGAACGTGCATGCGAGCCTGCAGGGCTATCCGGTGACGCTCGAGCGGGCGGCGCGGACCTTGGGCGCGGGGCCGCTCACCATCTTCTTCCGGGTCACCCTGCCGATCATCCGGCCAGGTGTCATGGCGGGGGCACTCTTCGCCTTCATGGTCTCGTTCGACGAGATCGTGATCGCGCTGTTCCTCGCGAGCCCGGGTGCCACTACCATGCCGGTCAAGATGTGGCTCAGCATGCAATTCTCGATCAACCCGACCATCGCGGCGGTCTCGACCATGGTCACCGGCCTGAGCGTCGCACTGTTCCTGGCCATGGCCTGGGCGCGCCGGCGCACGACCCGGCGCCGGACCGCCCCGGTCACCTGAGCCCGGCCACCTAAAGGGAGACGCGATCCGCCATGTATGCGGCAATCGTCGGCGGCGAGCGCCATGTGTTCGACAGCCTGGCCCAACTCCTGGCGCACGCAACGCCGGCGCGCAGCGGCGACCGGCTCGCGGGCCTGGCCGCCCCCACGGCCGAGACGCGGGTCGCGGCCCAGTTCGCGCTCGCCGATCTGCCGCTCAAGACTTTCCTCGAAGACCTGGTCATTCCCTACGAGGCCGACGAGGTCTCGCGCCTCATCATCGACAGCCACGACGCCGCCGCCTTCACGCCGATCGCCCATCTGACGGTCGGCGGCTTCCGCGACTGGCTCCTGTCGGATACAGCGACGCCCGAGGTGCTGGCGACGATCGCGCCCGGCATCACGCCCGAAATGGCCGCCGCCGTCGCCAAGCTCGCCCGCGTGCAGGACCTGATGGTGATCGCGGCGAAATGCCAGGTGGTGACGCGCTTCCGCAACACGATCGGGCTCGCGGGCCGCCTTTCGACCCGGCTGCAGCCGAACCATCCGAGCGACGATCCGCGCGGCATCGCCGCCAGCATCCTCGACGGGCTGCTGCTGGGCTCGGGCGATGCCACCATCGGCATCAACCCGGCGACGGACAGCCCGAGCCATATCCTCTCGCTGCTCAGGCTCCTGGACGAGATCCGGCAGAAGCTCGACATCCCGACGCAGAGCTGCGTCCTGACCCATGTCACGACCACGCTCGAGCTCATGCGCGCCGGGGCCCCGGTCGACCTCGTGTTCCAGTCGATCGCCGGCACGGAGGCCGCGAACCGCAGCTTCGGCATCGATCTGGCGCTGCTCGCCGAGGCGCGTGACGCCGCACTCTCGCTCCGGCGCGGCACGGTCGGCGACAATGTCATGTACTTCGAGACCGGCCAGGGCTCGGCGCTGTCGGCCAATGCGCATCATGGCGTCGACCAGCAGACGCTCGAGGCGCGCGCCTATGCGGTCGCCCGCGCCTTCCAGCCGCTGCTCGTCAATACGGTCGTGGGTTTCATCGGCCCGGAATATCTCTATGACGGCAAGGAGATCATCCGCGCCGGGCTTGAGGACCATTTCTGCGGCAAGCTCCTGGGCCTGCCGATGGGCTGCGACGTCTGCTACACGAACCATGCCGAGGCCGACCAGGACGACATGGACATGCTCCTGACCCTGCTGACCGCGGCGGGCGTCAATTTCATCATGGGCGTGCCCGGTGCCGACGACGTCATGCTGGGCTACCAGAGCACGTCGTTCCACGACGCGCTTGCCATGCGCGACCTGTTGGGCCGCCGGCCGGCGCCGGAGTTCGAGGCCTGGCTCGACGGGCAAGGCCTGCTCGACAAGGCCGGCCATGTCCGCCCGCGCGACCTGCCGGAGCGGCTACGCCAGCTCCTGCCGGCGGCCTGACCGATGAGCCGCGCGAAACCGCCGGCCACCCCCGGTGACGCCTCAGCCAGTGTTACCTGGTCGAAGCTGCGCACGCTCACGACCGCGCGCATCGGGCTCGCCCGCAGCGGCGCCTCGCTCGCCACGCCGCCGCTCCTGGAGTTCCGCCTGGCCCACGCCCGCGCCCGCGACGCCGTCCACCAGGCCGCCGATTTCCGGGCACTTACGGCGGCATTCGCTGGCTTCGGCATGCCGGTGCTGACGGTCGAGAGTGCAGCACCGGACCGGCCGACCTATCTGATGCGGCCCGATCTCGGCCGGCAGTTGGCCCCGGCGGCGCGCGAGACATTGGCGTCTCATGCCGGCACCGCCGATCTGGTGATCACCGTGGCGGACGGGCTCTCGGCCCAGGCGATCGAGCGGCATGCGGCACCGCTGCTCGGCGCGCTGCTGCCGGCGCTCGCAGCCGAACATTGGCGCCTGGCGCCGCTCGTGCTCGTGAGCCAAGGCCGCGTCGCGATCGGCGACGCGGTGGCGGCCGCCCTCGGCGCCGCGGCCGTCGTCATGCTGATCGGCGAGCGGCCGGGCCTGTCGGCCCCGGACAGCCTCGGCGCCTACGTCACCTGGCGGCCCACGCCCGCCACCACCGATGCCGACCGCAACTGCATCTCGAACATCCGGCCCGAAGGGGTCGGCTATCCGGACGCGGCGTTCAAGCTCGCCTATCTCCTGCGCGAAATGCGCCGCCGCGGCCTTTCGGGTGTCGGCCTCAAGGACGAATCAGGCAGTTTGGGCGAGGCGGTGCTGGGGATGCCGATTGAGGAGAGATGATAGCGGCGGGGTGGAAGGACGGGAGCGGGCCGCTTTCTCCTGACTGCTCACGACCCACTGTTGTCATTCCTGCGCCCGCAGCTGCGCGCCGAAGGCGGACATTTGGGGACAGGCCGCGCGCGACCAAGGTACGCCAACAGCGGCAGTTCGCTGAACGGGGTGCACGCGCTGCCGATCGAGCCCCCGTCGATCCAGCAGCCATGCGCCCGGACCGGCAGGTCGCCCCAGTGGCCGAAAAACCGTTATCCTAGAAAGGCAGGAGATCCAGGGTCAGTTCGCCGAACCAGGGCGGCGTCGGGGCACAGAGGTCCTTGCGACGCCACTTGTCCTGGGGATTGTCCTGCGCAAGGCCCGGGAAACCGCCCCATTCCAGAATCGCGACGCGTAGATATGGTACGAAACCGATCCCTCGCCATTCTTCATGAAATGTCGCGTCGGCACCTGGGTCCGGAAGAGCGATAGCGTATGCTGCGCCGCCGCTGACGTTGTCCTTGTGCAGGACATCCGGCGCGAGCGGGCACATGAAGACGCCGTCCGGATTCCCGCTCTGCTCCCAATCAAGTAGGTCGAGTAGAGCATAGTCGGGCGGCGAGACAAACAATGGATCGCTATAGTCTGGCCAGCCTTCTGGCGCGCAGCCAATCAGCGAGACTGTACCGACGACCTGCCAGAACGCACAAAGGGACAGGGGAATCGGCCCCACCCGTTTCTCCAGTTCGAGGACATCGGCCAGCAGGGTGGCGTCGGGGTGACCATGAGCCCGGAGCGTTGCCGCAGGCACCGTGCCATCGGGATAGACGTCGAACTGATAGGAATGAGTTGCTAGCCGATCGATGATGCGATCGACGTTCTCCGCTACCCGAGTCATTGTCGCGTCGGCGACCGCTCGGGCATCCTCGATCAGCGCTGGGGCGCGGACCGAGGCCCCGAGCGCCGTCAACTCCTGCCAGACCGCAATGTATTCGCCTGCTTCATATCGCGCGTGATACGTCATGCGACCAGTCCGACCTATTAAACGAACGCAACCAGTTGTCGCGCATCCCGGCGGGTTCAGCTTAGCGCGTGTCAAATGAAACAACACCAAGAGAAGCAGAGCTTTCGGCGGAACTCCTCATCCCGAGCCGACCGCTCGAATCGCACCGCGCCATGGGCCGCTTCGGGTCAGATCCGGCCGGGCCGACCGGAATCTTGAGTGTCCGGTTTCGCCTCATGGCAACGGAAACCAGACAGACCGCTTCCTACCTATTCCAGCTTGCAGCAACCAAGCCCATGCCACCGCTTCGGCGCATTGGCGTTGATTGACCGAATGACGCAGGTGACCGCGCCACCGACGCCCTTGACCGTGGCGCCGTCCAGGGCGATCAGGCGCCCGAGCTTGTTCTGCGACGACTTCGGCGACGACGGGCCGACCTCGGCGAGCTTGGCCGCGGCCGCGAACTGGGGGGTAGGCCCGAAGGAGGCCGGCGCGCCGGGGCTCCGACCTTGGATGCGGTTGGCGGTCAATCGTGCTATTGTGGAGATCTCCCTAGAAGGAATTGAACAGTGACCCCAGGACCTGTTCAAATCGACATCGAGGCGGCGCTGGTCGATCCCAGGGCCTTCTTCGCGCAGCCGCAGGAAGTGGTTGTGCACCCTCAGCTGTCGCGTGAGGTCAAGCTCAAGGTGCTGCGGCAGTGGAAGCTGAACGCGCTCAATCTGGCGGTTGCCGAGGGCGAAGGCATGGGCGGCGGCGAGGAGAGCATGCTCGGCCGCGTCGAAGCCGCCATCCGGGCGTTGGGGGGAAGCGCCTGAGCGCAGCGCTCCCCACGCGCCGGGCCCGAGCCCAAACTTGCCACAGATATCCTACGGCATACGGCGTATGCCGTGGCCGTTGTGATGCGGGACGAGCTTGATCGGCATTCCGATCGGACCGCCCCGAGCCACTCAAGCGCCTGAGAAGGGCGCCTTCCAGCCGCCACGGAGATCTCCTTGCCGCACTTCAACCTTGCGATCCGCTTCCGCTCCCCCATCATCGCGCTTGCCATGATCGCGGCCGCCGGCCTTGCGCCGGCCGCGTCCGCGTTCGCCCAGGGCTACGGGGGCCAGGGCTACGGGGGTCAGGGCAACGGGGGCCAGACCTATGGCACCGACAATCGGGCCTGCGATCGCTCGTCGCTCGCCAACGTGTTCAGCACGTCCCAGAACAACCTCATCGGCTCGGCGCTGGGCGGTGCCGCCGGCGGCCTGCTCGGCAGCCAGTTCGGCAAGGGCTCGGGCCACACGGTCATGACGATTGCCGGCGTCCTGAGCGGCGCCTTGGCCGGCGGCGCCATCGGCCGGTCGATGGAGCCGGTCGACCAGGGTTGCGTCAACCAGACGCTCGAGCATGCCCCGACCGGGCAGACCGTCGCCTGGCAGAACCCCGACCAAGGGTCGTCCTATTGGGTGACACCCACCAACACCTATCAGTCGAACGACGGCACGCCCTGCCGTCGCTACGTCACCACGGCCCTGATCGATGGCCAGCAGCAGCGTGTCCAGGGAACCGCCTGCCGCCAGCAAGACGGCACCTGGAAGCAGCAGCAGTAGGGCTGTTCCTACCTAAGCTTCCTCAACAACGCCAAAAACTGCGCCTGTTCCTCCGGCGTCAGCGGCGCCAGGGTCTCCTCGGTGATCCTGGTGCCGGCTGGGAGGGCTTCGGCGGCGACGGCGCGGCCGAGGGCGGTCAAGGCCACGACAAGCAAGCGGCCGTCGTCCGGGTCGGGGCTGGTCTCGGTCAGGCCGCGCTTGGTCAGCCGGTCGATGACGCCCTTGATCGTGGCGCCGTCCATGGCGGTCAAGCGCCCGAGCTTGTTCTGCGACGACGGGCCGACCTCGGCGAGCTTGGCCAAGGCTGCAAACTGGGTCGGCGTCAGGTCCTCGACCATGAGCGCCACGAAGATCGATGTATGGCGCTGCGCCGCCTGGCGCAGGATGAAGCCGACCTGATCGTCGAGCCGATAGACGGTCTCCGAACGACGACGCTGCTTCGTGTCGAACGCATCGACGGGCATGCTTCCTCCAGGCCTGCTTTCTTGTTCCCCATCACACCGCGAGAACCGTCACACTGCAAGATAGGCATCGCGGATCGCCGGGTCGGCGTCGATCTCGGCGATCGTGCCGGAAAAACGCACCCGCCCCTTCTCGATGATATAGGCCCGATCCGAGATGAGGCGCGCGAAATGCAGGTTCTGCTCCGAGATCACCATGGCGAGCCCCTCGCGTTTCATGGCGATGATCGCGGCCGCCATCTGCTCGACGATCTTGGGCGCCAAGCCCTCCGACGGCTCGTCGAGCAGCACCAGCGACGGATTGCCCATGAGCGTGCGGGCGATGGTCAGCATCTGCTGCTCGCCGCCGCTCATCCGCCCACCCAGGCGCCGGCGCAGCTCGCCCAGGTTCGGGAACAGCGCATAGAGCTTGTCCGGTTCCCAGGCGGGCGCCCCCGCGCGCGGCCGCTGCCGGCCGACCGACAGGTTCTCCTCGACCGTGAGCTCGGTGAAGATGCGCCGGTCCTCCGGCACGTAGCCGAGGCCCCGCCGCGCGATCTCGTGCGGCGGCAGCCGCGAGATGTCGGCACCGCCGAAACGCACCTGGCCCTGGCGCGCCGGCACCAGGCCGGCGATGGCGCGGAAGGTCGTCGACTTGCCGGCGCCGTTGCGGCCGAGGAGCGCCACGACCTCGCCCGGCGCGACGTCGAGCGCCACATCGTAGAGAATATGCGCAGGTCCGTAGAAGGCGTTGAGCCCCTCGACATGCAGGCCTTCGACGTGCTGGCCTTCGACGTGCTGGCCTTCGACGTGCGGGCTCACGATGCCGCCTCCGCGTGATAGAGCCGCCCCTCGCCCAGATAGATCTGTCGCACCTGGTCGTTCGCCCTGACCTCGGCCGGCCGGCCCTCGGCGATGAGCGCGCCGCGGTTCAGCACCATGATCCGGTCGGCATGCTCGAACACCACGTCCATGTCGTGCTCGGTGAAGAGCACGCCCATGCGGCGGTCGCGCGCGATGCGTGCCGTCAAGCGCATGAGCGCGACACGTTCCTTGGGCGCCATGCCGGCGGTCGGCTCGTCCATCAACAAAAGTTTGGGTCGGTTGGCGAGCGCCACCGCCAGCTCGACGCGCTTCAGGTCGCCATAGGCGAGCTCGCCGCACGGCCGCTCCGCGGCATCGTCCATGCCGACGAGGCCGAGGAGCCGGTCGGCCTCGTCCGCTTCGAGCCGGCCGGCGAAGCGCCAGACGTCATGGATGGCCCGCGCGTGGGACAGCAGCGCCATCTGTACATTCTCGCGCACGGTCATGGAGCCGAAGGTCTGGGTGATCTGGAACGTGCGGCCGACGCCCAGGCGCCAGATCGCGCGCGGCGTCAATCCCACGAGCTCGCGCCCGTCGAGCTTGACGCTGCCCTGGTCCGGGCGGATCTGGCCGTTCAGCATGTTGAAGCAGGTGCTCTTGCCGGCACCGTTCGGGCCGATGAGCGCCAGGATCTCGCCGGCGTCGAGCGCGAAGGCGACGCCGCGCACCGCCTCGATGCCGCCGAACGCTTTGCGCAGGTTCTGGACCTCAAGCAGCATCATGCACCTCCGCCGCCCGCTCGGCGGGCGCCTCGGGTGGCGCCTCGGGCGGTGGGTGCTGCCGGCGATGCAGCAGGTCGCCCATGAATCCCAGGATGCCCTTGGGGCAGGCGACGACCAGCAGCACGATGACGGCGCCCAGCACCAGCTTCGACCAGTCGGTCTGGCTCATCAGCCAGATCGACAGCGTCTTGTAGACGAGCGCCCCGGCGACGCCGCCCGTGATCGTGCCGACGCCGCCCAGCAGCACCATGACCAGCCCGTCGATCGACTGCGGAATGCCGAGTACATCCGGGAAGACGCTGCCCTTGAGCACGGCGTAGAGCGCACCGGCCAGCGCCGCGACCGTGCCCGACAGCACGAAGGCGGCCCATTGGATGCGCATGCGGTCGAGCCCGAGCGAATCGGCGCGCAGCGGCGCGTCGCGGAGGGCACGCAGCGCATAGCCGAACGGCGACAGCAGCACCCGGCGCAGAAGGGCGATCAGCACGACCGCGAGCAGCAGGGTCAGCTCGTAGAAGCGCGCCGGTGTCGCGAGCCAGGCATCGGGCCAGACGCCGAGGATGCCGTTGTCGCCGCCGGTGACGCTCACCCATTGGAAGGCGAGCGACCAGACGATCTGGGCGAAGGCCAGGGTCAGCATGG
Source organism: Aliidongia dinghuensis (assembly GCF_014643535.1). Lineage (NCBI taxonomy): Bacteria > Pseudomonadati > Pseudomonadota > Alphaproteobacteria > Rhodospirillales > Dongiaceae > Aliidongia > Aliidongia dinghuensis. Next base: position 47,408 of record NZ_BMJQ01000007.1, on the reverse strand, counting down.
CGAGATAGACGCCTGCCAGCCGGACCGAGAACCAGCCGAAGAGCGCTGCCCCCACGAGGCCTGCGAGCGGGGCTGCGGCAACGGCCGCCAGCGTCGCGAAGCCGGCCTGCTTGACGAGGAAGGCCGCGGCATAGGCGCCCAAGCCGAAATAGGCGGCATGGCCGAAGGATGCCAAGCCGCCGCCGCTCATCAGGAACTGCAGGCTCATCGCGAAGATCGCGAAGATCAGGATCTCGGCGCCAATGGTCATGAGATAGGGCCCGGCGCCAAGCGGCAGCAGCGCCGCCAATGCCACCAGGGCCGCGAGCACCGCCCGCTCACGCGGGACGAGCGGCCGCCATGGCCGAATCGCCGTCGCGGCGGGCGCGCGCTGCACGGCGTCCGGCTTGCCGAACAGGCCCCAGGGCCGGATCACCAGCACGACCGCCATGACCAGGAACACGAGAACGAGCGAGATGCGCGGCAGGATCAGGATGCCGAAGGCGTTGAGTTCGGACACGATCACCGCCGCGACAAAGGCGCCGGGCAGGGAGCCGAGGCCGCCGATCACCACGATGACGAAGGCCTCGACGATGATGCCCAGGTCCATGCCGTGATTGACCGCGTCGCGCGGCAGCTGCACGGCACCGCCGAACGCGGCCAGGCCCACGCCCAAGGCAAAGACGCCGGTGAAGAGCCATTTCTGGTTGACGCCGAGCGACGCAACCATCTCGCGGTCCTGGGTCGCCGCGCGCACCAGCACGCCGAACCGGGTGCGGTGGAACAAGAGCCAGAGCAGGCCCAGCACGACCGGCCCCAGCACCAGCAGAAGCAGATCGTAGGACGGCACCGGCTGGCCCAGGATCTCGACGGCGCCCTTGAAGCCCGGCGCCCGGCGGCCGACCAGGTCGTCCGGCCCCCAGACGAGCACGACCAGGTCCTCGACCATGAGCGTCATGCCGAAGGTCGCGAGCAGCTGGAACAGCTCCGGCGCCTGATAGAGCCGGCGTAAGAGCAGCATCTCGACGAGCGCCCCCACGACCGCAACCGCGAGCGCCGCGAGCACGAGCCCGCCCCAGAAGCCGAAGCCGCCTTCGAGCCGCTCCGTCAGCGTGTAAGCGACATAGGCGCCGGCCATGTAGAAGGCGCCATGGGCGAAATTCACGATCCGCGTGACGCCGAAGATGATGGAGAGCCCGGCCGCGACCAGGAACAAGGACGCGGCATTGGCGAGACCCGTCAGAAACTGAGCGACCAGAAAACCCATCGAGACCTGCTTCAGCTAGATCCTCGGCAGCTTCGTCAACCCTCGCCCGCGCAAGCGGGAGAGGGTGGCGAGCGCGAGCGAGCCGGGTGAGGGTTGCGCCGCAGCACCCCCTCACCCTTCCCGGCCCCGAGGAGCCGGGCCCCTTCCCTCTCCCGCTCGCGCGGGCGAGGGAGCGATGTCACTCCTTCGGCCGGAGCTTCGCGACTTCCTCGTCGCTCGGCAGGTATTTGGCGCCGTCGCGGTAGGCGAAGTCGACCATGACCGGCTTGCCGTCCTTGAGCGCGGTCTTGCCGACGAAGGCACCCAGCGTCGATTGATGGTCGATCTTGCGGAAGGTGATCGGGCCGAACGGCGTCGCGACGCCGAGCCCCTCGGCCGTCGCGATCAGCTTCTCCGTATCGGTCGAGCCGGCCTTGGCCAAGAGCGCCGCGATCGTCTTGACCGAGCTGTAGCCCACGATCGAGCCCAGCCGCGGCGGCTCGTTGTATTTCGCCTGATAGGCCTTCAGGAACGCGTCATGCTCCGGTGTGTGGATGCCGTACCAAGGATAGCCGGTGACGATCCAGCCCTCAGGCGCCTCGTCCTTCAAGGGATCGAGATACTCGGGCTCGCCGGTCAGGAAGCTCACGACCGACTTGCCCTTGAACAGGCCGCGCGTGTTGCCCTCGCGCACGAACTTGACGAGGTCGGGGCCGAACTCGACGTTGAGGATCGCCTCCGGATTGTCGGCGGCCAGCGCCTGGGTCACGGCACCCGCGTCGATCTTGCCCTGGGTCGGCCATTGCTCGCCGACCCACTGGATGTCGGGGCGCTTCGCCGACAGAAGCTGCTTGAACACGGCGACGGCCGACTGGCCGTATTCATAGTTGGGTGCCACCGTCGCCCAGCGCTTGGCCGGCAGTTTCGCCGCTTCCTCCGCCAGCATCGCCGCCTGCATGTAGTTCGACGGGCGGAGCCGGAATGTGTAGTGGTTGCCCTGGCTCCAGGTAATAGCGTCGGTCAAGGGCTCGGCACCCAGGAAGAACACCTTCTTCTGCTTGGCGAAGTCGGACACGGCGAGGCCGATGTTCGAGAAGAACGTGCCGAACAGCAGCACCGCATGGTCGTTCGCGACGAGCTCGTTCGCCGCCGTCACCGCGTCGCCCGGCTTGCCGCCGTCGTCGCGCGACACGATCGCGAGCTTCTTGCCCATGACGCCGCCGGCGGCATTCACCTCCTCGAGCGCCAACTGCCAGCCCTTGCGGTAGGGCTCGGTGAAGGATGGCAGGGCCGAATAGGAATTGATCTCGCCAACCGTGACCGCGTCCTCGGCCCGGGCCGCCGGGCTCGCGCCCCCGACACTCCAGACCGCGAGCGCCAACGCCGCCCCCGCGCAAAGCCGCTTCATCGCCATGTGCCTGTCCCCTCTCGTCCGAAGTCCCTGTCGTGAATTGGTATATTTGTCTATTTAGCGTCGTTCCCGCGAGAGGCGGGAATCCAGGGCGAGCGCTCGGTGCTTACCGACAGCCTTTACGGCTACCCCTGCGACAAGCCTGCGGCTTGCGCATGGATCCCCGCCTTCGCGGCGATGACGTTCGTTTTTTACCGCAACCCGTCCTCGCCCTTGATCTGGTCCTTGGTGAGGCCGCCGACGCGCGGCAGCGGGCGGCCGCTGTCGGTGACGGCGACGGCGACCACGATCTCGCGCGCCCGGGGCGCGTCCGGCACGCGCACTTCCATGCCGTCGAAATGGCTACGCACGAAGGCCGCGTCCTTGTGGCCCAAGGGGATGTCGAGCACCACGCCCGGCCCGCCGCGCTTCTTCGACGACGGGATCAAGGCCGCCCCCTTCCCCAGCACCTGGCGGACCGGCGTGCCGAGCTTCGGATGCAGGATGGCGGCGGCGTGCTCGAGCTCGCCATCCTCGCCGACGGCCGCCGCCTTGCCGTAGCTCTCGGCCCGGTCGCCGGGGATGCCGAGGGCGGCAACCGCCCGCTCGGTCAGGAGCCGGCCCAGCTCCTCGCCGATCTCGGTCAGGAGCGTCAGGTCCTCGACATAGGTGCCGGCATAGGGGTTCTCGATCACGGCGACGGCCGCGGCCCGGCGCGTCGCCGGCTCGACCGGCCGGCCCATCTCGAGCCGGGTCTCCTCGAGAAACGTCAGGAGCTTGCGGATCTTCGTCTTCATCTCAAGCCATCCTCTCCCTTGATCTCGGATGCCTTCAGGCCGCCGGCGCGGTTATGGATGCGGGCACCCGTCGTCATGACCAGCGCCAGCAGCATCTCGTCAGCCTTAGGCGCGTCCGGAATGCCGACCTCCATGGCGTCGAAATGGCTGCGCACATAGGAGGCGTCGATATGGGTCACCGGCACGTCGAGCCGCGTGCCCGGCCCGCCCACCTTCTTGGTCGACGGCACGATCGCCTTGGCGCCGCCCAGGATCTCACGCATGGCGTAGCCGCCCGGCGCATGCCAGAGCGCGCCATGCTCGAGCTCGCCCGCCGCACCGACGATGGCACCCTTGCCGTAGCCCTGGATCGCCTTCGGATCGCCGCCGAGCGCCGTCACCAGCCGGCGCGCCATCTCGAGGCCGAGCGGCTCCAGGTCCTTCATGAACGGCTGGATGTCCTCGACATAGCGCCCGGCGAAGGGATTACGGATGACGACGAGCGCGGCACCGCGCTTCAACGGCACGGCCGCGGGCGGACCGCCCTCGTGAAAGATCTCTTCGACGATGATCGCGCGTTTGCGCAGCACGACTTCAGGCATGAGGCATCCTCCGGAACGATTCGGTTTCTTCGGGCAGCGGCGAGGGTGGCGGCAGGGAGCCCAGCCGGCCGATCGTCCGCGTCGCGCCCTGCAGATGCAAGGAAGCGCCGACGATCCGCCCGGCACGGATGAGGCCGGAGGCCCGGGCAATGCCGGCGGCGAGCGCGCGGTCCCGCTCCGCCGGGTCGAGCGGCACCACCGCCCGCGTGACCAGGCGCGAGCCCAGGTCGGTGTTCGGGTCGATGCTGTCGGCGGCCACGCGCAGGATGCCCGGATGGCCGGGCAGATCGACCGCATTCGCGAGGATGGTCGCCGCTGCGTCCGCATCGGCCGCACGCGCCGCCAGCACCGTCACCGCATCGGCGATGCCGAGCGAGAAGGACCGGCCGTGCCGGCCGCTGGTCGCGATGCCGAAGATGCCGTCCTCGGCGCCGAGCCGCGCCGTGCCGATCATCGACGGCCGGTCCGGCCGGTCGATCAGGCCGGCGGTGAGGCTCTCGCCCGGTTCGATATGAAGCGCAATGTCGCCGCCGTTGTTCACATAGGCCCGGTCGAGCGGGGCGGCTTCGACCATCGCCGCCAGCACCGCCTCGGCCACGGCGCCGGCGACGGCGGCCATGGGCGTGATGAAGCATTCCGCGGCATAGGGCTCGACCGCCGCGCACATGCGGCGCGCGATCGGGCCCGCCGGCACCGGGACATGGCCGCCGGCCGGCGCCCTGAGGATCACAAGCTCATCGCACAACTCGTCGAGCAGCCCGTTCATCCGCGCCGCCGCCGCCCGGTGCGCCGCGCGCACAGCCGCGGGCGCGCCCCAGGCCTCCAGGATCAGGTCGATCGGCCCGTCATGGAGATGGACGCGCCGCCCGTCGGGCAGCAGGCGGATGAGCGGCGGCTCCCTCATCCATGCGACCTTTTGGCGTCCGACGGCGCCAGCGGCCAGGGATTGCCCTGGAGTTGCGGCAGCTTGCGCCCGCCCTGGCCCGCCAGCACCTGGTCGAGCGGCCGCAGATGGTCGAGATGGCCGCCGAGCGCCGCGTAATCCTCGAGCCGCATGGTGAACTCGATCGGCGCCACCAAGGCCGGCGTCGGCACATAGCCGAAGGCATTGTCCGGCACGCGCGTCACGTCGACCATGAAGGTGATGCCGCCGCCGGGCCAGACATAGACCGGCGCCCCGCCGCAGGTGACGTAGGTGAGGGCATCCTTGACCGAGCGGGTGAGGCGGACCGGGTTCTCGGTGACGCCGGCGCGGAGCGAACCGCCGGCGCCGCCCATGAAGAGGACGGTCGACAGCGCCGGCTCGCAATTCTCCTTCACCCGCTCGACCGATTCGACGAGGGGCGCCGGCAGGTCGCGTTCGACGGGCCGGAGCGCCTCGTCCAGCTCGTAATAGCCATATTGCTCGCCGGTCGTGCTGATCATCAGCAGCGACAGGCCGGGCCGGGCGACCTTCGGGTCGAACGGCCCCAGGATCGACAGCGGGTCCGTAATCGCGGTGCCGCCCCAGCCGGTGCCCGGATCGGCGACCTCGAAATAGCGGCCCGGCGTCGAGCGGCGGCCGGTCATGCGGATGCCGGTCTCCTTGACGCCCAATACCTTGCCGGCCTGGTGCTCCGACAGCACGCCGGTAATGTGGTCGTCGATCACCACGACCTCGTCGACCTTGCCGAACCATTGGCGCGCGAACATGCCGATGGTGGCCGAGCCGCAGCCGACGCGCATGCGCTCCTCGAGCATGCCGTTCACGACCGGCGGCTTGCCCGCCTGGACCAGTACGGTCGCACCCTCGTCGACCGTAAGCTCGACTGCCTTGCCGTTGCACAGGTCCAGGAGCGCTTCGCAGGTCGCGCGCCCCATCTTCTTGCCGCCGCCGGTCAGGTGGTTGACGCCGCCCAAGGACAGCATCTGCGAGCCGTATTCGCCGGTCGTCACATGGCCGATCGTCTCGCCCTTGGCGCGGACCGGCGCGCGCTCGGGGCCCAGGTGCCGGTCGGTGTCGATCTTCACCTTGACGCCGCAATAGCTGAAGATGCCCTCGGTCACGACCGTCACCATGTCGACGCCGTCGATCTGGGACGACACGATGAACGGTGCCGGCTTGTAGTCGGGATAGGTCGTGCCGGCGCCGATCGCCGTCACGAACCGGCCGCCCGGCTTCACCAGGTCGCCGTCCCATTCCTCCGACCGTTCCAGGAACTCGACGACCGGCTCGCCGCGGTCGACCGCCCGGTCGAGGATGACGTGGGGGTCGACGCGCACCAGGTCGCCGTTGTCGTTCATGTAGCGGTCGCAGGCGCCGGTCATGCCGGGCTTGATGAAGCACATGACCGGGCAGGCGTCGCAGCGGATCTTGTCGCCGTCGCGGACGAGGGCGGAGGAGTCAGGCATCGGAGTCTTCCTCGGCAGAAAGCGCACGGATCGCCGCCCGCACCCGGTCCGGGGTCGCGGGCACGCGCGTGATGCGCGCGCCGGTCGCATCGTAGATGGCGTTCAAGATGGCCGGCGCAGTCGGGATCAGCGCCTGCTCGCCGATGCCCTTGGCGCCGAACGGACCGATCGGCGACGCGTCCTCGATCAGGATCGAGGTCACCGGCGGCATGTCGCCCACGGTCGGGATCAGGTAGTCATGCAGGTTCTCGCCCTTGCCGGGGAAGAATTCCTCCATGAGCGCCAGGCCCAGGCCCTGCGCGGCCCCGCCCTCGATCTGGCCTTCGAGCAAGGTCGGGTTGATCGCGCGGCCGACGTCATGCGCCGCGGTCAGCTTCAGCACCTTGACCGTGCCCAGCGCAATGTCGACCTCGACCTCGGCCAGATGCGCGCCATAGCCGAAGACCGCATAGGGCTCGCCCTGGCCGTTCTCGTCCAAGGGGCTCGTCGGCGGATCGAACGTCTCCTCGACCGACAGCACGTAGCCGCGCGCATCGACCGGCAAGTCGACGAGGGACAGGATGCGCGCATGGCCGCGCTCCTCGACCGCGATGCGGCCGTCGCCGAAGATGAGCCGAGCGTCCTCGCCGGCATTGGCCTCGCGCAGGATCGCACGCCGGAGCGCCTGGCCGGCAAGGAACGCCGCCTTGCCGCTGACGAAGGTCTGGCGCGAGGCCGAGGTCTTGCCGCAGTCGGGCGTCAGGTCCGTGTCGCTCGACACCAGGTCGAAGAGCTCGAGCGGTGCGCCCAGCGCGTCGGCGCAGATCTGCGTCACGACCGTGTTCGAGCCCTGGCCGATGTCGACCGCGCCCTGGTGCAGCGTGAGCCGGCCGTCGGGCCTGAGGCCCAGCCGCATGGTCGAAGGATTGGGCAGCGAAGTATTGCCGCAGCCGTACCACATGCCGGCAAAGCCGACGCCGCGCCGCAGAGGCCCGGTCGCCGCCGCATTGAACGCCCGGGCCTCGGCATGCGCGGCGTCGCGGCGCGGGCGCAGCGCCTCGAGGCAGGCGCGGATGCCGACGCCCGCCTCGAACACCTGGCCCGTCACCGTCGGCACGCCCGGCCCGAGCGCATTCCTGATGCGGAAGTCGAGCCGGTCGATGCCGAGCTTGTCCGCCAGCTCGTCGAACAATTGCTCCTGTGCAACCGCCGCCTGCGGCACGCCGAAGCCGCGGAAGGCGCCGGCCGGCACCAGATTCGTGTGCACCGCCCGGGTCAGCGCCCGGTAATGCGGGATGAAGTAGGGCCCGGAGGCGTGGACCGGCACGCGGTTCGCGACCGTAGGCCCCCAGGAGGCATAGGCGCCGGTGTTGAAGTCGCCCGAGAAATCCATGGCCGTGAGGCGGCCGTCGCGCGCGGCCCCGATCCGCACCCGCATGCGCGCCGGATGCCGCTTGGTCGTGGTCATGATCGACTCGACGCGCGAATAGACCATGCGCACCGGCCGGTGGAGATGCCAGGCGGCGAGGGCGATGAACGGCTGCACCGAGAGGTCGAGCTTGGAGCCGAAGCCGCCGCCAACTGCGGTCGGGATGATGCGCACGGCTTCCACCGGCAGCCCCAGGATGCGCGCGACATCGTCGCGGTCCATATAGGGCGCCTGGGTACAGGCCTGAATCTCGATCCGGTCGCCGACGCGGCGCGCGAAGCCGGCCTCGGGCTCGATATAGGCGTGCTCGACGAAGCCGGTCTCGAAGCGGCCCTCGACCTCGACCTCGGCCGCCGCAAAGCCGGCTTCGAGATCACCGCGCACGACGCGGCCGCGGGTCAGGATGTTGCCCGGCCGGCCGTCGTGGAGCTTCGGCGCTGCCTCGTCCAGCGCGGCGTCGACATCGACGAGCGGCGGCAGTTCCTCCCAGGTAACCGGGAAGTCGCCAAGATTGAGCGCCGCCAGCGCCTCAGGCTCGCCCGCCACGGCGGCGACCGCCTCGCCACGGAAGCGTGCTTCGCCGACCGCGAACACCGGCTGGTCGGCGAACGGGCCGATGACGCCATAGCAATTGTCGCCAGGGACGTCGTCGGCGGTGAACACGCGCACGATGCCCGGATGGCTCGCCACGAAGCCGTCGAGATCGCCGAAGCGGAAGCGGGCGCGATGGTGCGGCGAGCGGATCGCCCGCACGGCCAGCGCATCGGCCGGCACCTCGTCCGCGCCAAAGATCTCGCTGCCGTCGATCTTGCGCCGGCCGTCGAGCCGCTCGACGCGCGTGCCGACCGCAGCGCCGGCCACGGGCGAGGCGACGGTTTCGCGGGCGGGGCCGCCGCCCGCCTCGAGCACCGCCTCAACGATCTTGCGATAGCCGGTGCACCGGCACAGCACGCCGCCGATCGCGTCCATCACTTGGGCTTCGGTTGGCCTCGGCTCGCGATCGAGCAGCGCCGTCGCGGCACCCAGCATGCCCGGCGTGCAGATGCCGCACTGGGCGGCGCCATGCTTCAAGAAGGCGCGCTGCAGCGCTGCGGCCGACGGGCTCGCGTCGGGCAGCCCTTCGATGCTGGTCACCGTCCGCCCGCGCACCTGGCCGACGGCGATCAGGCAGGAACAGACCGGGTCGCCGTCGAGCAGCACCGTGCAGGCGCCGCAATCGCCGGCGTCGCAGCCGACCTTGGTGCCGACGAGCCCCAGCTCGTCGCGCAGCACGGCCGAGAGACGGGTGATCGGTGCTGAGCCGACCTCGACCCGGCAGCCGTTGAGCTCGAAACCGAGCCGGGGAGCGGAATCAGGCACGGGCAGGCTCCATGGCGGCGGACTCCGTGAGACAGGCATCGAGCGCACGGCCGACGAGGGTCAGCGCGGCATCGCGTCGGTAGGTCGCGGTCGCGCGGACGTCGTCGATCGGCTGCAAGGGGGCGAGATGCGCCGGCTCGACCAGGGCCGCGAGACCGGACGCGGCGGGAGCGCCAACCAACGCCTGCTCCAGGGCCGGCAACCGGCGGGCGACCGCCGAGCAGGAGCCGACCGCGACGCGGGCATTCGCAACCCGGCCTGCCGCATCGAGCGTCAGCTCGGCCGCGACCATGACGATCGAGATCACAAGGTAGCGCCGGGCGCCCAGCTTGATGAAGCGCGATCGGGCGGCAGCGGGCGGCGGCGGCACCAGGATCGCGACCATGATCTCGTCCGGGGCGAGCGCCGTGCGCCGCGGCCCGAGGATGAACTGGTCGAGCGGCAGCACACGCCGGCCGGCCGGGCCCATGAGCTCGACCGACGCGTCGAGCGCCAGCAGCGGCGGCACGCCGTCGGCCGCCGGCGAGGCGTTGCAGAGATTGCCGGCGATCGTGCCGGCATTCTGGATCTGCCAGCCGCCGACCTCGCGCGCCGCGGCCCGGAGCGCATCGAACGCCGGCGGCAGCTCGGCCGCGCCGGCGATGGTGCTCCAGGTCGTGCCGGCGCCGATGCGGATGCCGTCGGCGGCGATCCGGATGCCCTTCAGCGCGTCGAGCGCGGAAATATCGAGCACCGGCCCCACGACGGGTCGGTCGCCCTGGCCTGGAAAGAAATCGGTGCCGCCGGCGAGAATTCGCCCGCCCTGGCTCGCCAGAACGCCGATCGCCTCGTCGATGGTCGTCGGTCGGACATACATCCGCCTGCTCCCAGTGAAATCACTCTGAACGGAAATCGCCCTGGACACGGCCGACGCCCGCGATCTTACGCCCGGATCTATCGTTGGTGTACAAACGATCCTGCGCGCGTGTCCCGGCACCTGTCAAGCCGTGACATCGGGGGTTTTTCCGGCATTGCCGCGACGAAGCGCACCGCTGGCCGTTAGCCGACCATCGAGCAACGACAAGGCCATGGACCGCGATGAATCTGAACCAGGCGACCGCGCTCGTGCTGCATGTGATCTTGGTGATCGTCGGCTTCGTCTTTGCCCTGTTCGGCGCGATCGAGCTATGGCTGCGCCATCTGCTGGCACGGGGCGGCATCCACGGGCACATCGCGACCGCCGCGCTGATCGTGGCGGCGATCGTCTTCTTCATCGGCGCCATCCGCCTGCTCGGCGGCGCGCTACAGCTGCTGATCCTGGCGTTCCTGTTCCTGTTCGCGCTCCAGGTCCTGTTCGCGATCGCGCCGGTTTAGCCGTTCGAGGCTCAGCGCTTCATCCGAGAATGCTGCCGAACACGATTTTCTTGAATTCGATCAAGGGAATGTCGCTCTTCTCGGCGCGCATGCGCAGGAGCGCCCCTTCCCAGCTATTCAGGATGAAATCAGCCAGTGAGTTGGCGGGAAACTGACGGCCGATTTCGCCCCTTTCCTGGCCCTCGAAAATGCATCTCTCGAATAGGGCGCTCCACGATCTGAAATGCTTGACCAGGTGCTGGCGGATGACCGTGCTGTGGTCTGCAGCCTCCGCGCTGAAATTGCCGAGCAGACAACCGCGGGCAAAGTTGGAAGCCCTGAACGCGGCGATCCGGTCATCGAAATAGGCTTCGAGGCGCGCAAGCGGCGCGAGATCGGCATCACTCAAGAAGCCACGCAACTTCGCCAGTCCGCGATCGGAATAGGCGTCGATGACTTCGGTCCCGAACGCCTCCTTGCTGGCGAAATACGTATAGAACGACCCCTTCGGCACGTCCGCCCGTTCGACGATGCCCTGGATGCCCGACGCGGAATAACCCTCGGCGTGAATCATTTGCAGGCCAGCTTGGATCAGATTGTCCCGTGTCCCAGGCTTCGGTTTCGGGCCCCGTCGAGCGTGACGAACTTCCATCTCACCGCCTATTGACTAATTACAGACGACCGGTCATATGTCATTTACGACAGCGCCGACGGCACCTGTCAAGCCGGCCGCTGTGGGCTGCCTGGTCCCGTGAGCATCTCGTCGCACCCACCAGCTTCTCCTGACGCCGCCCCAGACTAAGGGCCCCTCGCAACGGAGCGCATCGATGACGTCACCGGACACCCTGACAGGAAGCCTGCGTTGGGACGTGCTGACCATCAAGCGCCCCGGCCTCAGCCGCGACTTGCCGCCCGGCAAGGAGGAACTGGCATGGGTCGCGAATTCTTCGATCCTGATCTCCGGAGAGAAGGACGCGGTTCTCGTCGATACGTTTCTCACCATCGAGCAGTCGCAACGACTGGTGGAGTGGGTCGTTGCGAGCGGCAAGCGCCTCAAGGCCATCTACGTTACCCACGGGCATGGCGACCATTTCTTCGGCCTCGCACCCCTGCTCGAGCGTTTTCCTGAAGCCAAGGCCGTCGCCACGCCCGAAATCGTCGAGGCGATGCGGAACCAGCTCACGCCGGCCTGGGCTGACAATTTCTGGCGTCGACTGTTCCCCGGCGAAATTCCTGATCGCCTGCTGGTCGCCGGCCAGCTGGAGAACGGCGAGCTGGAACTGGAAGGGCACAAGCTCGTCGCGGTCGATGCCGGGCACACCGACACGGCGCAATCGACATGCCTCCACGTACCCTCGATCGGCCTGCTCGTCGGCGGCGACGCCGTCTATAACGGCATCCACCCGTATCTCGGCGAGACCGACAGCCGGAGCCGGCGCGAATGGATCGCCACGCTCGATAGACTCGAGGCTTTGCGGCCAACAGCGGTGATCGCCGGCCATAAGGTGCCGGAGAACGCCGACGATCCGCGCATCATCGGCGAAACCCGGCAATATCTCGTCGACTTCAACCGGCTGAACGAGGCGACGGCAACCGCCCGCGAGCTCTACGACGCGATGCTGGCGCTCTACCCGAACCGCGCCAATCCGGGCTCGCTCTGGGGTGCGGCGAACGCCGCCAAGAAGCAGGCCTGACGACCGCAGTCATAGCCGTCCCCGCCCCCAAACCACGGGTTCCCGCTCATGAAAATCGCCCTGTTCGCAGCCGCGTTCCTGCTCGCCGCCGTTTCGAACGGCGCCGCGGCGCTCGCCGCTTCCAACGAACCGGTCGACGCACAGGCGCTCGACACGGTCAAAGCGCGCTTCCGCCAATTGATGGACCTGGCCAACCGCCACGACATCGCGGCGATACACGCGATGTTCTGGCAATCGCCCTCAGCGCTGCTGGTGGCAAAGAGCGCCATCCCGTCCGAGGGCAATTGGGTAGGCTTCTGGGGCAACGCGGCGATCGATCAGAAGCTCCACGACATCGCCTCGTCCGGTCCGGTCGTGCTCGAGCCCGATTTCTCGAAGTTGAAGGCTGTCGGGCTCTCGCGTGAAATCGCCGAAACCTACGCGCCGCTCAATATCACCGTCTCCTACGCGGGGCAGGACGGCACGCCGAAGCCGTTCCTGCTGATCATCGACTGGAAGAAGATCGGGCGGGATTGGAAGATCGCGTCCGAGATCATCTTGCCGGTCCCACCCGTCCCGGCGAGCAAAAGCTAGCGCCGCGGGATCCCCAGGCCGAGCGCGGGGATCAGTGATACCGCGACAGCGCCAGCTCGCGCACGTCCGGTTCCGGCTTGCGGCCCGACAGCAAGTCCGCCAGCACGCGGCCCGAGCCGCAGGCCATGGTCCAGCCGAGGGTGCCGTGGCCGGTGTTGAGGTGCAGGTTGCGGAACTTCGTGCCGCCGATGATCGGCGGGCCGTCCGGCGTCATGGGACGGAGGCCGCACCAGAAGCTCGACCGGGCGAGATCGCCGGCGCCGGGGAAAAGGTCGCCCACCGACTGGTCGAGCGTCGCCTTGCGCGCCGTTCGCAGCACCTTGTCGAAGCCCGAGACCTCGGCCGTGCCGCCGACGCGGATCCGGTCGCCGAGCCGGGTGATCGCGACCTTGTAACTCTCGTCCATCACGGTCGAGACCGGCGCCTTGGCCGCGTCCACGATCGGCACGGTGATCGAATAGCCCTTGATCGGATAGACCGGGATCTGGATGCCGAGCGGACGTGCCAGGAACGGCGAATAGCTGCCGAGCGCCAGGATATAGTCGTCGCCCTTGAGCAGGCCGGCGCTGGTGCGGACGCCGTCGATCCGGTCGCCCTCGGTCACGAAGCCGTCGATGCTCGTATCGAACAGGAACTTGACGCCGAGCTCGGCCGCGAGCGTCGCCAGGTTCTTCGTGAACATGTGGCAGTCGCCGGTCTCGTCGCCCGGCAGGCGCAGCCCGCCCGCGATCTTTTCCGGCACCGATGCCAGGCCCGGCTCGGCGCGGATGCAGCCCGGCGCGTCGAGCAGCTCGAACGGCACGCCGTAATCCTTGAGCACGGCGATGTCGTCGGCGGCGTGATCGACCTGCGCCTGGGTGCGGAACAGCTGCAGCGTGCCCTGGGCGCGGTCGTCATACTGGATGCCGGTCTCGTCCCGGAGCGCCTTCAGGCAGTCGCGGCTGTATTCGGCGATGCCGACCATGCGGCCCTTGTTGATGGCATAGCGATGCGACGTGCAGTTGCGCAGCATCTGCACGAGCCAGCTCCACATATACGGGTCGGCCTTCGGCCGGATCTTGAGCGGTCCGTGCTTCATCAGCAGCCACTTGACCGCCTTCTGCGGGATACCGGGCCCGGCCCAGGGTGCGGCATAGCCGGGCGAGACCTCGCCGGCATTGGCGAAGCTCGTCTCGAGTGCGACACCCGGCTGGCGTTCGACGACCGTGACGGCATGGCCGGCCTTGGCGAGGTAATAGGCCGTCGCAACACCGATGACACCGCCGCCGAGAATGATCTTCATGGAGCGCTCCGCTAAGGCGATCAACCGCCGATATGGCGGCGGACATAGCGTCCGCCGAGACTGGTCAGGATTTCATAGCCGATGGTGCCCGCGGCCTTCGCGGCATCGTCGACCGACTGGTGCGGCCCGATGAGCTCGACGAAATCGCCGGGCTCCAGCATATCCGCCGGAAGCGCTGAAATGTCGAGTGTCAGCGAATCCATCGAGACGCGCCCGACGATCGGCAGCGCCCGGTCGCCGACATAGGCCCGGCCGAGGCTGCCCGTGCTGCGCAGCCAGCCGTCGGCATAGCCGACGCCAAGCGTCGCGATGCGCGTCGGGCCGCTCGCCCGGAACGTATGGCCGTAGCCGACGGCGTCGTTCGCGGCGATCCAGCGCGTCTGGATGACCCGCGCGTCGAGCCGGACGACGGCGCGCATCGGGTTGGGCCAGCCCGGCACCGGCGCCACGCCATAGAGCGCCGCACCGGGCCGCGCCAAGTCGAAATGATAGTCGGGCCCGAGGAAGATGCCGGACGAATTGGCGAAGGAGGCCGGCGCCGGCGGCAGGCGGCGGCGCAACGTCTCGAACGCCGCCAATTGCGCGCGGTTCGCCGGATGATCCGGCTCGTCAGCGCAGGCAAGATGGCTCATGACCGCGCGGACCGTGATGCCGCCGAGGCGCGCGGGATCGCGCTCCAGCTGATCGACCTCGGCCGGCGCCAGGCCGAGCCGCGCCATGCCGCTGTCGACCTGCAGGACGGCGGGCAATGCCTCGCCCCGCCGGCGGCCGAGGGCGGCCCAGGCATCGACCTGGGCAAGGCTGTTCAGCACCGGGGTGAGGCGTCCGTCGAGGCACGTCGCTTCGGCGCCCGGCATCAGCCCGTTGAGCACGAAGATTTCGGTCTCGTGGGCGGCCTCGTCCGGCAGGATCTTGCGTAGCGCCAGGCCCTCTTGCAGGTGCGCCACGAAAAAATGCCGGCAGCCGACGCGCGCGAGCACCGGAGCGACCCGCTCGGCGCCGAGGCCATAGGCATCGGCCTTGACCACCGCGGCGCAGGCGGCGCCGGTGAACCGATCGCGGAGCAGGCGGTAATTATCGACAAGGGCGTCGAGATCGACGGTCAGCACCGCGCTGGCGCCACCCGGCGCCACGGCCGCCGGGGCGTCGAACAGAGGCTGAACGCTTGCAGTCCTAACCATGGCTGCCATTCCCCATCGCGCATGTCGAACGGCACGAGAATAGTCGCAGATTGCTCTATTTTCCTGGCTTTCGATCGCAGAATTTGCTACATTCCTAGATAGATTGGCACGAAACACAGAACCTTTCGCAGGAAATTGCAATGCCTTCGATAGACTCGACCGACGCGAGGATCGTGCAGCTGCTCCGGGCCGATGGCCGCATGAGCAATGCGGACCTTGCGGCGACCGTGGGTCTGTCCGCCTCGGCCTGCTTGAGGCGCCTGAGGTTGCTCGAGCGCAACGGCACGATCCGCGGCTATACCGCGCTCGTCGATGAGCCCGACGCGTCGGAAATCATGGTCGCGATCGTCCAGGTGACGCTGGAGCGGCAGACGGAGGAATTCCTGCAGCGCTTCGAGGCCGCGGTGCGCAAATGCCCGGACGTGCGGGAGTGCTATCTCATGACCGGGCTCGAGGATTATATCCTGCGCGTCGACGCGCGGAACGCGGCCGACTACGAGCGCATCCACAACGAGCAGCTGTCGCGCCTGCCCGGCGTGCACCGCATCCGCTCGAGCTTCGCCATCCGCAGCGTGGTGCGCGCGCGGCCGCGCTGAGCCATTTACCCCGTCGTCAGGCCCGGGGATGACTGCTGTTTAGCTGATGACGCCGTGCAAATGAGCCGCCGCTCACCCGCCCACGCCTGTCTGGAACCGGCCGCTCAAGCGGTAGCGCGCTCCCGGGTAGAGCAGCCGCGCGACGCTGACGAGCCGGCCGGACGACCAGGTGCGGCGGCGGACGAGCAGGCAGGGCTCCGTGGGCTCGATCGCGAGCTGCCGGCATTCCCAGTCCTCAGCCAGCACCGCCTCGACGACATGCTCGCCTTCGCTGAGCGGTGCCGCCGCCATCAGATATTCGGCCGGCGTCACGCGCGTGAAATCCTGGTCGAGATAGGCCGGCACCAACGCCGGGTCGACGTAGCGGTCCTCGAGCTGGACCGGCAGGTCGTTTTCCTTGTGCACGACGATGGTGTGGAACAGCCGGCGTCCAGGCCGGGTACTGAACTCCAGGGCGATCTCGCCCGGCGCCAGCGCCACCTCGCGGCAGAGCAGCAGCGCGCCATGGCGATGGCCGCGCTCGGCGATCTCGTCGGCAATGTTGCGGATCTCCACGAGCGGCGTCAGCGCTGTCGTCTCGCCCCCACCCTCGCCTTCACCCGCCCCTTCGCCGGCGCCGACGAACGTGCCGACACCGTGGATACGGACGAGCACCCCGTCTTCCGCGAGCTCGGTGAAGGCGCGGTTGATCGTCATGCGGCTGACGCCGAGAGCGCGCACCAGCTCGTTCTCCGACGGGATGCGCTGGTCCGGACCCCAGGCACCGCTCTCGATCTTGCGCAGGATGCCGCGCTTGATGCGCTCGTAGAGCGGTGCCGGGCCATCCTCCAGATCCAAGGTGCTCATGGCCGTCTCATGCTATCAACACGTCTACACTTGTATATCCCATCGGAGCACCGCGCGCGCTGATCGCGAAGTCCAGCCTGATCGGCCGGCGCCAGGATCTATATCGGCAGCCCGGGGCAACGTCCAAGGCACTTACGCGACCTTCTTCGAGCCCGGGTGTCAGCATTGCAGCGGCAGCACTCCTTTCCCGCAAGGATGGGCAGAGAAAGTGCCTTTTCTAAACCGCCACCGGCTTTCGCCGGCGGTCGATCGCGTAGGCAGCGAGCCAGATCGCAAGGAAGGCCAACGCGACGCCGAGGCCCAAACTGCCGAACTGGTCGTTGAGGCGGCTGATCGCCGCCCAAACACCGCCGTCGAGCCCGAGCGCGTCGCTCAAAAGGCCGGCCGCCTCGAGGAGGCCGATGCCAAAGGCGACGCCGACCGACAGCAGGGTCACGAATAGATTATAGGCGAGCTTGCGGCGCGGCTCCTTGAGCGCCCAGCCGTAGACGCCGACCATCATCACCCCGTCGAGCGCGTCGATCAGCGTCATGGCGGCGGTGAACAGCAGCGGATAGGCCAGCACGGCATAGAGCGGCAGGCCGTTGACCGCGGCAGCGGCCGAGAGGCCGAGCAGCCCAATCTCGGTCGCGGTATCGAAGCCGAGGCCGAACAGCACGCCGACCGGATAGAGATGCCAGGCGCGCGAGACCAGGCCCAGCGCCGGTCGCAAGAGCCGGCCCATCGGCCCGGCCACGCGCAGCGGTTCGTCACCGGCGACAGCCGCGCCACGCCGCCAGCGGCGCCACAGCCGGGCCAGCAGAACCAGATTCCCCAAGCCCATCAGGACAAGGAACAGCACGGAGATGAGCGTGCCGACGAGGCCGCCCACTTCCCTCAAGCCATCAAGCCGGTCGCGCGCGCCATCGGACAGCAGGGCGATCGCGAGCGTCACGACGAACACGATGGTCGAATGGCCGAGCGAGAACCAGAGCCCGCTCGCCAAGGACCGGCGCCCCTCGTTCATCAGCTTGCGCGTCGTATTGTCGATCGCGGCGATATGGTCGGCATCGACCGCGTGCTTGAGGCCGAGCGTATAGGCCAGCACCGCCGCCCCGAATGCCGCCGGTGCTGCACCCAGACCGAACGCCGCCCAGACCCAGGCGCCGAGGTTGAGGGTCGCCACGACCGTGAAGACCGGCACCAGCCGACGGAGTCCGCCCGTCTCGATCGCCCCTTCAGACTCCATGGACGGCCCCCTTCTGTCCCGTCATCATTCGCCCGCTTGCCCGAACGAAGCGGGCGAGCAACGAACGTGCCAGCACCGGCCACGGCCTGCCAACGGGGGATGGGACGACCATGCGGATCTTCGGCGATTCGATTTCCGGCAATTGTCTCAAGGTGAAATGGACCGCCGACCTGCTTGGCCTGCGCTACGAGTGGGTCGAGATCGACATCATGAAGGGCGAGAGCCGGACGCCCGAATTCCTCGCCATGAACCCGGCGGGCCAGGTGCCGGTCGTGCAGTTCGACGACGGCCGGGCGCTCGCCCAGTCGAACGCCATCCTGCTGCATCTCGCCCGCGGCCGGCACCTCATCCCGGCGGATGGCTACGACGCGGCGAAGATGCTCGAATGGCTGTTCTGGGAGCAATATAACCACGAGCCCTATGTCGCGGTGGCACGCTTCCAGGTGCGCTATCAGGGCAAGCCGCTCGCAGATCTGGAGCCGCGCATCGTGGAGCGCGGCAATGCGGCGCTCGCCCGCCTGGAGGAGGCGCTGGCCGAGCGCGCGTTCCTGGTCGGCGATGCGCTCAGCCTCGCCGACATTTCACTCGTCGCCTACACGCGGCTGGCCGGCGAAGGCGGCTTCGACCTCGACCGCTATCCTGCCGTCCGCCGCTGGATCGGCCGGGTCGAACAGGCATTGAACCTGCAAGCGGTGCCCGCAACGACATAGTGAGCCCGCCCGATGCCCGACGCCTCCTCAGCCCTTGACGCACCTGCCCTTGACGCGACCGCGCTCGAACGCGCCGACGGTGCCGCACGGCTCGACTGGGTGCAGGACGGCCTTCAGACGCGGATCGGCGCGCTCTATCAGCGGGCGCCAGCGCGCGTGCTGTTTCCTGCCCCGGCACCGGACCGGCCGGCCGAAGCCGTGCTGGTCAACACCGCCGGCGGCATCGCGGGCGGCGACCGGATCCAGGTCGAGATCTGCGCCGGCACCGGCACCACCGCCCTGGTCACCACGGCGGCGGCCGAGAAGATCTACCGCGCGCGCCCGCTCGACGCCGCGGCGCGGCTCGAGACCCGCGTCGAGGTCGCGGCCGGCGCCTGGTTCGAATGGCTGCCGCAGGAGACCATCCTCTACGACGGCGCGCGGCTCGACCGGCGTCTCGCGTTCGCGCTGGCACCGGGGGCCCGGCTGCTCGCTGCCGAGACGGTGCTGTTCGGCCGCGCCGCCCATGGTGAGCAGATGCGCCATGGGCAATTGCTTGATTCTTGGGCACTTCGCATCGATGGCCGGCTCGTTTGGGCCGACCGGCTCCGGCTCGACGGCGACATAACAGCGGCACTCGGCCGCCCGTTCGGCTTCGGCGGTGCCGTCGGCCTGACAACCATTGTCCACGCCGGCCCGGACGCGGCATCGTTCTTGCCACAGGCCCGCGAGATCGCGGCGGCGGCGGGGGCCAGAGGGGCGGGGGCCGAGGGGGCGGCGACGCTGGTCAACGGCGTGCTGCTGCTGCGCTTCCTCAGTCGCGACGGCGCACGGCTGCGCCAGGCGGCGGCCACGGCGGCCATGACGCTGCGCCACGAGATCACCGGCCTCGCCCGGACGCCGCCCGGCGTCTGGCGCACCTGAGCCCGAGGGGCCAAGGTCGGGAACAAAGGGGAGAAGGGGACCAACATGAACCTCAGTCCGCGCGAGAAGGACAAGCTGCTTGTCGCCATGGCGGCGATGGTGGCGCGCCGGCGCCTGGAGCGCGGCGTCAAGCTCAACTATCCTGAGGCAGTGGCGCTCATCACCGATTTCGTGGTCGAGGGTGCCCGCGATGGTCGCCGCGTCGCCGACCTGATGGCGGCCGGCGGCGCGATCCTGAAACGCGACCAGGTGATGGAGGGCGTCGCCGAGATGATCCACGACATCCAGGTCGAGGCGACCTTCCCCGACGGTACCAAGCTCGTCACTGTGCACGAGCCGATCCGATGATGCCCCCGTCGATGATCCCGGGCGAGATCATCCCGCTCGCCGGCGAGATCGAGCTCAACGCCGGCCGGCCGACGGTGACGCTCACGGTCGCCAACACCGGCGATCGGCCGATCCAGGTCGGCAGCCACTTCCATTTCGCCGAGACGAACCAGGCACTGGCCTTCGACCGGGCCGCAGCGCGCGGCATGCGGCTCGACATCGCGGCCGGCACGGCCGTTCGTTTCGAACCCGGACAGACCCGCGAGGTGACGCTCGTCGCCTTCGCCGGCGCCCGCGAAGTCTACGGCTTCGCAGGATCCGTCATGGGCAAGCTGGAGACGCCGTGATGGCCACGAGAATGGAACGCCGCGCCTATGCCGGCATGTTCGGCCCGACCAAGGGCGACCGCATCCGGCTCGCCGACACGGAGCTCATGATCGAGGTCGAGGCCGATCACACGGTCTATGGCGAGGAGGTCAAGTTCGGCGGCGGCAAGGTGATCCGCGACGGCATGGGCCAGAGCCAGCTTTCGCGCGCCCAAGGCGCCGTCGACACGGTCATCACCAATGCGGTGATCCTGGACCATTGGGGCATCGTCAAGGCCGACGTGGGCTTGAAAGGCGGCCTGATCGTCGCGATCGGCAAGGCCGGCAACCCGGACATCCAGCCCGGCGTCACCATCGTGATCGGTCCGGGCACGGAGGTCATCGCCGGCGAGGGCAAGATCCTGACGGCCGGCGGCATCGACAGCCACATCCATTTCATCTGCCCGCAGCAGGTGGAAGAGGCGCTCTATTCCGGCGTCACCACCATGCTGGGCGGCGGCACCGGCCCGGCGGCCGGCACCAATGCGACGACCTGCACGCCCGGCCCCTGGCATCTCGAGCGCATGCTGCAGGCGGCCGAAGGCCTGCCGATGAACCTGGGCTTCTTCGGCAAGGGCAACGCGAGCCGGCCTGCCGCCTTGGTCGAGATGGTCGAGGCCGGCGCCTGCGGGCTCAAGCTGCACGAGGACTGGGGCACGACGCCGGCCGCGATCGACTGCTGCCTTTCGGTCGCCGATGAGCTCGACGTGCAGGTCACACTGCACAGCGACACGCTCAACGAGGGCGGGTTCGTCGAGACCACGATCGCCGCCTTCAAGGGGCGCACGATCCACGCGTTTCATACCGAGGGGGCGGGCGGCGGCCACGCGCCGGACATCATCCGCCTCGCCGGCGAGGCGAACGTGCTGCCGTCGTCGACCAATCCGACGCGGCCCTACACGGTCAATACGCTGGATGAGCATCTCGACATGCTCATGGTCTGCCATCATCTGGATGCGCGCATTCCGGAGGACATCGCGTTCGCCGAAAGCCGCATCCGCAAGGAGACGATCGCGGCCGAGGACATCCTGCACGACCTGGGCGCGCTTTCGATGATCTCGTCCGACAGCCAGGCCATGGGCCGCGTCGGCGAGGTGATCATCCGCTGCTGGCAGACGGCGGACAAGATGAAGCGGCAGCGCGGCGCCCTGGGCCAAGGCCCGGCCGACAATTTCCGCGCGCGCCGCTATATCGCGAAATACACGATCAACCCGGCGATCGCCCACGGCATCGGCGGCATCGTGGGCTCTGTCGAGCCCGGCAAGCTCGCCGACCTCGTGCTCTGGTCGCCGGCCTTCTTCGGCGTCAAGCCCGACCTGGTGCTGAAGGCCGGCTCGATCGCGGCGGCCCCCATGGGCGATCCCAACGCCAGCATCCCGACGCCGCAGCCAGTGCATTACCGGCCGATGTTCGCCGGCTTCGGCAAGAGCCTGGTGCAATCGAGCCTGACCTTCGTCAGTCAAGCTGGGCTCGACGCCGGCATTGCGGAGAAGTTCGGCCTCGAACGCCCGCTCTATGCCGTCCGCAACGTGCGCGGCGGCATCTCGAAGAAAAGCATGGTGCTGAACGACGCGACGCCGAAGATCGAAGTCGATCCTGAGACCTACGAGGTGCGCGCCGACGGCGAGCTGCTGACATGCCCGCCAGCCGACGTGCTGCCGATGGCGCAACGGTATTTCCTGTTTTGATGCAAGCCAACCTTTCTTCCCTCGTCATGGCCGGGCTTGACCCGGCCATCCACGCGTCTGCGGCGGCGAAGCGGTTCGGCACGTCCCATGTGGATCCCCGGGTCAAGCCCGGGGATGACGATGGGGAAGAGTCGTGATGCGCCGCGCCCACACCGCGCTCAAGGCCGGCGCCTGGCCCGTGGCCGAGCGGGCCTGTACCGTGACGCTCTCCTATCTAGAGCGGCACCGCCGGCGCATCCGGCTGGTCTCGGACCAGGGCGAGCCGCTGCTGCTCGATCTCGCCAAGGCGGTCCTGTTGAACGACGGCGACGGGCTGGCGCTCGATGAGGGCGGCTATGTCGAGGTCAAGGCGGCGAACGAGGCGCTGCTCGAAATCCGTGCCGGCACGGCCGGGCTGCCCCGTTTAGCCTATCATCTCGGCAACCGGCACCTGTCGCTGCAATTGCTACCGGACGCGCTCCTCATCCGCGACGACCATGTCATCGCCGACATGGTCAGGGTCCTGGGCGGCGAGGTGCGCGCGGTCAGCCGACCGTTCACGCCCGAGGCGGGCGCCTATGCCGGCGGCCACAGCCATTCCCATGGCTTTGAGGATGACGATGAGCAGGGCTGAGTTCGACTGGCTCTTGCCGCTCGGCACCTGGGCCTCGCCCGCCTATCCGATCGGCGCCTTCTCCTACAGCCACGGGCTCGAATGGGCGGTCGAGGCCGGCCGGGTGACTGACGTCGCAAGCCTCGCCGACTATGTCGCAACCGTCATCGAAGCCGGCGCCGGCTGGGCCGATCTGGTGCTGGTCGGTCAATCCTGGCGGGCAGCCGAGGCCGGCAATACGGACGGGTTCGAGGAAGTCCGCGAGCTGGCGGCGGCGCTGCGCGGCACAGCCGAGACGGCGCTCGAGACCATGCAGCAAGGGGCGAGCTTTGTGCTCGCGACCCGTGCGGCCTGGCCCGGCACCAAGCTCGACCAACTGGCCGATGACCGGCCCATGGCCTATCCGGTCGCGTTCGGCGCCGCTGCGGCCGGCCTCATCCCGCTTAACGCAACGCTCCTGGGCTTCGCGCAGGCGGTCGCGGCCAATCTCGTCTCGGCCGGCGTCCGGCTGGTACCTTTGGGCCAGACTGACGGCCAGCGGGCGCTTGCCCGGCTCGCCCCGGTGCTTGCGCGGACCGCGGCCCGCGCCGAGGCCGCAACACTCCACGACATCGGCACGGCGGCGCCGATGATCGACCTCTTCTCCATGCGTCACGAGACGCAATATACGAGGCTGTTCCGCTCATGAGCGTTTCCACCCCCAGCCCCACCCACGGCCCCTTGCGCGTCGGCATCGGCGGCCCGGTCGGCTCCGGCAAGACGGCGCTGACCGATCGCCTGTGCAAGGCGATGCGCGACACCTACAACATCGCGGCCATCACCAACGACATCTATACCAAGGAGGACGCGGAGTTCCTGACGCGCTCCGGCGCGCTCAGCGCCGACCGCATCAAGGGGGTCGAGACCGGCGGCTGCCCCCACACGGCGATCCGCGAGGATGCGTCGATCAACCTGGCCGCCGTCGCCGAGATGAACGCCCAGTTCCCGGGCCTCGACGTGATCTTCATCGAGAGCGGCGGCGACAATCTGGCCGCGACCTTCAGCCCGGAACTGGCCGACATCACGCTCTATGTCATCGACGTCTCGGCCGGCGACAAGATCCCGCGCAAGGGCGGCCCCGGCATCACGCGCAGCGACTTGCTGATCATCAACAAGATCGACCTGGCGCCGCTCGTCGGCGCCTCGCTCGAGGTCATGGACCGCGACGCCAAGAAGATGCGCGGCGAGCGGCCGTTCCTGTTCACCAACCTCAAGGAGAACAGGGGCCTGGCCGAGATCGTCGCCTTCATTGAGAAGGCGGGCGGCCTCAAGGCAGACTGACGCCAGACGCGAGCCGTACATAAATCTCAATTATTGATGGAGCGAAAGACGAAGCATATCCTGGCACGACGGCCGGAACTCGTCAGGCAACGAGGCCGGCCAGTCGGTCCTTGGGGAGCAAGCATATGGCAGTGGAGACGACAGCGGTCGGTCGGCCGACGGCGGAGCAGATTATCGCGCAGCTGACGGCAGAGCAGAATTTCGCGCTGGCCATTCCGGCCGGCCTCTTGGCCGCCATCGTCGGCGCCGTGCTCTGGGCGGCGGTCGTCTTTGCCACCAACATGGAGCTGGGCCTGGCGGCGGTCGCGGTCGGCGCGCTCGTCGGCTATGCGATCCGCTTCGCCGGGAAAGGCATCGAGCCCAAGTTCGGTCTGCTCGGCGCTGTCTGCGCCGCGGTCGGCTGGGGCCTTGGCACGGTGCTGAGCGATATCGCGTTCCTCTCGCACGCGCGGCAGCTGCCGCTGCTCGCCGTGGTTCAGTCCTTGACGATTGAACGGCTGAGTGCGCTCGTCTCCGCCGTGTTCCAGCCGATGGACATTCTCTTCCTCGGCATCGCCGTCTACGAAGGCTACAAGTTCTCGTTCCGCTACCGGCTGAAGCGGCCCGCATCCCAGCCGAAGACGCAGGCCCGCCCGTAGGCCGGCGGTGCGGCGGCATCGAGGAACTGCCCCGATGCCGCCCGGCCCCGTTAGTTGGCGCCCTTGTTCTTGGTGAGGTAGGCCACGATCGGCGCCACATCCTTGTCGTCGACCGGCGCCTCGAAGATGTTGATCATCTTGTGCACCTCGCCTTCCCAGGCCGTCTTGGACATGTTCGGCTGGTTCAGCACCATGCCCGGGGAATGGCAGGCCGTGCAGTTGTTGTTGATGGCGTCGGCCCCGTCGCCGGCGAATTGCCCGTCGCCGGCCGGCAGGTCGACGCTGACCGATTTCAGCGTCAGCGCACTCTGCGCCCAGGCGGCGGAGGACAGAATGGCGCCCAGCAGCAGGGCGACCGGCAGGATCTTGTTCGACATGATGCCGCCCTCCCTCAGGCTGCCATGACGGTCGTGGTCTCGACCAGATTGCGCATGAACCCGCCGGGGTTCCAGTTCGGCTGATCCGGCTGTGCCACACCGTCGGCATTGGTGCAGCGGACCATGAGCTTGTGCTGCCCCTTGTCGGCGAGCGTGATGTTGGCCTGCCACTGGCGGAAACTGTACTTGCCCTCGTCCTTGCCAAGCGTGGTCACAAGCCAGCTCTTGCCGCCGTCGGGCGACAGCTCGACCTTGGCGACGCCGGTATCGCCGCCGAAGGCGATGCCGCGCACGAGCGTCGACGCCCCCGCCGGGACCGAGGCGCCGTCCTTGAGGTTGGTCACAAACGAGCGCGGCACCATCCGGTTGATCGGCACCGTCTTGAAGCCGGTCTGGCCGGGGGTGACCGAGGCGTGCGGCGTATCCGGGATCAGATAGGCCGTCTTCATCCAGTAATTGTCGTCCGGCTTATCCAGGACCTCGATGTCGTTCAGCATCTTGATCCAATAGGTCGAGTACCAGCCGGGCACGATGAGGCGCAGCGGGAAGCCGTTGACGAGCGGCATCTGCCGGCCGTTCATGGCATAGGCGATCATGACCTCGCCGTCGCGCGCATGATCGATGTCGAGCGACTTCATGAAGTCGGGCGCCCCGTCGACCACCGGCTCGTCGAGCCCGTTGAAGCGCACCTGGACGGCGCCCGCCTTGACGCCCGCCCGGTCGAGCACATCCTTCAGCCGGACGCCGGTCCATTTGGCGTTGCCCATGGCACCGTTGAGCCACTGCCCGCCCGGCACCCGCGGCTGGAACAGGCCGCGCGAATTGCCCGAGCATTGGTTGACCGCCGCAAGCTCGACGCGCGGCAGCCCGTCGACGATGTCCTTGAGCGAGAGCGATAGCGGTTTTTCGACATGGCCGCGCACGGCGAGCCGGAATTGGTCGACATCGACCGCGTTCGGGATGACCGCCCAGTGCCAGCGCACGAAGAACTGCTCGTTGGGCGTGAACACGCCGCGGTCGAACACTTCGAACGGCGTCTCGAGCAGCGGCGGCCGGGTCCGCTGCAGGATCATCGGCCCCTTTTCCGGAAAGGCCGTCGTGATCTGGCGCTCTTCGGGCCCACCCGGCAGCGGCAGCTTGACCGTGTCGGCCCAGGCCGGCGCCGTCGCCATCGCAAGGCCGGCCATGCCGGCCTGGCCGAGGAAGGCGCGGCGGGTCGTGATGATGGAGCTGTGTTCGTTCGTCTTCATATCCGATGCCTCGCTTGCTTTATTGGCTCCTGCCGAGGCTGGCGTCGGATACGGCAGGGCTCAGACGCCAGACGCCGTCGTCTTCATTTTATTCCGGACGCTCGGATCTTAATACCGCACCGGCCGTCATGCGATGCCGAGCACGCGGATGAGCGCCATGCTGATGGTGATCAAGATCAGGAGCGACACGACCACGGCCGAGGTCACCCGGCCGCCGGCCCCGGCCACGACGCGCACGTCGACGCCCAGGCCCAGCGCCGCCATGGCAATGATGGTGAGGAAGTTCGCCGACGCTGCGGCCGGCGCGAGCATGGCGTGCGGGACGAGGTCCGCCGAGCGGAGCGCCGCCAGCGCCAGGAAACCGACGATGAACCAGGGCACGAGGCGGCTGAGCGGCAGCTTGCCGGTCTTGGGCAGCGCCTCGCCGGTCACGACCGCCGAGCGATGGATCGCCGCCTTCTCGAGCCGGCTCGCGCCCAGCGACAGGAACAGCACGACCGGCCCGAGCATCAGCACGCGGACGAGCTTGACGAGCGTGCCGATCTGCGTCGCGGCGAGGCCGACCGGCACCGTCGCGGCCAGCACCTGCGGCACGGCATAAACCGTCAAGCCCGCCAGCACGCCATATTGCGAGGCCGAGAGGCCGAAGAGCGGGACGAGGAGCGGCAGGCTCAGGACGACGACGACGCCCAGGACCGCGGTGAAGGCGATCGAGGAGGCGACGTCGTCGCTGTCGGCGCGGATCACTGGCGCCACGGCGGCGATCGCGGAATTGCCGCAGATCGAGTTGCCGCAGGCGATCAGGATGGCGATGCGCTGCGGCAGCCCCAGGAAGCGGCCCAGCATGTAGCTGGCCGGGATCGCGACCAGCACGATACCCATGATGCCGATGAGCAGGCCCGGCCCGACCGCGAGGATGGTCTGCGCGCTGATCGAGGCGCCGAGCAGCATGACCGCCAGCTCAAGCAGGAACTTGGCGCTGAAATTGATGCCCGGCAGCCAACGCTGGGGCGGGGTCCAGAGCGAGCGCACCGCCGTGCCGATGAGGATCGCCAGCACCAGCGCCTCGAGATAAGGCCGCCCGACGAGCCGCTCCTCAACCCCCTGCAGCACCATGGCCGCGACCGTGACGGCGGCGCAGAGGGCAACACCGGGTGCAAGGCGGATCGGGTTGAAGGCGGCGGCAGGCATGACGGCTCCAGGATCGGATGGCCGGCTCCGCACCGGCCCTCTTCACTTGGACCTGCCCACATCATAACTCCAATACATCTTTCTCATTATCATATAACTTTACTCTATGAGCCTGAACCTGCACCTGCTGCGCCTGTTCGCGGCCGTCGCCCGCCACCAGAGCTTCTCGCGTGCCGCCGAGGCGCTACATCTGAGCCAGCCTGCGGTCTCCAAGGGCGTGCGCGATTTCGAGGCGCAGGTCGGCAGCCGCCTGCTGGAGCGCGGCGCCGGCGGTGTGACGCTGACCGAAGCAGGCGCCTTGCTGATGCGTCACGCCACCCAGCTGTTTGCCGCAGAGCGCGCCGCAGAAGAGGATCTGGCGGCGCTCCGCGGCCTCGAGCGCGGCACGCTCAGCATCGGCGCCAGCACGACGGTTGCGACATATCAGCTGCCGCCGCTCCTGGGCCTGTTCCACCGCCGCCATCCGGAGATCGAGCTGCGGCTCACCAGCGCCAACACCCGTGCCATCGCCGACCTGCTGTCGGCGCGCGAGCTCGACATCGCGCTCATTGAAGGGCCGGTCGAGGAACCCGGCATCGAGGTCGTGCCCTGGCGTGAGGAGGAGATGATCCTGATCGCGGCACCCGACCACGCGCTGGCCCGCGCCACCGCGCCCATTGCCGCGGCGGCGCTGGCGAACGAGATCGTCCTCGTCCGCGAGCCCGGCTCGGGCACGCGCGAGGTGGCGCTGGCCGCGCTTGAATCGCATCGCATCGTGCCGCGCCAGATCCTGGAAGTCGGCAGCACGGAGGCGATCAAGCAGATCGTAGCAGGCGGGCTCGGCATCGCGATCGTGTCAGCCGCAGCGGCGGCGGATCAGATTGCGCTCGGCAAGCTCGTCGCCCTCAGCACACGGGACTTCGCCGTCCGCCGTCAGTTGACCCGCCTGCGCCTGCCGGGCCGCCAGCCGTCGGCACCGGCCGCCGTATTCGAGGCGCTCCTCGACCAGGCGCCGGACTGAGCTAGCTCACGCCGCAGGCATGATAGAGGTCATGGCGACGGCCGCTCGACCAGCCGCCGCCATGACGATTGCCTTCAGTTCCCGAATAGGGTCGTCAGTTCCGTCTCGCTCGAGCCCACGACGAACACGGCGAGGAGCTTGGCCGACCCCTTTATCCTTCGGCTGGCCGATGCAGGATCAGGCTTTCGTCCGTGAGCGACGGAACCATTCGTCGAAGCCGATGCGGCCGAGGCGCGCCTCGCCCAACGGCACGAGCGTGTGCTCATCGACCCGGCCGCCGAAGTAGCGGGCCTCGGGGTCGCGCACGACTTGCCGCGGGTCGCCGGCTGCCTTCAGGTAGCGGGCAACGAATTCGTTGAACGGCGCCCGTTCCGGGCCGGCGATCTCGACGATACCGTTTCGGGGTGCTGCGACCGCCATCTCGGCGACGACCGGAGCAACGTCGTCCGCCGCAATGGGCTGGAACAGGCTGGGCGAAACCCTGACGATGTTGCCATCCGCGCTTGAATCGGCGATGCCGCCGAAGAATTCCATGAACTGGGTCGCTCGGACGATGGTGTAGGGGACGCCGGAGGCCTCGATCAGTTTCTCCTGGGCGACCTTGGCGCGGAAATAGCCAATGTCGGGGGCCCGGTCAGTTCCGACGATGGAGAGTGCCACATGGAGCCGGACGCCCGCCGCGGCCTCCGCCGCAATAAGGTTGCGGCCGGAGGCCTGGAAGAATTCCAGCACCGCCTTGTCTTCAAATGAGGGGGAATTGCTGAGGTCGATCACGACCTGCGCGCGGGTCAAGGCCTCTTTGAGGCCCTCGCCGGTGATGGTGTTGACGCCGGTATTGGGCGAGGCGGCGACGACCTCGTGGCCGCCCTGGCGCAGAATGGCGACGGTCTTCGAACCGATCAGGCCGGTGCCTCCGATGACGACGATCTTCATGGTTTACCCTCCCTTGTCCATGACGGGTGACCCTGAGATGGCTCAGGACGCGCCGGACACGAATCATCGTTCCACAGCGCCGCAAGACGAGACGCGCGGGGGTCTTTCTCGGGGCGCCCGGCGGGAGCCCGAGAAAGAAATGAGCGAATGTCGGGCCGCGGGCCTGAGACCCGCGGGGCCTAGGCCGGCTGGTCGCGCAACCGCCTGCCGACCCGTGCGGTGCGACCGTCGACACGCTGGCCGATCCAGTCCTGGACGTCGGCGAGAAACTGCCGGGGCGCCTTGCTGCCGAAGCGGGCAGCCACATCGCCCAGCGTCTGTGCCGCCAGCGCCTGCCGCATCGCCTTCTCGGCCTGCAGCATGACGGCGTGGATGGCGCAGGTTCCCGCCATGGCCCACTCGGGCGCGCTGTCACCGTATACGGCACAGCGGCCGCGCACCTCCTGGCAATCGAACAAGGGCTTTTCGCCTTCGATCGCATCGACGATCTCAAGGAAGCTGATCTGGTCGGCCGGGCGCGCGAGCCGATAACCGCCGCGCACGCCCTCGCTCGCCGCGACGATCCCCGCCTTCTCGAGCTTGGGAAAGATCTTGGCGAGAAAGCTCGGCGATATTGCCTGCAGGTCCGCGATGTCGCGGCTGCTCAGCGGCTTGTCATTGTCGACAAGCCAGAGCAGGCCGTGGATCGCGTACTCGACGCTGGTGGTGATATGAGCCATAACGCTGACATACTTTGTCCGCGTTTATGAGTCAATCAAAAACGCAGACAAAACTTGTCTCCATTAAACGCTCGACCTCACGGCCGAACGCCGAGCGACCCGGTGGTTTCCAATATTCACGATTTGTTAAAAGTTAAGATGGTCGGGCAATCGCGAAAAATCCCGATTCATGCCAGGCCGGAAAAGTCAAATCCAACGAACAACAGGAAAATGCAGAGGAGCCATTCGCGCCCATTCGATGACTCTACCGTGCCCAAACGCAATCGAGTATCTTTACTTCCGCGGCAGTGAAGGCCGCAGCTAACCTCTTATTTCGAGCCTATCCATGCGCAAGTTGATTTCAGCGTTCGCCGTCTTCGCCGTTCTCGCCGCGACCACCTCGGCCGCCATGGCCCAGCCGCCGCACCATCGCCACCACGTGGCGCACAAGGGCCATCATCGCCACCACGTCGCCCGCCATCCGTAATCGATAAGCACCCGTGGCCCTGCCGAAGCCGAGCTTCGACGGGGTCACGGCCCCTCAAAGCGCATCATGCCGCAAGCCCAAGCGGTTGGCGCCGCCCCCTTGGAAATGCCATCATCCGCCCGATGAAAATTTGACCGCGTAACGCAAACGATCGAACGGGTGAGGGAATGGCATCGAACCGCATCTATCGCATCGCCGTCATACCGGGCGACGGCATCGGCAAGGAGACCGTGCCCGAGGGCGTGCGCGTGCTTGAGGCCGCCGCCAAGAAATACGGCTTCGAGCTTCGGCCCGACCATTTCGATTTCGCCAGCTGCGACTATTACCAGCGCCACGGCCAGATGATGCCGGACGACTGGAAGGCCCGGATCGGCGGCCATGACGCGATCTTCTTCGGCGCGGTCGGCTGGCCCAAGGTTGTGCCGGACCATGTCTCGCTGTGGGGCTCGCTCATCCTGTTCCGGCGCGAGTTCAGCCAGTACGTCAATCTTCGGCCCGTCAGGCTCATGCCGGGCGTGCCCTGCCCGCTCGTCGGCCGCAAGCCGGGCGACATCGATTTCTACGTGGTGCGCGAGAATACCGAGGGCGAATATTCCTCGGTCGGCGGCCGCATGTTCCAGGACACGGAGCGCGAGGTCGTGATCCAGGAGACGGTGATGTCGCGGACCGGCGTCGACCGGATCCTGAAGTTCGCCTTCGACCTCGCTGAGGCGCGCCCGAAGAAGCACTTGACCTCGGCCACCAAGTCGAACGGCATCTCCATCACCATGCCCTACTGGGACGAGCGGGTGGAGGCGATGGCGAAGCATTATCCGGGCGTGCGCTGGGACAAGTACCATATCGACATCCTGACCGCGAATTTCGTGCTGCACCCGGACTGGTTCGACGTGGTCGTGGGCTCGAACCTGTTCGGCGACATCCTGTCGGATCTAGGCCCCGCCTGCACCGGCACGATCGGCATCGCGCCGTCCGGCAACATCAACCCGGAGCGCGACTTCCCTTCGCTGTTCGAGCCGGTCCACGGCTCGGCGCCTGACATCGCGGGCCGGGGCATCGCCAACCCGATCGGCCAGATCTGGTCGGCCGCCATGATGCTCGACCACCTGGGCGAGCCGGAGGCCGCCGCCGCGATCGTCCGCGCGATCGAGCGCGTGCTGGCGGAGCAGAAGCTCCGCACCCGCGACCTGGGCGGCGCCGCCGACACGGTCGCCTGCGGCAAGGCGGTCGCGGAAATGCTGGACTAAGGGCAGATCTCGGACAAGAGCGGCCGGACCGACGGGGAGCGACCGAGGTCCGGCACAACGCCCATTTCATCCGGCCTTCCAAAGCTGACGCCAGAAGCCAAAGCTGACGCCAGAAGGCAGGCAGCCGCTCGAAGGCGCGGTCGAATTGCCTCACGCCGCACCCCACGGTTGTGATTCAAATAAACGCGCTGAACACCTAGAGTTTTGAAACCATTGGCCCGAAGCCCGTGAGCTTCTCGACCATCTTATTGAATACGCTTGGATTGGCGCGAGACGCTGATTCAATGATTTTTAGATGCATCAGTTGGGCATCTTGCGGAAATTTCAATTTATACTGCTGACGGGGTGCACGATGACTAACCTGTCGTTGAGCATAGGCTCGGCGGCATGAACAGGCCCTGGTCGTTTGCGTGCCGAGGCTGTCGTAGAGCGGCTTGACCTGCGATCCCGGAAGCGAGCGCCACGCGGCTTGCTGGTGTGGCCACATCGCGCTCAAGGCGGCCCCGTATCGTGGGACAGCCCGAACTCACTCGTGTCGGAATACCTTACACACACGAAGCATATTCGGGCCAATTTTGAGCCAACCAATTGAAATAGCTAGATTGGCACAACTGTTGCTGAAACCGTCGCCGCTTTATGCAACAGGAGAATGCAATGCGTGCGCTTGGCGCTTTGTCGATTTCGATTTGCACGACATTTTTGGCTATCGGCACCGCCGTTGCGGGTCCGATCAACGAGGCGCCGCCGGTCGGCGCCATCTTGGACCTGGCAGGCCAATCAATTCCCACAAGCTTTCAGACCTATTCGGTTGGTTTCAGCGCATCCGTTGCCAATACGGATATTACCTTTGCGCTTCGGAACGATCCGGACTTCACGAACCTGACAAATGTTTCCGTGACCAATCAAACGACGGGAAGCAGCACCAACCTTATCGTCAATGGCACCTTCCTCGGCTCTGGCACGTCGATCACGGGCTGGACCTATGACAACGTGTACGGCGCCATCGACGGAGGCACCGCCCAGAACGGTTACTGGCATGACGGCGCCGTGCAGGCCTATGACGCCATCGACCAGGTAATCGCCACAACGATCGGTGACAACTACCTGATCTCGTTCTCGCTCGAAGGTGCCGGCGATTCGGTGTTTTCGGCCTTGAGCACCAATGGGGATACCACGGACACGCACGGCAACGGCAACGACGTGCTGGTGTACGCGCAGGCCGGGCTCCCGACGGCGTCCGTTCCCGAGCCCGCATCGATCGCGCTTCTGGGGTCTGGGTTGTTCGGTGCCCTGGCTCTACGGCGGCGCCGGAAGGCGTAAGAGGGGTTCTGCGGCGCCACCGGCGACGTGCGAAACACGTCGACCGTCTCAACTTGTGGCGCCCCAAATTATCATGCCTTGCCGGCCGTGCCCTCGTCCTCCGAGGGCGCGGCCTCGCCCGGCACGATCCGCTCCGCGTCGAGCCAGGTGCGGTATTTGGCGAACTGCTGCACCGTCAGGTCGAGGAAGGCGCGGATCTTGCCCGACACGTGGTGGCGGTGCGGATAGATCGCGTTCATGGCGAACTCGACCGGCCGATGGTCCTCGAGCACACGCACGAGCCGGCCGGACGCCAGGTCCTCGGCGACGAGGAAGCTCGGCGCCATGAACAGGCCCTGGCCACTCAACGCCACGAGCCGGAGCGCCTCGCCGTTGCCGGTGATGAAATTGCCGGACACGCGGACATTCGCGGGCTTGCCGTCCGGCCCGATGAAGCGCCATTCGTCGCCGAACGGGTAGAGTGCATAGCGCAGGCAATTGTGCTGGGCGACCTCTTCGAGCCGCGTCGGCCGCGGATGGTGCTCGAGATAGTCCGGCGAGCAGCACAGTAGATGGCGCCAGGACGCGAGGTTGCGCACGATCAGGCTGGAATCCGCTGACGGCACCGTCCAGATCGCGAGGTCATAGCCCTCCTCGATCAGGTCGACCATGCGCGTGCCCGTGCCGAGATCGACCGAGGCCGCCGGATAGAGCGTCAGAAACTCCGAGATCACCGGCG
The DNA here is from genome assembly GCF_014643535.1 of Aliidongia dinghuensis. NCBI lineage: Bacteria > Pseudomonadati > Pseudomonadota > Alphaproteobacteria > Rhodospirillales > Dongiaceae > Aliidongia > Aliidongia dinghuensis. Next base: position 13,764 of record NZ_BMJQ01000007.1, on the reverse strand, counting down.
CCAGGAAGCGCACGATATGAGCGTTGCCGTAGAGCCGGAGCGTGCCGCGCGGGCTCGACTGCAGCGCGCTCGCCTCGCGGTCGGCCTCCTCGAGCTCGCCCAGGACGAAGGTGCAACGCTCGTAATAGGCCTTGCCGATCTCGGTCAGGCCGACCCGGCGCGTCGTCCGGTTCAAGAGCCGAACGCCCAGCCGGTCCTCCAGCGCCTGGACATGGTTCGAGACCATGGTGACGGACATGTTGAGCCGGCGCGCGGCCGCCGAGAAGCCGCCGCAATCCACGACCCGCACGAAGGTCGTCAAGCTGGTCAAGCGATCCATGGCGCCTCGGGATTATCCGCTCACACTGGAAGATCCTTCTGATTCTTCCCGGATTATCACAGGAGCGGCTGGATCGCATCTTCTCTCACGATAGCAGGAGGCGTCGCGGCCCTGAGCCGGACCTCCTGCAAGAGAAGAGGACCGATCATGGCAGAGACTTCCCAGGCGGCCGTCGCCACCCCGATCCCCGCCGGCCCCATCCCCTCCGGCCCCGTCCCAGCTGGCACCACCGCGGCGGGCGCACGCCGCAACGGCCTGAAGCGCCTGGCGCTCGGTCTGGCGCTGACAACCGGCCTCGTCGGGGCCGCCCTCTGGGGCTATCGCTATTGGACGGTCGGCCAGTACCTGGTCGCGACCGACGATGCCTATGTCCAGGCCGACTATACGACGACCGCCCCCAAGGTCTCGGGCTATATCGCGGACGTGCTCGTCAACGACAACCAGCCGGTCAAGGCCGGCCAGGTCCTGGCGCGCATCGACGACCGGGACTTCCGGGCAGCACTCGACCAGGCCAAGGCCGACGTCGACGTCGCCGCGACGGCGATCCACAACATCGATGCCCAGATCACGCTGCAGCAGTCGATGATCGACCAGAGCAAGTCCGACATCGCGTCGACCGAGGCCACGCTGCGCTTCGCCCAGCAGGAATATGCCCGCTACACCGACCTGGCCAAGACCGGCTATGGCACGGTCCAGCATGCTCAGCAGGCCGATTCCTCGCTGCATCAGCAGGAGGCGCAGCTGCAGGGCAACCGGGCGGGCCTTGTCGCGGCTGAGAAGAAGCTCGATGTGCTCGCGACCGATCGGGCGTCGGCCGTGGCACAGCTCGCCCATGCCCAAGCAGTCGAGCACCAGGCGGAACTCAATCTCAGCTACACGGTGATCACGGCCGCGGTCGACGGCACGGTCGGCTCGCGCTCGCTCCGGGTCGGGCAATATGTCCAGGCCGGCACGCAGCTCATGGCGGTCGTCCCGCTCCATGCGGTCTATATCGTCGCGAACTACAAGGAAACGCAGCTGACGCACGTGCGCGACGGCCAGAGCGCGACGGTCGAGATCGACACGTTCCCGGGCGTGAAGCTGCGCGGCCATGTCGACAGCCTGGCGCCGGCAAGCGGCCTCGAGTTCGCACTGCTGCCGCCCGACAACGCGACCGGCAACTTCACGAAGATCGTTCAGCGCATCCCGGTCAAGATCGTGCTCGACGACCCGGCGCTCGCCGGACTGCTGCGGCCCGGCATGTCGGTCGAGCCGACAATCGACACCAAGAAGGCGGGCTGAGCCGGCTCGCCGCTCCGCTCTCCTGCAACCCGCTCTCCCGCAAGAGGAGCATCGACCATGTCTGGCTCGGGCACACCGGAACCGGCAATGTCGTTCAAGACCTGGATCGCCGTCATCAGCTCCACGCTCGGCGCGTTCATGGCGGTCCTCAATATCCAGATCGTCAACGCCTCGCTCCAGGACATCCAGGGCGGCATCGGCACCGGCAACGACGACGGCGGCTGGATCTCGACCTCCTATCTCGTTGCCGAGATCATCGTGATCCCGCTCTCGGCTTGGCTCGCCCGGGTCTTTTCGCTGCGGCGCTATCTGCTCGTGAACACAGTTCTGTTCCTCGCCTTCTCGGCCGCCTGCGCGCTCGCGCAGAACCTGGGGCAGATGATCGTGCTGCGCGCCATCCAGGGCTTCAGCGGCGGCGTGCTGATCCCGATGGCCTTCACCATCATCATCACGCTCATGCCCAGGTCGAAGCAGCCGATCGGCCTTGCGCTCTTCGCCATCTCGGCCACCTTCGCGCCGGCCATCGGCCCGACCATTGGCGGCTACCTGACCGAGAATTATGGTTGGCAATATATCTTCTACGTCAATCTGGCGCCGGGCGTACCGATGCTCGCGATGCTATGGTACTCGCTCGCGCCCACGCCGATGAACCTGTCGCTCCTGAAGCAGGGCGACTGGCCCGGCATCGTCACCATGGCGCTCGGCCTCGGCACGCTGCAGACCGTGCTCGAGGAAGGCAACAAGGACGACTGGTTCGGCTCGCCCTTCATCACGCGCCTGTCGGTCATCTCCGCAATCTCGCTGGCACTCTTCCTCGTGATCGAGTTCACGTCCAGGAAGCCGCTTCTGAACCTGCGGATCCTGGGCCGGCGCAACTTCGGCTTCGGCACCCTCTCGAATTTCACGATGGGCATCGCACTCTACGGCTCCGTCTACATCCTGCCGCAGTATCTGGCGCTCATCCAAGGCTACAATTCCGAGCAGATCGGCCTGGTCCTGGCGTGGACCGGCCTGCCGCAGCTCCTGCTCATCCCGCTGGTGCCGAGGCTCATGAAGCAGTTCGACGCACGCATCCTGATCGTGGTCGGCTTCGCCCTGTTCGCGTTCAGCAACTTCATGAATATCTACATGTCCAAGGATTTCTCCGGGGATCAGCTGTTCTGGCCGAACGTGATCCGCGCCTTCGGGCAAGCGCTCTGCTTCGCCCCGCTTTCCGCGGTGGCCAGCGCCGGCATCGAGGCGGAGAACGCCGGCTCGGCCTCGGCGCTGTTCAACATGAGCCGCAACCTGGGCGGCGCCATCGGCATCGCCATGCTGCAGACCTTCCTGACCAAGCGCGAACAGTTCCACTCGAACGTGCTCAACCAGTCGGTCTCGCTGCTGTTCCCGGCCGTCCGCCAGCGCGTGAGCGATCTCACCCAGTATTTCATGAGCCATGGGGTCTCCGACCCGGCGACGGCGACGCACGAGGCGTTCGTCGCGATCGGCAGGATCGTGCGCCAGCAGTCCTACATCTTCGCGTTCAGCGACACATTCTTCCTGCTGGGCGTCTCGCTCGTCGTCGCCCTGCTGGCCTCGCTTCTCCTGAAGAAGCCGAGCGGCAAGCTCGACGCCGGCGGCGCGCACTGAGCGCCGCTGCCTCACCCCCGAGCACCCGCGTTTCCGGAGAGATACGACATGGCCAGGACCGCTAGAGGCACGATCAACGCGGAGGTGGCCACTTCCCCCGGCATCGCCGGATGCCTCAATGCCAAGGGTTTCCCCGATGGCGACGAGGTCGGCCTGCTCGCCGGCCTCGCGCACCGACTGCGCGAGGCCGGTCTTGCCGTCGACCGCCTCATCCTGCACCAGCGCACCTTGCATCCGGAGATCCTGGCACGCGCAGTCGCCTGGGCGCCCAATGAACCGATCGAGATCTACGACCAGCAGTTCGGCTTCGACCTGTCGCTGAATTTCGCCGGCAGCCCGTTGCACCGGGTCATGGAAACCGGCGCCGAGGAGGCAATTCGCCTGGTGCCGGCGACGAGTCCCGCCTGGTTCTGGTGCCTGACGCTCGGCCGACGGAACCTGGTCGAGCTCGTCATCATGCCGCTCGGCAACATCGAGGGGCCGGTGAGCACGCTTACCTTTGGCACGGCGCGTCCCGGCGGTTTCGCCCCGAGCGACCGGTTGATGCTGCAGCATATTGCGCCCGCTGTGCGCGAAGCCTACGAGGCGCAGCAGACCGCCACCGCCCCGTGACCACCGGGCAGCAGGCGCCGACAAGGCGCTTGCATTAAGATACATTACATATGTATCTTAATTTTTGACCGTGCACGGCACCGATCGCGGTTGAGTTCCACAACTTCGGTCATAAACTACCGCTATCCGTGAACCGACCTTGCGAGCGGCACTACGCCGGCTCGAGGAGATCGCCGGTCCCCGGCGTCGCCGTTTTCTCCTGTGCCGCTCTTGTGAAAAACGCACCCCCCAATGGTGCAAGAAGAAATCCGCTTCGTGGCCCGTCGTTGAAGTCCGCCTACGCCGAACGCTGCGCCCGTCTTTCACCCAGCCGACCGGACCGCTGCCCCGCCGCGCGGGACCGTCGTCAACCGAAGGAAAGATCATGACGCTCATCCAAAGCCGGCTCACGCCACCTGACCGGCCTGGCGGGAGACACGCATGAACCTTCCTGCTCGCATCCGGCCCCGGATCGCGCCGGGTTTGCTGTCGCTGGGCCTGCTTGTCGCCGGGAGCCTGGTCGCACCGGCGCTGGCCGGCGCCGCGCAGCCGGCGGAACACGCGCCTGATACCATGACGGCACGCATGCTCGCCTGCGTCCCCTGCCATGGCGCCGCGGGCCAGGGCGCCAAGGATGATTATTTCCCGCGCCTCGCGGGCAAGCCGGCCGGCTATCTCTACAACCAGCTCGTCGCCTTCCGCGATGGGCGGCGGCGCTATGCGCCGATGAACTACCTGCTCGAATATCTGCCGGATTCCTACCTCCACGAGATCGCCGAGTATTTCTCGGCCGAGCATACCCCCTATCCGGCGCCGGAGCCGCCGACCGCGAGCAAGGCCGTGCTCGCCCGGGGCAAGGAACTTGTGACAGGAGGCGATCCGACGCGCGAGATTCCGGCCTGTGCCAATTGCCACGGGCCGAACTTCACCGGCATGGAGCCGGCGATCCCCAGCCTCGTCGGCCTGCACGCGAAATACATCAGCGCGCAGTTGGGCGCCTGGCGCTACGGCACGCGTACGGCGGCCGCCCCCGACTGCATGCAGATCGTGGCCGGCCACCTGACCGAGAACGACGTGACCGCGATCGCCGCCTACCTGTCGTCCCTGCCGGCTCCGGCCAACCTGTCGCCGGTGCCGGCCGGCTCGCTGCCGATGCCGCTCGGCTGCGGCAGCGTTCCCAATCCGTGAGGGAGCGAGCAATGGTCCGTCTCGCAAGCCCGTTCCGCGCGGCAATCCTGGCCCTGGTGCTCCTGACCCCCAGCACGGCTGCGTTGGCTCAGGACAAGGCCCCAGCCGATGCTGACATGATCGCGCGCGGCAAGTCCCTGGCCGAGGCCGGCGACTGCATCGCCTGCCACACTCAGCCGGGCGGCCAGCTGTTCGCCGGCGGCCGGCCGATGGCGACGCCGTTCGGCACGATCTACACGTCGAACATCTCACCCGACCCCGACACGGGCATCGGCAAATGGTCGGCCGATGATTTCTACGGCGTGATGCACACCGGCCGCTTCCCGGACGGCAGCCTGCTCTATCCGGCCATGCCGTTCGGCGCCTATACCCAGGTGACCCGCGCCGATTCCGATGCGATCTTCGCCTATCTGAAGTCGGTGCCGCCGGTGAAGCTCGCCGACCGGCCACACGACCTGCGCTTTCCCTACAACAACCGCTCGCTGATCCTCGGCTGGCGCACGCTGTTCTTCAAGGAAGGCGAGTTCCAGCCCGACCCGGCGAAATCGGACGAGTGGAACCGCGGTGCCTACCTGGTGCAGGGGCTCGGTCATTGCTCCATGTGCCACACCGCGATCAACGCGCTCGGCGGCAGCTCGGAGTCCGAGGCGTTCCAGGGCGGCCTCATCCCGATGCAGGATTGGTACGCCCCGTCGCTCACCTCGAACAAGGAGGCGGGCCTGGGCGACTGGGACCTGCAGGACATCACCGATCTCCTGAAGAGTGGCATCTCCAGGCGCGGCGCCGTCTACGGCCCGATGGCCGAAGTCGTCTACGACAGCCTGCAATACCTGTCGGACGACGACATCAAGGCCATGGCGATCTATCTCAAGGCGCTGGCACCCCGCCAGGCAGCCGACGGGGCGCCTCCGACCACGACCAAGGCCGAGAGCAGCCTGCTGTACCGCCTGGGCGCCCGCATCTATGAGGCGCAATGCGCCGTCTGCCATGGCACGGACGGCAAGGGCAAGCTGCCGGAGTTCCCGCCGCTCGCCGACAACCAGTCGATCCAGATGAGTTCGGCCGTGAACCCGATCCGCATGGTGCTGAACGGCGGCTATCCGCCCGGCACCGCCGGCAACCCGCGGCCCTATGGCATGCCGCCCTTCGCCCAGACGCTGCCGAACGACGACGACGTCGCGGCGGTCGTGACCTACATCCGCACTGCCTGGGGCAACCGGGGCACGCCGGTTTCCGCCCAGCAGGTGAACGAGCTCCGCTCGGCGCCGCTCAACTGACGAGGCACCATGCTCAACTCGCTCCCGAGCCCGACCAGCCCCGCCGAAACCGAGGACGCGGCCATCGAGCGCATCGTGCGCGCCGGCCCGAGCGGCGCGATTGCGCTTGCGGGGATCTCGACCGCGATCGTGATCCTCTTGTGGTTCGCCTTCTATTTCATCGTGTTCCTGCCCCGGGGAACGATCCAATGACGGCGCAGTCCGAGCATGACGAGGGCCTCGAGATTGCCGCCCGCATCGAGCGGCGCTGGGCCTGGATCGCCACCGCGCTGATCGCGCTCCTCGTTGCGGTCACGATCTATACCGGCCTGCACTGGGCGATGATGCCGCCGTCGCGCGTCGAGACGGCCGACCCGCGGACGCTGCATGTTTCAGGCGAGTTCATCGAGAGCAATCTCGGCGCCGCAGCCGAGGCCGACGGCTCGGTCACGGTGCGGATCGTGGCGCAGCAATATTCCTTCACACCGCAATGCATCCTGGTGCCGGCCGGCACGCCCATCACCGTGCGGGCGACCAGCGCCGATGTGGTCCACGGCTTCCTGGTCGATCACACCAACATCAACACGATGCTGGTGCCGGGCTATGTCTCGACCTTCCGGACCAGCTTCGCCGAGCCCGGCGACCATCCCATGCCCTGCCACGAGTTCTGCGGCACCGGCCACCAGGGCATGTGGGCCGAGGTCAAGGTCGTCGACCGCGACACGTTCTTCAAGCAGGCAACGAACGCCCGGAGGCTGAGCTGTGTTAACCAGTAGGCGCCTCATCCTCGCTCATTTCTGGTTCGCCTTCGCCAGCTTCGGCCTGGCGCTGCTGCTGGGCGCCTGGCAGATGTTCGTCCGCAGCCCGCTGCCGGGTGCCATCGACGATCCCGGACTCTACTATCGCTCGGTGACGGCCCACGGCACGGTCATGGGCTATGTCTTCCCGACGCTCGTCGCCATGGGCTTCGGCTATGCCATCACCGAGCTGTCGCTCGGCCAGCGGCTGGTCGGCCGGCACTGGGCGTGGGCCGGCTTCGCGCTCGTGGCGCTCGGCACCGTGACGGCGGCCGTGCCGGTGGCCATGGGCCTCGCGTCCGTGCTCTACACCTTCTATCCGCCGATGATCGGCCACGCGGCCTATTACATCGGTGTGGTGATGGTCGTCGTCGGCTCCTGGATCTGGGTCGGCCTGATGGCGGTCAATCTCGGCGTCTGGAAGCGCGAGAACCCGGGCCGGCCGGTGCCGCTCCCCATGTTCGCGAATGTCGCCGGCGCCTATCTCTGGGGCTGGACCGCGGTCGGTGCCGCCCTCGAGATCCTGCTGCAGATCCTGCCGGTCGCCCTCGGCTTCAAGAGCACGATCGACGCCGGCCTGGCGCGCGTCTTCTTTTCCTGGACGCTGCACGCCATCGTCTATTTCTGGCTGATGCCGAGCTATATCGCCTTCTACACCATCGTCCCGCGGGCGATCGGCGGGCGGCTCTACAGCGACACGATGGCGCGCATCTCGTTCGCGCTGTTCCTGGTCGTCGCCATGCCGATCGGCATCCACCACCTGTTCGCCGACCCGCAGGTCGGTTCCGGCTTCAAGGTGGTGCATTCAATCTTCACGGCGATCGTCACGATCCCGACGCTGCTCACCGTCTTCACCATCTGCGCCTCGGTCGAGATCGCCGGGCGGCTTCGGGGCGGCAAGGGCGTCTGGGGCTGGCTCGCCGCCCTGCCGTGGGACAACCCGATGATGTTGGCGGTCACCTTCGCCTTCATCATGCTGGGCTTCGGCGGCGCCGGCGGCATCATCAATATGAGCTACCAGCTCGACTCGACGATCCACAACACGCAGTGGATCACGGGGCATTTCCATCTGATCTTCGGCGGCGCGATCGTCATCATGTATTTCGCGATCGCCTATGACCTGTGGCCGCATCTGACCAGCCGGGTGCTGGCCGACCTCGGCCTGATGCGCCTGCAGCTGTGGCTGTGGTTCATCGGCATGATCACGGTCACCTTCCCCTGGCACTACGTCGGCATCCTCGGCATGCCGCGCCGCATGGCGGTCTATGACTACAGCAGCCCGGCGCTCGCACCGGACGCACTGCCGGTCATCCTGTCGGTGATCGGCGGCTTCATCCTCGTGCTGTCGGGCGCGCTGTTCATCGTGATCCTGGTGCGCGGACACCTGGCGCCGCGCGTCACCCCGCCGACTTACCGCTTCAGCGTGGCGCTGCACGAGCCCAAGGTGATGCCGGCCGCCCTCAACGGCTTCGCGCTCTGGGCGGCCTTGATGATCGGGCTCACGATCGCGAACTATGGCTATCCGATCGCCCAGTTGGCGGCGCTCAACAACACCTCCGTCCCCGCCGTCGTCGTCGGAGCCGGACAATGAGCCAGGAGCGCGTCTTCTCCCTAGGCAACCCGTGGTTCAGGGCCAGCGTCGGCATCACGGTCGCGGTCGGCGTGTTTTCCGCGTTCGTCGGCTTCATCTGGCTGCCGTCGGTCGAGCCCGACGCGCAGTTCCAGGGCATCTGGAATGCAATCTGCAGCGCCGCCGGCGTGCCGCGCACTTGGCTGAAATCCGAACCGAGCGCGGCCGCGCCCACGTTCGTGGCGTCGACCGTCGTGGTGACGCCGCAGATGCTCGACGACGCCACCGCGGAATCGATCGGCCGCGGCGCAACGCTCGCGCTCAAATGCACCATGTGCCACGGCGCCCGCGGCTTGAGCGAGGCGAATTCGCCGAACCTCGCCGGCCAATATGCGGCGTCCGTCTACAAGGAGCTGCAGGATTTCAAGACCGGTGCCCGGACGAACGCGATCATGTCGCCCATGATCGCGAATCTCAGCGACCGGGACATGCGGGATCTCGCGGCCTATTACGCCTATCTGCCGCGCCCGCCGGCCTATCATCCGGCGGGTGGCTCGACAGCGCCGTCGATCGTCGCGCATGGCGCGCCCATGCGCAACATCCCGCCCTGCGCCGCGTGCCACGGCGGCATGGACACCAAAACCGGCAGCCCGTGGCTCGACGGGGAGTCCGCGGTCTATCTGAAGGCGCAGTTGCAAGCCTTCGCGTCCGGCGACCGGCACAACGACATCAGCGAGCAGATGCGCAACGTCGCCCGCCGCATGACGCCGGCGGAGATCGACGCCGCAGCCGAATATTACGCAAGCCAGCCACAGTGAGCAGCCGGCACGGCTGAACCCCGTGTACTGAACGCCACGCACTAACAGGCGCGCTCGACGCGCAGCCATTCGATACCCGGACATCGGCCAAGGGATTGCCGATGAGCGGATCCGGCGACCAGAGGTCGGGCGCTCCGGCCCGGAACTGACGCGACGCGAATGCCGGCGTTAGATCAGACAACGTCAAAACTCGTCGATAAACAACCGCAGCCGGCGCCTGTTGCGACAATAATACACCTGGACAATTGCGGAAATCGGCTCTCGCGTTTCAAAAAATCGAAATATATCTCTCATTTGATCGACATCTCGAATCCTTAGGTTCCCGCGCCGCAGCAAAGATCAAATCGGCCACATCATTGTGAACGAATGATTATACCTGCGCGAAGTCAGCAAATTCGGGGACAACCATGCGTAGATGGACTGAGGAGCCAAGAAAACAGGCGCGCATCGAGATCATTCCGATGATCGACGTCATGATGTTCCTGCTGGTTTTCTTTGTTCTCATCAGCATCAACGTGATCCCGGCGCTTGGCATCAAGACCACGCTGCCGCAATCTTCGCAGCCCGAGGACAATCGCGCGGTCAAGAACGTCATCATCACGCTGGCGCCGAGCGGCGAGATGCAGCTCGACGGCGCCGCGGTCACGGCGGACGAACTGACCCAGCGGCTCACGGCGCTGCATGCGGCCGACCCGCACGTCAACGTCATCATCAACGGCGACCGGACGGTCGAGATGCAGCGCCTGGTCGACGCGCTCGACGCGGTGAAGGCCGCGGGCATCGACGCGCTGTCCATGGCGACGAAGAAGCGGGATTGACGCCGTGGAGCTGCTCTACCGGGCACGCGGCTGGGTGGCTGCCGCGCCGACGATCCTGGTCGTCGCCGCCGCCCTCGTGCTGACGACGCGGTCGCTGCCGAAGCCGCCGAAAGCCCCCGACGCGCCGCCGGTCAAGATCCAGCTGACCACCATGCCCGAACCGGTGCCGCCGCCACCCGAGCCGGCGCCCACGCCGCCGGCGCCGCCCCCGCCCGACCCGGCTCCTCCACAACCGGCGCCCCCACAACCGGCACCACCGCAACCAGCGCCGGCCCCGCCCCGCCTCGCCCCCGTCGCCCGGCCGAAGCCGGTGGCGCGGCCGACGCCACATCCGGCGCCCCAGCCGGCCCCGCAACCGGCACCTGAGCAGCCCGCCTCGCAGCAGGCGGCGACAGCGGCCACGCCGGCAATGAGCGCGCCTGCCGCCGCTCCGGCGCCCGCGGCAGCTCCGACGCCGGCCCGCCCGTCGAGCGCCGGGGCCGAGGACGCCTACGCGGCGCAGATCCGCGCCGACATCGAGGCGAACAAGCACTACCCGACCAGCAAGGAGGCGCGGCTCGCCCGCCCGCACGGCGAGGTCGAGGTCTGGTTCCGGCTCGACCGGTCCGGCGCCGTCAAGGAGGCCGGCATCCAGACCTCGTCGAGCTCGCTCATCCTCGACCAGGCCGCCTTGGCGCTCGTGCGCGGCGGCTCCTACCCGCCCTTCCCGGCCGGAACCTTTCCCGGTGCACCCGAGCACCGCTTCGTCGTGACGCTCAGCTACGCGTACTCCTGAAGATCTGTCCCCGGAGCACCATTATGAACCAAAGCAAATTACTGACCTTTCTCCTGGCCAGCACTGCGTTGATCAGCAGCGGCGCGCTCGCCCAACAGGCAGCCCCGCAGCAGGTGACGCCGCAGCAGGCGACCAACGTCGGCAAAGTGACCGTCGACACGCCGGCCGAGGATGCGCCGGGCAACGGCTACATCATTCAGGAAGACGGCGGCAAGGAACGCTCGACCGTCACCAAGGAGGCGATCGAGCGCCACCCGGCCAGCGCCAACATCTTCCAGCTGCTCGACCGCACGCCGGGCGTGAACGCGCAGTCGACCGACGGCACGGGCCTGTTCGGCGGCCAGCTGTCGGTGCGCGGCTTCAACTCCGACGAGATCGGCTTCACCATCGCCGGCGTGCCGGTCAACGACAGCGGCAACTACGCGGTCTTTCCGCAGGAATACGTCGACGCGGAGAACCTGGAGGAGATCAGCATCACCCAGGGCGCGCCGGATCCGGATCAGCCGCAGGGCGGCGCCGTCGGCGGTGCGGTCTCGGTCGTGCCGCAGGAGCCGACCGAATACCGCCGCGTGCGCATCGTACAGTCGATCGGCCAGAACAATTTCTTCAAGAGCTTCGGCCGCATCGACACCGGCGACCTGTTCAACACCACGTTCCGCATGTTCCTGTCCTATTCGAAAGCGGAAACGGACAAGTGGAAGGGGCCGGGTAACGCCGACCGTGATCACCTCGATTTCGGCGCCGTCTACGAGACGCCGGGCGGCAGCAAGTTCTCGGCCTATTCATTCTTCAACTCGGCGGTCAACAATTCTTTCCTCAACCCAACGCTGGCGCAGTTCCAGACTTTCGGGCGCAATTTCGACTTCGAGCCGAATTTCACGCCGTTCGCGCCGCCGGTGAAGGGCACGGTGCAGAACCAGGCCGCCAACCAGACCGGCACCGGCGGCACGCAGAAGCTGACCTCCGCCTATCCCAATCTCGCGTACAACTACGGCAACTACTACAAATACCGCGTCAACCCGTTCAACAACGAGATCGCGAGCTTCACGGCCGACCTGAAGCTGCTCGACAATCTGCGCGCCAGCGTCGAGCCCTATTACTGGAACGGCTACGGCAACGGCGGCGGCACCAGCTCGCTCACCGAAGGCAGCGCCACCAACGCCTATGCCGGCTTCGGCTCGAGCCGCCCGGCGGCCTTCGTGGGCACCGCCCCCTTCACCACGCCCGATCTCAATGGCGATGGCGACAAGCTCGACACGATCCTCTATTACCGGCCGTCGATCACCTCGACCCAGCGACCGGGCGTGAATACGAAGTTCACGTATGAAGCGCTCGATTGGGACACGGTCCGGTTCGGCCTCAACTACGATCATTCGCGCCATCACCAGACCCAGCCGTTCGAGAGCATCGGGCCGACGGGCGAGATCGACGTCTGGGCGAACCAGAACGATCTGCTGCTGCATCGTCCGGACGGCACGCTCGTCCAGGGCCGTGACCAGCTGACGTTCAACGATACCAAGATCGCGTACCTGGAAAACACCTCGACCTTCCTCAATGACCGCGCGAAAGTCGTGCTCGGTATCAAGCGGCAGGAGACGAACCGCGACGGCAATAACAGGCTGCCCTTCGCGCTCGCGACGGGCTTGCCGAACGTCATCCACCCGAGCGTCGATTACCTGAACTACCTGCCCAGCATCCAGACCAGCTTCAAGATCACCGAAGAGAACCAGGTCTTCGCCAATCTGCAGAAGAACGCGCGGGCGCCCAGCAACTACACGCTCTACGAGAACGCCTACAACACGGTCGGCAACCAGATCCAGGAAACCGCCTGGAACCTCGACGTCGGCTATCGCTTCCAGAACCCGTATGTGCTGGCCTCGATCTCGGCCTTCGCGGTCAATTTCCAGAACCGCCAGCTCAACATCGCCCTGCCGGACGACCCGACCTCCTTCACCGACATCAACGCCGGCACCGTGCACAACCGCGGCGTCGAGCTCGAGATCGGCACGGCCAAGCCGATCTATGACGTCAATCTCTACGCGTCCGCCTCCTACACCAAGTCGCTTATCAAGAGCGATCTGCTGACGTCGATCGCGGCCAGCGGCGGCAAGCCGGGGATCCTCGACTTCGCCATCCCGACCTCGGGCAAGGTCTATCCGAACACGCCGAAATGGCAGATCTCGGGGGTCGCCAGCTATTCGCCGCCCTTCTTCCCGGGCGCCTACATCGGTCTTTCGCCGAAATGGACGAGCTCGCGCGAAGCGACGCTGGTCAATGACGAAAAGATCCCGGGCTACATGAAGGTCGACCTGTTCGCCGGCTATGCCGTGCCGGACGACATGGTCAAGGTCGTCAACAACGTGAAGATCCAGTTCAACGTCGATAACCTGTTCGACCGCGACTACCTGTTCTTCGGCTACGGCGCCAGCAGCGGCGCCATCAACGCCCATGCGGTGACGACGCGCCAAGGCACGATCGGCGCCTCGGGCACGCCCACCTACACCGTCGGCTCGCCGCTGTTCTTCAGCATCAAGGTCTCGGCCGACTTCTAAGACCGGCTACGGGCGGATCCCCCGGGTCCGCCCTTCTTTTCGAGGAGCAATCGCCCATGTCCACCGTCGAGTGGCTGCACACCATCACCTTCTGGCTGCTCTATACCGCCGCGGCGCTCGCGACCTTCGTCATCGTCGAACGCCTGATCTTCTACGTCTGGACCGGCCGC